>JALSNQ010000001.1 GCA_026986905.1 Thermofilaceae archaeon
TGGGGGTAAGCATATACATGTACCCTAAGAAGGTGCTTGACATAATACTCGAGTCTCTCCCCTACGACATAGTTCTCATCTACCCGGCGGTCATACTGAGCTGGATAGTCGGGAACTGGCTGGGCGCCCTCTCCGCCGTACACAAGAGGCTCGACAACGCCCTAATGCCCGTCTTCTACTTCTTCACCTCCAGCCCGTACTTCTGGTTCGCAATAGTCCTTGCATGGCTGTTCACAGTGGTTATACCGGTATTCCCGCCGGCCGGAGCCTACTCCGCCGGGTTGACGCCGTCCCTTAGTGCTGGCTTCATACTGGACTTTCTGGCCCACTGGGCGCTCCCCTTCCTCTCGCTCTTCATAGTGCTACTAGGGGGGTGGGCGATCGGGATGAGGAACATGATAATATATGAGGTCGGGTCGAACTACGCCAAGTACCTCGAAGCCCTCGGAGCCCCTGAGGGACTCGTGCTGCGGTACGCCTTTAGAAACGCCATGCTCCCTCAGATAACGGGCCTAGCAATACAGCTCGGGCTCGTCGTCGCAGGCGCCCTGACCACGGAGATAGTCTTCAGCTACCCCGGCCTGGGCTACCTGATGCTCGAAGCCATACTAAACGAGGACTACTTCCTCATACAGGGGTGCTTCCTCTTCATAGTGATAATGGTTCTAGCGGCGAACTTCACTATCGACATAGTCTACGCTCTCCTCGACCCGAGGATAAGGCAGACATACGCGGGTGAGACGGGTTGAAGCTCGGAAGCATCACGGAGACGCTGAGGCTGGCCTTCCGGAACGGCAAGGTAAAGGCGGGCACAGCGGTGCTGTTTTTCCTGCTACTGCTCGCGGCGGCGGGCCCTGTGTTAACGCCTTACCAGCCACTAAAATACACGGGGGAGCCGAGCCTCCCCCCTAGCCCCCGGCACCCGCTCGGCACCAACATGTTCGGCTACGACGTCTTCTCGCAGACCGTCTACGGGCTAAGATCCTCTATACTCGTGGGCTTCCTGGGGGGCGCGATAGCGACGCTGATAGGCGTTCTAATAGGCTTCGTCGCCGGGTACAAGGGGGGACTGGTGGACGAGGGCCTAATGGTTCTTACAAACATACTACTAGTCATACCTACCCTCGCCCTCCTCATAGTCATAGCCGCCTACCTACCGTATAGGGGCATAGTGGTTGAGAGCGTGATAATAGGGCTTACCTCCTGGCCATGGACGGCGAGGGCTGTAAGGGCCCAGACGCTGGCACTCAGGCAGAGAGACTTCGTGTTGGTCGCGCGCATGAGCGGGGAGTCGCCGCTGGCGATAATACTCGGCGAGATAGCCCCCAACATGCTGTCCTACATATTCATGGTGTTCATACTCCAGTTCGGCGGAGCCATACTCAACGCCGTAGGGCTGGACTTCATAGGCCTAGGCCCCACCAGGGGCGTGTCGCTCGGCATAATACTCCAGCAGGCGGTTCTCTGGAACGCCATACAGCTAGGCCTCTGGTGGTGGGCAATACCCCCGGGCCTCGTGATAGCGCTGCTACTGACATCTCTCTACATGGTGAACACCGGCCTCGACGAGGTGTTCAACCCCAGGCTTAGAGGCGATTGACATGAGAGAAGAGGTTCTCCGAGTCGACGGTCTAAAGGTATGGTACTCCGTCGGCGGAAGCTACGTGAAGGCGGTAGACGGCGTAAGCTTCACGGTGTATAGGGGCGAGGTATTCGGCATAGCCGGGGAAAGCGGCTGCGGTAAAAGCACCCTTGTCTCCTCACTAGTCCTCCTCAAGCCGCCGATGAGGCACATGGGCGGGAGAGCCCTGTTCCACGGGAAAGACCTCTTCTCAATGAGCGGCGAAGAACTGCGCAAGATAAGGTATAAGGGCATATCCATAATACCACAGTTCGCCCTCGACGCCCTCTCCCCCACGAAGAGGATCAGAGACATAATACTCGACCTAGCCGCCGTGCACGAGCCCAACCTTACCAAGAGGGAAGTACTGGAGAGGGCCGAGGAGAGGCTCAGGCTCGTCAGCCTCTCCCCCAAGGTTCTCGACATGTACCCTGTCGAGCTTAGCGGCGGGATGAGGCAGCGCGCCGTACTCGTGGTTTCCACCCTCTTCAACCCCGAGCTCCTCATAGCCGACGAGGTCACCTCCGCGCTCGACGTCACCACCCAGAGGGTTGTGCTAGAGCTCCTACTCGAGTTCCTGAAAGCCGGGATAATAGGCAGCATAGTGGCGGTGACCCACGACATAGCATCGCTCTACCAGATAGCCGACAGGATGATGATAATGTACGCAGGCAAGGTCGTAGAGATAGGGCCCGCCGAGGAGCTCGTGAAAAGGCCCAGGCATCCCTACACGCAGGCGCTAATATCCTCCATACCGAGCCTAGGCGTCACGTACAAGGAGAAGAGGCTAAGCGGGCTCAAAGGCTCCCCGCCGAACCTCAGGGATCCGCCTCCCGGCTGCCGCTTCGCCCCCAGGTGCCCCTACGCCTTTGAAAGGTGCGGAGAGGAGCCGCCGGCCGTGGAGCTGGGCGGCGGCCACGTATTCTACTGTTGGCTGGGGGTGAGATAGATGGCCCTACTCAGGCTGGAGGACGTCACGAAGGTGTTTAGGACGGGGCTCTTCGGCGGACAGGAGATCAGAGCAGTCGAAGACGTCACCATGGAGGTCAAGGAGGGCGAGATAGTATCGCTCGTCGGCGAATCCGGCAGCGGCAAGACAACGATAGCGAGGATGATTCTCCGGTTCTACAGGCCCACCAAGGGTAGGATATACTATAAGGGGAGGGACGTTTGGCGGCTCCGAGGCGACGAGGTCAAGTGGTACTACAGCGAGGTGCAGGGGATATTCCAGGATCCCTACTCGAGCTTCAACCCAATACATAGAGTGGAGCGCATCCTCTACAAGACGCTACACCACTTCCACCCATCCCTCGGGGGAAGAGGGGTAGAGGAGAGGATTAGGGAAGCCATAGAGAGGGTCGGCCTACACCCGGGCGACGTCCTGGGAAAATATCCCCACCAGCTCAGCGGCGGCCAGCTCCAGAGGCTCTCCATAGCTAGAGCCCTCCTAGTGGAGCCTAGCCTCATAATAGCGGACGAGCCGGTCTCCATGCTCGACGCGTCTACTAGAATAGACGTGCTCAACATATTCGCCGACCTCAGAGACAAGGAGGGCCTCTCCGTGCTCATGATAGGCCACGACATATTGCTGGCGAACTATGTAAGCGACCGCGTAGTGGTTCTGTATAAAGGCAATATAGTAGAAGAGGGGCCCGCGAAGCCGGTCTTCGTCAACCCCCTGCACCCCTACACTGGGATGCTCCTAGAGTCTATACCTAGACTCGACAAGAAATGGGAGAAGAGGCTTGAGGAGAAGGCAGAGGAAGAGGAATACACCGCTTACAGGCTTAAGGGGTGCCGCTTCGCCCCCAGGTGCCCGGCGGCTAGGAAGATATGCTTCGAGGCGAAGCCCCCCACACTAAAACTAGAGGAGCGGAGCGTCGCGTGCTGGATATATAGCGACTACGGGGAGAAAAGCTAGATTTTCTCCCGCCGTCTAGGCGGCTGCTTTTTCTAATCTAATCTTCCAAGGTTTTCCTTCTCTGGGCCCCTGGGGTGCCAGGCTATAGGTATGTTGTTATATATGTAATAATTAATACTAAAATTGAGCGTTATATTGTTAACCATATATTTTCAAAAGACTATAGCGAAGATTTTAAATATATATAGTTCTTTATAGAACGTGACCGGCCATGAAAGGCCTAGGAATAATAATGTATTCGGGGGAGGCGGAGAAGTTCATCCCCCTAGGAGTGCTGACGCAGACAGCGGCAAACCTCGGCATACCCGTACGCATCTTCGTAACAGGCTTCGCGATGCTATACTTCCTCAAACAGAAGCCTGAGCCCCGCTTCTCCAAGGAGTTCGAGGACTTCGTGCCGAAGATACACGAGGGCATGGAGAAGATAAAGGCGCCCAGCTGGTACGACATGCTCAAAGAGGCTAAGGAGACCGGCGACGTGAAGGTCTACGTGTGCTCCCTAATGGCGAAGGTGGCAGGCGTCTCCAAGGAGGACATGGATCCGATAGTCGACGACGTCGTAGGCGCCACTTTCTTCTTCAACGAGACGGAGGACTACGAGGTAATATTCATCTAAAGGGGGTGCAGAGGGGTGGGAGAGACGATAAAGGTCGACGCGAAGGGCATGGCCTGCCCGGGCCCCATCTCAGTGCTCACCAGGGCCTACAGGAAGGCTAAGAACGGCGACATAATAGAGATCGAGGCCACGGATCCCGGCTTCAAGCCCGACGTCCAGGCATGGGTTAAGCGCACGGGGAACGAGCTCCTCGAGCTCACCGAGGAGAACGGCGTTATAAGGGCCAGGATAAAGGTGACCGCTAAACGGGCCTAAAGGGTTTTCCACGTTTTTCTCCACGGTTTTTATAGAAGGGTGAGGAGAATTGGCGAAGGAGAAGGTTCTCATAATAGGTGGAGGGGGCGGGGGCGCGATACTCGCCAACCTGCTCCCCCTGGACAGGTTCGACGTCACGGTGATCGACAAGAGCGAGTACCACGTCTTCCTGCCAGGTTTCCTCTGGGTCGCCTTCAAGGGCGAGCCCAAGGAGAAGTTCAGGAGGCCCATAAGGGAGCTGCTGAGGCCCGGCGTGGAGTTCATACACGACGAGGTCGTGGGCGTAGACCTCAACGAGAGGAAGGTCAAGACTAAGGGCGGCAGGGAGCTCGGCTACGACCACGTAGTAGTAGCCACGGGGGCGGCGCTCGACTTCGACGCGGTGCCCGGGCACAGGGAGCTCGTAGAGAAGTTCGGCGACTTCTACTCGACGCTGGAGAACGCCGAGAAGCTACACCGCGCCCTCATGGGCATGAGGGAGGGGCGCTTTGTCATCGCGATCGCGGATCCCATATATAAGTGCCCCCCGGGCCCCCACAAGGGCACCTTCCTGAGCTACGAGCTCTTCAAGAAGAGGGGCGTCCTCGACAAGGTGAAGGTAGTCCTCGCGGTGCCTTACCCCCACGTCTACAGCTCGAAGGTGATCGCGGACGTCATAGAGCCAGAGCTGGAGGCGAGGGGGATAGAAACGCACACCTTCTTCACCGTCGACAGCATAGACGTTGAGAAGCACAAGATATACAGCCTCGAGGGCGAGGAGCTCGACTACACAGTGGCCGCGGTCGTTGCGCCACATACTGGCGTTACATTAAAGCTTAAACCCGAGGAGGCACTTGACGACAGCAACTATGTCAAGATAGACAAGTATACCAGCCAGGTAGCGGGCTTCGACGACGCCTACGCCATAGGCGACTGCACGAACGCCCCCACCTCGAAGAGCGGCGTCACGGCCCACCTTCAGGCAGAGGTCGTCGCTAAGAGGCTCCAGGGCTTCGACGCCCGCTACACCGGCAGGACTAACTGCCCGCTCATAACCGACGGCAAGGG
>JALSNQ010000002.1 GCA_026986905.1 Thermofilaceae archaeon
GCGAAAACGGGTAGGCCGCCGGCTATCTGCTAGCCCCCACAGCTATATCTCCTCGAGGTCTGTTACAAAGTACTTGGAAGAATTCTTTGAGACCTGTAGCGTTATCCAAGCCTTAAGTTCCAGCGCTGACTGCTTGTCGAGCACGAGGATCACTCTTCTGCCGCCGAGGGGGTCATCGACTTCTTCTACCTCCTCTACGCCGAGGTCTTTGAGGTGCTTCTTTAGGCCTTCCTCGTATAGCCTGTAAGGTATGTTGAAGAACACGTGGCTAGTGTTCTCTATAATGACTATCTCCTCCTCCATGACTGGCCAGCGGAGCCATTCTCTCCTCACGTCCAGCACCCTCGATCATAACATTGCCGGGCCGATATTATGGCAATCATTTAAAATTCGCCTAGGGCTTGAAGGGTAAGGTATATCTTCTACGCTGCAGAGTGAGGCTGGGTGCAATGTTATGCCGGTTGAATACGACGAGGGGCTCGTAAACGAGCTCAGGCAGATGCTGAGAGCGCTGGAGAACCCTGTTACAATCTACTTCTTCGTTGACCCCGAAGCACACTGCCACTACTGTGAAGACACCGAGCAAATACTGAAGCTGGTCACAATGGCCTCTGACGGCAAGGTCAGCTACGCTAAGCTCGAGAAGGGATCTCCCGAGGCGGAGAAGTATAGGATAGACATGTTTCCGGCGCTGCTCATACATGGAAAGGAGGAGTGGAATATAAGGTACTTCGGCATACCAGCGGGGTACGAGTTTGGAGCCTTCGTGGAAGACATAATAGACGTGTCTAGGGGTAGCACGGAGCTTTCCCCCTACCTCGCAGAGCTTCTCCGGAAGTACGTCACCAAGCCGACGAGGATAATGATCTTCGTCACGCCCACTTGCCCCTACTGCCCGCTCGCTGTGAGGGCGGCCCACCGCTTCGCGATGGCGAACAAGAACATCTACGGGGATATGATAGAAGCCCTAGAATTCCCGGATCTAGCCGATAGGTACGGTGTCTACGCTGTTCCAAAGAACGTGATACAGGTTGACGGCGAGGACAAGGTGGAGTTCGAGGGCGCCGCGCCGGATCCCTACTTTGTCGCAAAGGTTTTGGAGGCGTATGAGGTCGAGATACCTAAGGAGCTTGAGGACGCCATACTGGGTATAGGTGAGCCGAAGGAGACATACGTGGACGAGGAACTCGGACACGGCCACTAGAGGTAAAACTATTTTTATGGCTGTCACCCGTATCTTTTCCGGGTGATGGAGACGCTGGGCGTATGGTTCTAAGAGCCCGGCAGGAACCCATCACCTTATATCTCCTAGCTTCTATTAGGGGTGGTTGCGATGGCCCAGGCTAGTGAGGAGTTTCCAAAGAGGTACGACTTCGCCGAGATAGAGGAAAAGTGGCAGCGCAGGTGGGAAGAAGCTGGGCTGTACAGGTTCGACAGGGATGACCGGGAGAGGCCTACCTATAGCATAGATACCCCGCCTCCCTACCCGAGCGGTGAAGTCCACGTCGGTAATGCCCTCAACTTCTCCTACATAGACTTTGTCGCCAGGTATAAGAGGATGCGGGGCTACAACGTGCTCTTCCCCCAGGGCTGGGACTGCCACGGCCTCCCCACGGAGGTTAGGGTTGAGAAGGAGACTGGGAAGAGGAAGAGCGAGTACGACCCACAGGAGTTCATCGAGCTGTGTAGGAAATATACTCTCGAGTGGATAAAGCCTATGAGGAAGGCTCTGAAGTCCCTCGGCCTAAGCATAGACTGGTCGACAGAGTACGTGACCATGGATCCCGACTATTGGAGGAGGACCCAGATAAGCTTTATCCGCATGTACAGGAAGGGGCTGGTTTACAGGGGGGAGCACCCGGTCATATGGTGCCCCCGCTGCGAGACGGCAATAGCCGAGGCCGAGGTAGAGTATGTCGAGAAGGACAGGCCCCTCTATTACTTCAAGTTCCAGGTGGAGGAGACTGGGGAGGATCTAGTAATAGCGTCTACCAGGCCTGAACTACTGCCCTCCTGCGTGGCTGTCGCTGTTCACCCGGAGGATGAGAGGTATAAGCACCTTGTCGGCAAGCACGCGGTGGTTCCCATATATGGGCGCCGCGTACCGATAATCGCCGACGAGGAGGTTGAGAGAAGCTTTGGCACTGGCGCCGTGATGATATGCACGTACGGCGACAAGACAGACGTTAAGTGGCAGAAACGCTACAATCTCCCAGTAATAATTTCTATAACCGAGAAGGGTGTTATGAACGAGAATGCCGGGCCCCTTAAGGGCCTCAAGGTAGAGGAGGCGAGGCGGCGTATAGTTGAACTTCTAAGGGAGAAAGGGCTCCTCGTGAAGACGGAGACTGTAAAAAGTAGCGTCGGGACATGCTGGAGGTGTCACACTCCGGTCGAAATACTTCCAAAGTATCAATGGTTCGTCAAGTCTAGGGAGCTCGCCGAGAAGGTGCTTGAGGAGGCCCACAGGGTTAAGTGGGTGCCGCCCTATATGTACAAGAGGCTTGAAAACTGGGTTAAAAGCCTGGACTGGGATTGGGTGATTTCGCGGCAGAGGCTCTTCGCAACTCCTTTCCCAGTCTACTATTGTAAAAAGTGCGGGCACGTCATAGTTGTCGACGAGAAGGACACGCCGATAGATCCCCGGAAAGACCCGCCGCCTGTTGAGAAGTGTCCGGTTTGCGGGTCGAGGGAGCTGGTGGGGGAGACCGATGTAATGGACACGTGGATGGACTCCAGCATTACCGCGGCTGTGCATGCCGGATGGCCGGACAACATGGATGAACGACTGTTTCCAGCGGACTTGCAGCCTAACGGGTACGATATAATAAGGACGTGGGATTATTATCTTATTCTACGAGGTATTGCGCTTTTCGGAAAAACACAGTTTAAGACGGCACTCATAAACGGGATGGTACGCGGCACTGACGGGAGGATGATGCATAAAAGCTACGGAAACTACGTCTCGCTGCTCGAGGTGATAGAGAGGTATGGCGCCGACACCTTCAGGCTGTGGGTTGCCACGGCCGCCACCACGGGGCAGGATGTAAGGTTCAGCTGGGACGGCTTAAAGTATACCAAGAGGTTCCTGACTAAGATCTGGAACGCCAGCCGCTTCGCCTACCGCTACCTAAAGGACTACAAGCTGGACAGCGTGGAGACTCCAACCCTTACGCCCGTTGATCACTGGATTCTAAGAGAGCTATCAGATACCATCAGAACAGTAACGGAGAGCATGGAAAAATTCGACTTCCAGGGCGCCGCTTTGAAGCTCATAGACTTCGCGTGGCATAAGCTTTGCGACCACTACCTTGAAGCAATAAAGTACAGGCTTTCAGAGGGGAACGATGATGCGGCGCTCTACACGCTCTCGAAAGTCCTCCTGGCTCTCTACAGGATGCTTAGCGTCTTCACGCCTCACATAGCCGAAGAGCTGTATCACAGGTTGTTCCCCGGGTACATGTGGGAAAGCATAACTACGGCTCCGTGGCCCGAGCCCCTAAGCTTCGATGAAGAGGCGGCGAGGATAGGCGAGCTCGCTGTAGACGTGATAGCTGAGGGTCGTCGCTTAAAGCATGATCTCCGCATACCGCTTGGCTCGGAGATAGCGAAGATAATAGTACATGCCGACGAGGAGCGGGCAAGGATGATAGAAAAGGTGTCGAGGGATATTGCCGGGACGCTCCGCGCTAGGGAGATCGAAATAAGGATCGGCGAGGGCGGCGACAGGAAGGTTGAGGGCGTAGAGGGCGTCTCTATATCCGTGCTGAGATAGCCAGTTTATGGGTTAGAAATATTTTATTTAAAACCCTTTGTCGAGGAACAAAATGATTTGAGTATTTTATTTTTATTACAAAACCATCCTAATGTTTATAAAATAATTATTAGATATAATAATGCGATGGATGAGAATCCTGCGAAGAAAAATCTACTTCTAACTATAATTTATAGTGTTGAAAAGACGTTGTGGGATGCACTTGGCAAAAGCAGCTTCGCCTTGTTACCGTTTATAGGCGAAAATCTCTGCGAGGAATTGAATATAAGTACTTGTGAAGACGAATACGAGAGTTCCGGTAATGCTATAAAAACTGTTAGTGGTGATTTTGTTAAACTCGGGATATTTGATAGCTTGTCGATGTCTGACAGCGACAGTAAAATTGATGTAACAATAAACGGTTGTATGTTGCTACCCGTCGAGAAAAAACTCTTAGAGAGCGGGGTTAAGCCCTTCGTGTGCCCTGTAATGAACTCCATGATGTACGTGCTCAGGGAGAGGGTGAGGGTAAAGGCTAGGGTGAAGAGTATAACCGTTGATGATAGGAAAGGAGTCTGTAATATAGTAATTGAAAAAATTCTGTGATAAAGACGTTAATTTCACCATAAAATGATTTGTATCTACGTGATTTTCAGCCGCTTATTAGGAAAAAATCTATAGGCGTCGAGTGCCTCCTCTACTAGGTGGATTTATGGCCGAGAAGGAGAAGTGCGGTATAGAGCTAAAGTTGTTGAAAACGATACTTTACGGCGTGGAGAAGGCGCTCTGGGACGCGCTCGGTAAGGGTAGTTTAGCATTTACACCATTTATAGGGGAGAAGATATATGAAGAAGTTGGGCAGCAGTTCGGGAAGCGTATCGAAAACTCTTCTCTCCAGGAGCTCTTAGAGGAAATTGGCCGCTTCTACACGGAGAAGACGGGCTTCAGCAAAAGTTTCCGTACAGAGATTACTGATAGCCGTTACACGCTCTACGTTGAAGGATGTCAGCTCATGGATGTTGAAAAGAAGCTGATAGAGGACGGTGTTACCCCATTTATATGCCCCTTGATGAACTCGGTGGCCTACCTTGTGAGGAAGAAGCTGGGGGTGAAGAGCCGTATCACGGAGATAAACGTGGATCCTGAAAGGGCTGTGTGTAAGCTTTCCTTCGAAGTCATTAAGTAGTTTTCCGTAAGCCCCCTCATCTATCTGGGATATATGTGTTGTTTTTAACGTTGATTTAGGGTTACTGGGAATCTATAAGTGATGGTCGAGACACCCCTGTATCTCGGAGTTATCCACCACCCCGCCATAGGTATAAGGATACCTGAAGTGTTGCTTCAGGGGATACTGGCAGCTTTTAGAAAGCACGCTGTCGCAGGCACGTTGATGCTGTCATATGGCAGGGAGACCGCGCCGGAGTACGTTATTAACGCGGAGCCCGGTGCCTACGAGATAACGAGGGGGCACACGGGTACGTCGATTAAAAGGTACCTTACTCTTGCCGGTGAAGCCGCGCGCCGCTGGAATGTTCCTGTAGAACTGGAGGCTGACCACGTAACCCTGTCGACGTCTAGCGTGAAGGCGGTTAAGAGGATATCCGGCGTCAAAGAGGTCGCGGAGGCGTCTGGAGAGGAGTTGGAGGAGGCTTTACGCTATATTCGGGATGAAGTTAGGGAGGCCGTTGAGACGGGTTATATAAGGTTTTATACCATTGACACGTGCGACTTGATCCACTATAGGGCTGAGAGGGAATCGATCGGGGATGTAGAGGCGGAGTTCGAGGAAATCGATAACGGTGATAGGCTGCTTAAGCGGTATTTAGGAAGGAGTTTTACGGCTATAGGTGAGAGCGGCCGCGCCTACTATTACAGGTTTAGCGAAGACGAGGTCAAGAGGCTGGCCGTAAAGTATTGGAGGAGCATTGAGGGCGTCGAGAAGGTCCTTGATATTATTAGGGAGAATACCCCCTGGGAGTTTGGAGTCGAGATAGCGTTTGACGAGACACCTGGCCTTACAAGGCCCAAAGAGATGCTCTTCTTCCTAAACGAGCTCTGGGAGAGGGGGATAAACGTCGACTATATAGCGCCAAACGTGGGGTTTGAGAAAAAGCAGGACTACAGGGGTAGCGTGGCTGAGCTGTATAAGAGGGTTGACGAGGCCGCGGCTGTAGCGCTGCGGTACGGGGCTTTGCTGTCCTTCCATAGTGGAAGCGGGTCGAGCCCGTGGAGCGGTAAGGGGCCGGGGGTGTATGAGGCGCTCCTGTCGGCTACGGGTGGCAGGCTAAAGTATAAGGTATCTGGCGTCTACTACGAGCTCCTACTCGAGATAATGGCCGCGCAGCCTAGGGGTAGCAGGGCTAGAGCGCTTTACGAGGAGATCTACGAGGAGGTTATAAGGTACGTGCGGCGCGAGGTCGAGGATAAGGGGCCTCTGTACAGCGGCGTGCTTGTGAGGCAGCTTGAAGACTATGACAGGCTTGTGGAAAGGCTGGGGGACAGATATCCTCCTTGGGCGGATGTTTTCCGCTACTACTCGTTCCTTGCCCTAAACATTAGGAAGCGGGGTAGAAGGGTTTACAGGGAGGGTATAGTCGAGCTGTACGAGGAAGACGGGCTTTTCCGGAGTCTCGTTGACCGCGGCGTGGAGGAGCTTACCTCTAGGCTGATAGAAGGTCTCGAGTTCGGGGGAAATATCGAGTTGCTCGGAAAGTAGCCGGGCGAAATACACTTTTCTAACCTTTTCCAAGGTTATGGGCTGGGTGGAGGGCATGAGGGGCAGGGTTGCATCGTTTAGGAGAGGGGGTAACAGGTATTACGGGAGGCAGGTGATAATAGTCGTCCAGGACGCTGAAGGAGGCTTTCACAGGCTGGTTGGTCGTAGGGTTGTGTGGAAGCACCCTAAGACGGGGGAAGTCTTTTCTGGGCGGATTGTTAGGCTCCATGGACGCAGGGGGAGGGTTATAGCCTATTTTAAGCGGCAGCTACCCGGAGAGGCTGTTGGCAGCGTGGTCGAGATAGAGGAGTAGGGGCTCAGCCGCGACGGCCTTCATCACTGTGTCAATTCGGGTTCAAGTCTTCATAGCCCCCCTTCAAAAGGGATAGCTGGCTCGCTATAATCTTATCTAGTCAGAGCCCCCAGGGCCCCATGTTTGCCGGGGATGTCTCTTGTGAAGGGCTCGGAGGCGATGCAGGCTTCTTCACTTCTCAGTGCCGCCTGAGTTCGTCATAGCCCGTGTCCCTATAGCGTCTGATAGGTACAATTATCTTCCTCGCGTCGCGCCTCGTGCGCCAGTGCTTATACTCTATGGCGAATACTATTAGCAGCAGTATGAGCGCTATAGCCCCCAGTAGTAGTCCTATAAACTCGGCTAGGCTGAGCACTATCTCCATACGTGAGTATATGTGCCGGATCAACGTATATTACGCTGATTTTTGAGATAGGCAGTAGGCGTAGCGCTGTATCGGGCCAGCCGTGCCGGGTGCGGTTCTATGGGAATAGGTGGAGGCGTCGACGCGCGTAGACGGGAGGTTGTAGTGGTGAGGCTCGGCGAGTACACGGTAAAGTCGAAGGGTACGCGTAGGTGGTTTGAAAGATTACTTGTGAGGAACATTAGAGACGCGCTAAGCCGTGAGGGCCTAAGGGCTGAGATACGGTGGGACTGGGGTCGCGTGTACGTCTATGGGGGCCTGGACGCGGCCCAGGTTTTGAGGAGGGTATTCGGTATAAAGAGCGTGTCGCCTGGAGTGGAGGTTGAGTATCAGGGTTTAGATGATCTCCTCGCAAAGGCGGAGGAGCATTTCTCGAATATTGTGGAGGGTAAGAGGTTCGCTGTAAGAGCGCGTAGAAGCTGGGTTGAGGGATTTACTTCGCTAGACATAGAAAAGAGGCTTGGCGAAAGGCTCCTAAGGTATGCTGCAGGCGTGAACCTGGAAAACCCGGACGTGGTGGTGTATGTCGAGGTGAGGGGCAGGAAGGCTTTCTTGTACACGGATATAATCCCCGGTTATGGAGGCCTGCCCCTAGGCAGTGAAGGAAGGGCCTTGGCGCTGTTCTCCGGTGGCATAGATTCGCCGGTGGCGGCGTGGTATATCATGAGGAGAGGTGCAAAAGTAGACCTGGTATTTTTCAATGTGGGCGGAGAGGCTTATCTTAGAGCTGTAATGCCCGTGGCTAGAACACTGGCTTGGAGGTGGAGCTACGGGTATAGGCAAAGGTTGTTCGTAGTGCCCTTCTGGGATGTGATGAAGGCGCTGAGGGAGGCCGTTAAGCCGGGTCTCAGGCACGTCGTGTTGAAAAGGCTAATGTATAGGGGCGCAGAGGCGCTGGCGAAGAGGCTTGGCGCGGAGGCGCTGGTTACAGGTGAGAGCCTGGGCCAGGTTGCCTCACAGACTATGAGGAACCTATATGTGACTGAGGAGGCGGTATCGATCCCCGTTTTTAGGCCGTTGATAGGGTTTGACAAGGATGATATAGTTTCTCTGGCGAGGGATATTGGTACATATGAATACTCTATACTCGTGAAGGAGTACTGTGGCGCCTTTACGCAGCACCCGGTGACGCATGCTAAGCTTGATGAAGTGGAAGCCGAGGAGGCTAAAATACCGGGTAAGCTTCTTGAAGACGCTCTTTCGGCCGTAGTGGAGATGGACTTAGTCTCTTTAGGCAGCATTGAGGGTGTCGAGGATTTAGAGATAGATGAAATACCTCCTGGGAGCGTGGTGGTAGACCTCAGGCCTGTAGAGAAGTTTGAGAGGTGGCATATACCGGGTAGCGTGCACGTAGAGTTTTTTGACATATTTGAAAACCCGGGGTCTCTAGATGCCGATAAGACGTATGTTTTCGTGTGCGACGAGGGTGCTCTAAGCCGTGAGGCGGCCCTGTTTTTGAGAAAACATGGATATAGGGCGTATAGTTTAAGGGGTGGAATAAAGAGATTTAAAAGGAGGCTTAAACCTCCCAGCGGCTAAAGTACTCCTTAACCTTCTTACTTAGCTCTTCCGGTATACTGTGAGGGAACGGTATTGTTTCGGCGTTAAGTAGTTCGTCTAGGAGCGTCTCAGCATATGCTCCGAGAATGCGGTAAGCTAGGGGTGAAATGTGGTCGCCCCGGTCCCTGACTGTGTGCATGTCGATGTTTGTGCCTCCAGCCCTGTAGAGGTTTAGTACGGGAACCCCCTCTCTGGCGAAACTCGTGCCGTCGCTGCTCATAACGTCTTCCCTGAAGGATATCGTGTACCCGAGGATTTTTGCCCTCGACTCAGCATAGTCCTTCAATTCCTTAGGCCCTGTCACCACCGCTCCGTTTCTCCCTATAGCGTCCCCATGTACGTCAAGGTTTAACACCAGCTTTATCTTATCAAGTTCTTCTCGGTGCCGCTTTACATATGCCTGACTCCCCCTAAGCCCCAACTCCTCGCCTGAGAAGAGGGCAACGCGTAGAGTTCTCTTAGAGTCTCGTTGAGCGAAGGCACGCGCCAATGCTACTGCGAAAGCTGTGCCTCCAGCGTTGTCGACCGCGCCTCGCACCCCATAAACGCTGTCGTAGTGCGCCGTGACTAGAATTATCTCGTCGGGATACTTTGTGCCGCGTTTTTCCGCCACAACATTATACGAGAGTGGCCGAAGGTATTTTTGCTCCAGAACTATCCGCGCCTTCTTAGACGAGAGGAGCCTTATAGCGTCACCATAGCTTACATACATTGAGGGCAGGCTTCCATACTTCTCCCGCCACTCGTACGGCACTGCTACATGGCTGGGAAGCCTGTACCTGTTATCCTCCGCTATTATGAGCCCTGAGGCTTTCCCCACGATGCGGCGCCACTCATCCTTTCCTGGACGCCTCGAGGCAAGCCCGATCCATCCCTCCCGGGACGGCGTCAGCGCTTTGTCCACGGACTCGATGTATATTACGTCCCCCGTGACGCCCTCAGGCCCCGTCTCCCCGCTGAAACCTAGCGGGCTGCAGGGCACTTGGAAGGGTGGGTCGATCGACTCCAGTCTACACGCGTTTACTTTAAATGTCCTTACGCGGAACGGCTCCGCGATGGCTTCTAAGCCTGCCTGTGAAAGCTCGTTTAACAATAGATCCCGCGCTTTTCGTTCGCCGCTTGTGCCGGCGAACCTCGGGGCGGCGGCCAGCCTCTTCGCGAGGCTTGCCGCGTACTCTGCGTCGAACACGTTTTCAGTATCACGGTCTATTCATAAATACCTTCTAGGAGGCATTGGGTGATGTGGTGAAGGCTGTTAAGGTGCGGGTTGCGGGGATAGTGCAGGGCGTGGGGTTTAGGCCTTACGTCTACAGGCTGGCCTCGTCTCTAGGCCTTTCAGGCTATGTGGTCAACCTAGGGGGGTCAGAGGTTGAGATACATGTGGAAGGCGATGAACATGCATTAGGGGAGTTTATCAGAAGGCTTGCAGAGGAGGCTCCCCCGGCGGCAGTTATCGATAAGCTTACATATGAGGAGGTCGAGGCGAGGGGCTTTATAGGCTTCAAGATAGAAAAGAGCGGTTCTGAGCGCAGGCTTCTCTCGATGATCCCGCCGGATATAGGCATGTGTGAACACTGTTTACGGGAAGTTCTAGACCCCTCTTCGAGATGGTACAGGTATCCCTTCCACAGCTGTGCATGGTGTGGCCCACGCTTCACCGTGATGGAGCGTGCCCCCTATGATAGGGAGAACACCTCTATGGCGAGCTTTCCTCTTTGCGTGAAGTGTAGGGAGGAATACGGCGACCCGGCCAATATAAGAAGGTTCCATATACAGGGCATCTCCTGCCCACATTGCGGCCCCCAGCTCTACCTGGCTGATGGGAGAGGGGCCCCCGTTAGGTGCGGCGATCCGATAAGAGAGGCTGCTAAGTTAATCGACGAGGGATACATTGTAGCGGTAAAAGGTATAGGCGGTTTTCACCTGGCGGCGCTTGCCACGGACGACTCTGTTGTGGAGAAGCTCAGAGCCCGTAAGAAGAGGAGTAGGAAGCCCTTCGCGATAATGGCGTTAAACCTTGACGTGGCGTCTAGACTGGTCTATATAAGCGAGGAGGCTAGAAAGCTCCTCACCGGGCCCGCTAGGCCAATCGTGGTTCTGCCTAGAAAGAGCCGTGAAGTTTCACCAGAGGTCGCGCCTGGGCTGGATACCCTGGGCGTAATGATTGCCTACACTCCGCTCCACTATCTTCTACTCATGGAGACGCGAGACAAGTTCCTCATAATGACTAGCGGGAACATTAGCGGCAGCCCGATGGTAAAGGATCCTCGGGAGGCTTTAGAGAAACTGGGCGGCGTTGCGGACTACTTTCTCATGCACAATAGGAGGATAGTCAATAGAGCCGATGACAGCGTTATCCGCTTCACAGATGGAACGCCAGTCTTTCTTAGGAGAAGTAGGGGCTATGCCCCCCGGTGGATAGAGGTTCCCAGGCCTCTTAGCACGCCTGCAATCGCTGTGGGTGCGATGCTGAATAACGCCGGGGCAGTGGGGATTGACAAGTACATAATCCCAACGCAGTACATAGGTGACGTCGAGAACCTAGAAACGCTGGAATACCTTAAGGAGGCGGTATCCTTCCTTGCTAGGAACTATGGGGTTGATGCCTGTGGGGCAAAGATTGTGGCGGATAAGCACCCCGGATACCTCTCGTTGAGGTACGCGGAGGAGCTCTCACGCAGGTGCGGCAGCGCGGTGTTCAGGGTTCAACACCACGTGGCGCATATAGCCTCGGTTATGGCGGAGTACGGCCTCACAGAGGCGTATGGTATAGCGGTTGACGGCGTCGGATACGGTGATGATGGAAGGATATGGGGAGGCGAGGTCCTCTACGTAGGGAGAGATGGGATATATGAGAGGCTCGGCCATCTCGAATATATACCCTTGCCCGGCGGCGATAGGGCCACCAAGTATCCGGCCAGGATCCTGGCCGGGATTCTAGGAGAAATATATGGCGTGGAGGAGGCGTTGAGGCTCGGAAAAAGGCTGGGTTTAGAAAAAATGCTCCCGGGAGGCTTCACAGAGTATAGGCTCTCTGTGCTGCAGGCCAAGTCGAGCATAAGGGCTTCTAGTATGGGGAGGATTCTTGACGCCTTCTCGTCCCTGCTAGGGGTGTGCTGGGAGAGGAGCTACGAGGGGGAGCCCGCTATAAGGTTAGAGGCCGCTGGAAGAGGGGGCGAGCACCTTGGCGTACGTGTCGAGGTGGAGGGGGGCGTGGTGCTGACGAAGGAGTTTATGTCGAGGTTTCTGGAGAAGGGTCTAAGCGGGAATAGTGTACGGGACGTGGCTTATACCGTTCAGTACGAGCTTGCCAGGGGGCTTGCCGCAGTGGCGAGGGAGAATGGAGCTAAAAGGGTCCTGGTTTCCGGCGGGGCTGCCGTAAACACGTTTATCGTCAAGGGTATCAGAGACGTCTTCGGCAAGGAAAACGTGGTGCTTCCCAGGAAACTTCCAGCCGGCGATGGCGGCATCTCTACAGGGCAGATCTACTACGCTATGCTCTCAGGTGTAGTTTAGACCCTAGCTCCATTATTGTAGTGTTGGTGGCAACTTATTTTTCACACATGCTTCTCTAACACGGTATGACCGTATACACTGTCGACGCGGGTAACGGGCTTGCAGCCAGGATTGCTAGGGGGCTGGGGGACAAGCTGGTAATCTTTGAAAAGAAGACTTTTCCCGACGGCGAGTCCTACGTTAGGGTGGCCGAAAAGCCTGAAGGCGCGGCTATACTCGTACACTCTCTCTACTATCCCCAGGAGAAGAGGACTATGGAGCTTCTAATGGCCATCGACGCCCTGAAGGGCATCGGGGCGGACGTAGTGGTGGTAGTTGTCCCGTACATGGCCTACGCCCGGCAGGATAAGCGCTTCCTGGAGGGGGAGCCTATAAGCATCGGGATACTGCTTAGGAGTATCGAGGCGGCTGGGGCCGATGCCCTCGTAGTTGTAGATATCCACAAACCCTCTGTGCTTGAAGAGTGGCTAAGGATACCCTCTTTGAACGTTGTACCCTATGCGGAGGTCGCGGATTACTTCAGGGATAGGGTTGAGGACCCCGTCGTATTGGCTCCTGATAAAGGCGCGTTGGAGAGGGCCGGTAAAGTCGCGGAGCGCCTCGGCGCCGAGTTCGACTATATAGTAAAGGAGAGGGACAGGATTACTGGCGAGGTGAGGGCCATCGCTAAGAAGCTTGATGTAAAGGATCATGATGTCATCATAGTTGACGATATAATCAGTACGGGAGGCACAATGGCTCTGGCGGCGAAACATAGTTTAGAAAATGGAGCGAGGAGGGTCTACGCTGCATGTACCCATGCGGTCATGGTGAAGGGGGCATTGGACAGGTTGATAGCAGCCGGTATAGAGGATGTCGTCGCCACGGACACCGTGCCCTCACCGGTTTCAAAAATAACGGTTGCCCCATCCCTCGTAGAGGCTGTAAAGAACGTGATGGGCGAGATCGCCTAGCTGCTTAGAAACTTTGTAAGATCCGGGTTAGCGCCGCTCTTCCCCTCTTTTCTAGCAAGAGTGCGTGCATAGAGGTACGGGATTATATCCTCCTCTGATGGCTTACGGCTCCACTCAGACACCCAGTCCACATCCTTGCCGCCAAGTTCTACGCCATATCTCTCCTTGAAATAGTGTATTTTGACTACGGCTGGCAGAGGCGCTGCTGGGCCGGAGACTATGGCCTCGCCGACGCTTAGGCCGGAGAGCCCTGTTACAAGTTCCTCCATTATGTCCTCCATGCTTCTGAGGATCTGCCTCTGATCCTCCGGGTTCGACGTGCGCAAAGCTATCAGTGTACCGCACTGCGCCAGTAGAGTCTGTGAAAGCTCTCTAGGTCTCTGGGATACTATTATCAGCCCCACACCGAATTTGCGCCCTTCTTTAGCGATCTTCTCTAGGATCTGCTTTGAGGGCTGTTCTCTGAAAGCGGAGGCGTATACATGGGCCTCTTCAACCAGTATTAACGTGGGAAGTCTACTGCCGGCCTGCGCGTATGCGCTGGCTATCCTCCAGAGCGCTTTGAGGAGAGTCGAAACTGTTGCCGCTTGAACCTCGCTGGGTAGGCCGCCCAGGGCTACGATGTCGACCCCCGGCCGCAGGAGCCTCCTGTAAACTTCGACGAAGGCTTTGCCGCTCCTCTCAGGTTCCCCTTCTTTAAACTCCTCATAGGCCTTTACATCGCTCTCTGTTCTCGTTATGAAGTCTAGATCGGGGTTGTCGATCATGCTTTCAAGCTTTAGTACGAGGTCTTCAAGCGACTTGTCGCTTTTTCCACGGCCGGAGGGCTCCTCGACGCCCTTCCGCAGCTCATTGAGGGAAAAGAATACTGGGTCATCGGCTGAGGCAAGCTCCCACTTGGATGCGCGTATCCTCCTGAGGATGTTCCTCAGATGTAGTCTCTGCTTTGTAGCCCTCGAGTCGAGGCCTAAAAGACCAGCCACCTCTTCGAAGCCCAGCGTCCATAGAGGTATTTCGAGGGGCTCCGCCTCGATGCCATACCTTTTTTCGAGTAGGAGGCTTATCTTACCGCTAGGCGCGTAGACGTGTATTTTATCTGGGTAAAGACTTTTTAGCGGTACATACTCGCTGTGAGTGTCCACCACGAGGATCCTGGGATAGTCGAGGCGTCTAACTATCTCGGCGAGCAGTACCGCCACAGTATTGCTTTTGCCGGCCCCCGTCATAGCTAGGACTGCCAGGTGCCTTGAAGCCAGCATGTTTAGATCCAATGTGAACCTTGACTTCATGTTTGAGGAGAGAACGCCCAGCTCTACCTCGCCCCGCCCCATCACTCTGTCAAGCTCTTCGTCGCTAGCCAAGAATACGGGGCCGCCAGGCATAGGCGGCGCCTTGACTCCTTTACGTACAGCGTCCTTCTCTAGGTACCCGACTATCTTTGCCACAACCTCATTCCTGGTCCTAGCGAAGGACGAGTACCCCTCTATCTCCTCTATGATACCGCTCTTCAGGTAGTTTTCGTCACTCATATAGTAGCCGACTGTGAGAGCGTACAGGGTTGAGCCGTCCACTCCCTCCATCTTCACATATGTTCCATGCCCTGCAACCAGCGGGAGCATCTCTCTCTTTACAGCTATCTTCACGGTATTACGGCCCCAGACGCTTACCACCCTGCCTATTTCAGACTCCACTTTCTCACCCCGGAAGCCCCAACAGTATACGCCCCATTGGGGCAAGAAGTATACGCTCAATACCGTTCGAGGAAGCCCAAAGTATATCGGCGTAGTGGCGCGCGCGTTCCCTGGGGATAGCCGCCATGTGGTGCACGTGTATAAGGGGTCTAGGATAGCCGCTGTCGCTGCTGAGTAGCGTAAGCGTGCTCAAAACGTCTTCCACGTCGTGTAGAAGCAAGGGGTAGGTTATCTGTAGGGTGGCGCCACCGAGTTTCGCGTAGGTTACCTCGTACCTGTTCCAGGGAGGCCTATATATGCGCGCTAAGACGTCCTCCGGTGCCAGAGTCCTACGCGGCTTACCTATCTCTTTTTCCGGCGTTACAGTCAGATAACATTTCTTGTAGCTCTTCCAAAGTTCATCCAGAGCTATAAGGTCCCTCATCCACTTCTCTACCCCGAGTTTTTCTGAAAGCACGTCCATCCCTGTTTCCTTGGAAACCCATACTACATCCACCCCCTTCTTTCTTGCCTCCTCCAGCAGTGCCGCGCCCGTCTCCAGCACTATTTCGAGTGCGAGGCGGGAGGTGCAGGTAAGGGCGTCTTCCCAGCTGCTCGACGTGGATAATGCGTCGGCGTATGCCTTTATGAACACGTTCACGGCCTTATAGAATGCCTCGGTGGAGTGATCCTCCGCGATCTCATCGAACGCGGCTCTAATCACCTCTACATCGCTCTCGCAGTGTAGGCCCCCCATACGGGATGCTATTTCCTCGGGAAACCCGTACGCGGAGAGGAGTAGGGTCACGTAGCTGCCATCCATAACGACAAGTGGTGTGCCCAGGTGTGCTGCCCTTAGTGCCTCCAAAAGCTCTAGCCCCCTCATGAAATAGGAGGCCCGCTCCTCTCCGTACGACTTCGGTATGAGGACTAGAGGGTGCATCCTCTCCCTGCCGGGGAGGCCTTTCTCGTATCGTAGGGGTTCTCCCTTGACGTAGAGTGATGCGACCGAGAGCAGCGTAACCAGGCTTCCACGCCGCTCGTCTACCGCTAAGCTCCCGTCGATGTATGCCGAATCGAGCAGCACGGTTTTATCGAAAGTCTTCGTATTACTGGTTACATAGTTTGCGATGGGATCAAGCGAAGATGAGAGTTTTTCCAATAAGGGGGAGGGGAGGCTCGTAGCCATGACGCCGCATCCATGCATAGAAGCTTTACCAACCGTTTTTAACCTGTCCGCCAAGAGTATGTAGCGAAAGTGGTGAGAGAGTGAAGCTGCTCGGCTTATCCAGGGAGAAGGCTTCAGAAGCTGTGAAGAACGGCAAAGTCGTGGTAGTACAGTTTGGCCTGGGAAAGCTTGGCCTACCGCTCGCAGTAGCGACTGCGGCGGCTGGGGCCAAGGTGATTGGCGTGGACATCAGCAGGGAGCTCGTGGAGATGATCAATGAGGGCAGAAACCCCCTCCCGGGGGAGCCGGGTATAGGGGATCTCCTCCCCCGGCTAGTATCAGAGGGGAGACTTATGGTCACCACCGATTGGCGCAGCGCCGTCACTAAGGGAGACGTGTACGTAGTGGCAGTGCCCGTTACCGTAGAGGAGGATATGAGGCCGCGGCTTGGCGCACTACTGGACGTCGCGGGTAAGATAAGCGAAGGGCTGGAGAAAGGCGACCTTGTAATGATTGAGACCACACTACCCCTAGGCACTACCAGGAGGATTACTTCGCTTCTAGAGGAAAAGACCGGGTATAGGCACGGGGTAGATTTCGGCGTCGTCCACGCGCCCGAGAGGACTAGTAGTGGCCGAATGTTGAAGGATATAACCGAGAGTTACCCCAAGGTCGTTGGATCCGACTCTCCTAAAGCGCTAGAAGCAGCCGTGGGCTTCTACTCCGCAATTAACAAGCGGGGTATAGTCGAGGTTTCTACAAGCTTGGCCGCCGAGGCCGTAAAGGTGTTTGAAGGTGTCTACCGGTATGTAAATATCGCGTTGGCCAACGAGCTCGCTCTCTACGCCGAGAACGTCGGGCTTAACGTGTGGGAGGTTATTGAGGCGGCAAACACCCAGCCTTACTGCCACCTGCACAGGCCCGGAGCGGGCGTGGGGGGCCACTGTATACCCGTGTACCCCCGCTTCGTAATGTATGACGCCTTGAAGAGGGGGCTTGACTTGAGGCTTCTCAACGCCGCGAAGGCGGTAAACGAGCACATGCCTCTTCACGTGGTGTTGATGGCTGTGAAGGCCTTGAACAGTATAGGTAAGCCTGTAAGGGGGAGTAGGATACTCATCGTTGGGCTCACGTATCGCGCCGGGGTACGCGAGTACTATATGGCTCCTTCGCTAAGGGTTCTCAGAGAATTAAAGGATATGGGCGCAGAGGTCTACGGCTATGAGCCGGCAGCTATGCCGGAGGACTTCCTAAAGCTGGGAGTGGAGAAGTGGGGCGGAGAGGAGGTTGATCTCGCGATAATAATTAACGCCTACAGAGAAGTCGTCGAGGATATATATCGCGGCCGGCTGCCTGCAAAGACGGTTCTCGACGCGAGGGGCATCGTGGATCTTGAAAGGGCTAGAAGTTCTGGCTACTATGCTATACAGCTTGGAAGAGCGGGTCCTTGACGCCGGGATACACTAATAGGGGGTGACAGCCGAATATAGTTGGTGGCCCCATGCCCCTAGACATTGTAGAGTCATTGGAAAAGCTGGTTCGAATACCCTCCGAGTCGAGCTATGGCAAAGAGGGCATTGTCAGGAAGCATTACAGGGAAGCGGCGGACGCTGTAGCTGAGATAGCCGAGGGTAGCGGGCTTAAAGTTGAAAAAATAGATCTCCTAGGCGGGGAGATACCGACTCTGATAATAACCTTGCCTAATCCCCCTGAAAACAAGCCTACGCTCGCGCTTGTCTCCCACTACGATGTTGTGCCCGCGAAAGGCCCCTGGATCGTCGAGGGACAGGAGATGGATCCCTATGACCCCGTGGTGATAGACGGCAAGATGTATGGAAGGGGTGCTGCAGACGACAAGTCCGGTATAGTTGCCTCCCTCGCCGGGCTCGTGGATCTCGCGGAGAAGGGGGCCGAGCTCCGCTATAACCCCGTCGTTGTGGTCACCGGCGACGAGGAGGTCGGCGGAAACGGCATAAAGGCACTGTTGGAAGAGGGGTATAGATGGGACCGCGTGATAATCGTTGATGCGGGCTCCGAGTATGTCTCTATCGGCGCGAGCGGCGTTGTTGAAGGCTGGATAAGGGTTTTCGGAAAGGCCGGCCACGCGGGCTATCCCCATGCTACCAGAAACGCCGCCGAGCAACTCGCGCGGCTAGTCAACGAGTTCTTCTCGTTTAAGGCTGCGCGGGCGGCTAAGCTCTCGTCTCTGCCGTCGCCCCCGGGGAGCCCCATCCCGTACGTGTGGGGGCGTTTCACAGTGAATATTCTCAAACTGCCTGAGACCGAGGCTGAGAAGCACAACAGGGTACCCGGCGAGGCGTGGGCCGGATTTGACATGAGGCTGATACCGGAGGAGGAGCTCGAGGATGCGCTGAGGGAGCTCTACTCCTTCTTCTCTTCCGCTATAGCCAGGCTAGGAGTGGAAGCAGAGCTAGAGATAGTTGCGAAGCAGAAGGGATGGTATGCGAAGAACAAGGAGTTTGTATCCGAGGCTGTGGCTGCTGCGAGGGAGGCATACCGTAAGGCGGGCTTCGCCGGAGAGCCCGGTGTTGCCGCCGAGCTTGGAGGAAACGATGGGTCACACTTCGACGAGTACGGGATGGATGTGATAGCCTTCGGCACTATAAGGGCTGACACCAACATACATGCGCAAGGCGAGTTCGTCTACTTGGAGGATATCGAGATGTTCAGGCATTTCGTCTATGAGCTTTCTGTAAAACGGTGATCAGCTGGTGGTAAAGGTACGTTTTTTCTCTATTTTCAGGGAGTTGGCTGGTGTTGAAGAAGAATCCGTCGAAGGCGTCAGAACACTCGGTGAACTGAAAAAAGCCTTGCTGGAAAAGTATCCGTGGCTAGGTGAGTGGGCGGAGAGGGGGGAAGCGGTTTTCCTGGTAGACGGTAAACGCGAGCACGGCGATGTGAAGCTGAATGAGGAGTCAGAGGTCGCGGTGATACCTCCCGTAGCCGGGGGAGGTGAACAGGCCTTTGTGGACAGGGTTGAACCCGCTGAGCTCTTAAGGTCGGTTCTAGAGCTCGCGGGTGAAAAGGATGGAGCAGTGGCGTTGTTTGTTGGCAGGGTAAAAGGCGTGATCCCAGCTGGCAGAGTGAAGTCCCTATACTATGAGGTATACGAGCCTCACGGAACACGTACCTTGAAGGAGATAGCTGGGGACGCGGTAAAGAAGTGGAAGGTAAGTAGTGTCTATATCTACCACAAGAAGGGTGAGGCTATACCCGGAGAGCCTGTTCTCTTCATAGCGGTGGTTTCTCCGGGTAGAAGGGAGGCAATTTCGGCCCTAAAAGAGGTGCTTGAAAGGGTCAAGCATGAGCCTCCCGTGTGGAAGCTGGAAAAACTAGAGAATGGTGAGTACTGGATACTTGGTGGAAAGAGGGTTCCTAGGGGTTCTCCTTAACCTTCTCTACAACCTCTATGCTCTCTATCCTCGTGTATGGGTACTGGCCTCTCTCGTCTTTTTCAAGTGCTTTCACCATGTCCCATACTGCCAGAAGCGCGGCTGAGACCCCGGTGAGGGCTTCCATCTCCACGCCGGTCTTGGCGATAGTCTTTACCGTTACTACCGCCTCTACCCTGTTGCCTTCCGCGTGGAGGTCCACGTCCACTGAGGTTATAGGTATGGGGTGGCACAGGGGGACTATTTCCCAGGTTCTCTTTACGGCCAGTATAGCTGCTACTCTAGCCACCGAGAATACATCACCCTTTGGCACACGGCCCTCCACTATCGCTTTTACAGTGCTTTCACGGAGCCTTATTACACCTCTAGCCTTGGCAATCCTCACAACATCTCTTTTAGGGCTTATATCCACCATCCTGACGTTACCCATGCAATTCACCTTATTAGCCCAAGTATGTGGCCTGCCTCGGGTAGAATAATCTTCTCGAGAGCTAGCCTCGCCGCGCCCGGGCTCCCTGGAAGTACGAATACAACTTTACCCCCTACTATGCCGGCAGTAGCATTCGAAAGGAACGCTGCACTGCCTATTTCGCCGTAACTCAGCATCCTAAATATGCAGCCGAACCCCTCCAGCTCTTTTTCGAAAAGTGGCCTCAGCGTGGCCACGGTGACGTCGCTGGGGGCTGGCCCTGTACCGCCCATTGTAACCACGATGTCTACGTCTTCTCTTCTAAGTAGATCCGCGAGGGCGTTTACAATTTCCAGCGGATCGTCCGCCACGAGCCTGTATGCGGACGCCCTGTGGCCGTTTTTCTCAACGAGTTCCCTGGCTATTCTATACGACTCGTCGGGTAAAGGTGTCTCCCCCCTCTTTACTGCCAGCGCTCTAGAGGTGCTGATCGTGATGAACGCGAAACCTATATGGCGAGGCCCCCTTTTCCTGTGTTCCTCATGCGGGTGTTCCTTCATAGGTTGTTTCACGCGTAGAGGGGGATAACCTTTGCCCCATGCACCATTAGATGTCTATGGGCATTGTGGGTTGTCGGGGCTCCCTTAGCGTACTCCTACTTTGTGCAGGCTTTCATACCTACTGCTCAGAGAGCCTGATGTAGCGTATGCCGGTATAGAGCCGGGGAGAAGATTGTTATTGCGGGGGGTCGACGTGGAAGCGCAGAACGGTTAAAGAGGACAAATAAAGATTATCAGTATTCTTGCTAATCTTATCTTCTGTGAAGGAGACGATAGCTGTCAAGATAGGCGGATCTGTCCTTATGGATAAGAAGGCGGCGAGCACCCGTCTCAGAGAGGAGGTTTTAAGGAACATCGCCGGCGACGTCAAGGAGCTACTGGAGAGGGGGTATAGAGTAGTGTTGACCCATGGCGTAGGTACTGTGGGCCACATGATTGTTGGAAAGTACGGCTTACACAAAGGCATCGACAGCGACGAAAAACTTCTGGGGCTAACGGAAGCGCAGAACCGTGTAAACGAGTTGGTGCGTGCGCCTCTGTTAAGGGTTTTTGAGGAAACTGGAGTACCTGTGGTGATGTTTTACCCCAGTAGCTGTATTGTGCAGGAAAGAGGTAGAGTGAAAGAGTTCTACGACGCCCCACTTAGGCGCTTCTACGAGCGGGGCTTTGTCCCCGTGATGTCAGGTGATATGGCCGCGGACGTCGACGATAAGCTATACATGAGTGTATGTTCAGCAGACCAATTGACGCTAATTCTTGCCGAGAGACTAGGGGCTTCAAAGGCGATCTTCTTGGTCGACGGCGACGGCGTGTACGAAGGGGGAAACCCCGAAAAGACTATTCCACACTTGACTATAAGCGAGCTGAGGAAGGTACTTGAGAAAGTGGGAGGGGGAGCAGCCATTGATGTAAGTGGAAGTATGAAGGGAAAGCTTTGGGAGATACTTTTGCACGGCGACTTCCTGCGTAGGGGAGGCGAGGTGTGGATAATAAATGGGCTCAGGCCGCACAGTCTCCTCAGAGCGTTGGAGGGCGAGTTGGAGCGTTTTACCAGGATAACAGCCTAGAATAGGTAATTCTTATTTCCTCTTATCGGGACAGAGTATAACTGTATGAGAGCTCTCTTTCAGCCAGTATGGCTATGGAATGCGGCAATAGGCATAGTGCTGCCACTAATCTACATAAACACGATAATCGCGTTGATGAACAAGTTTGTCGAAAAAGGCTTTCCACCAGATCTCTCCAGGAAAATTATACACATAGCGGCTGGAAGCTGGATTTGGGTATGGCCGCTCATGGATCCCAGCGACGGGTGGAGCTACGTTTTCAACATAGCCGTCGCCTTCCTGTGGTTCCTCATGTTCCTTTTAAAGGGGCTTAAAGGCAGCCCGGACGACCCCGCTGTAAAGACTATGACTAGAACCGGAGACCCCCACGAGCTTCTAAGAGGTCCCCTCTTCTTCACCGTATCGATGATGTTTGTCGGAGTGTTCCTGTTCATGAAGTTCATCGGGGTAGCTATAATGGGATATCTGGGCTGGGGCGACGGAATAGCGCCGTATGTAGGTAAGAGGTGGGGTAAACACAAGTATAGGCTCCTGGGCCGCGAGAAGAGCATTGAAGGGTCAATATCTGTCTTCGTAGCCGGTTTTCTAGGATCACTGCTATTATATATCCTCGTATTCCTATCACTGCCCACCATGGCCGAGATCATACGGCTCGTCATTCTAGGCATAGTAGCCGTATTGGTGGAGGCGGTTAGCCCAGCCGACGTGGATAACCTTGCTATACCGGCGGCGTTATACCTTACCGACCTCGTCCTCTAATACATCACCCTTTTAACCGTGAAACGTTTTTTCTCCACGTGTCTCATATGGAGAATGAACCCGCCGAGAATACGGGAAAAAACGTGCCTCTAAGCCACGGCAGGCTTTCGGGAGACCATGTGGTGGTCGAGGATTCAGAGGAGATAGAGTTTCTCTACGAGAAGGGCTATGGTGTAAAGGTCGGTGAAAAGCTTCGGCTGGAACTTGTAGAGGCGGCGTACCTGTTGTATAGGGGTTTTCTGGAAGTAGAGGATGATAATGGAAATAAGGTGGGGTTCTGGGACATAGTGAAGATAGGCTCCAAGAAGAACGCGGAGTTCTGGACCATACTCAACGTGTACTCCGACCTTAGGAACCGCGCGCTAATAGCCAAGCCGGGGGTTACTGACGAGGAGATATTGCTAGACTGGAAGAAGCGCGGCGGAGTAAAAAGATTCCTCGTTAGAGTTATCCGTGAAGGAATACGTGTGGGCTTTCCGCTCTTTGAGGATCTCTTTAGGAGGGCGCTTGAGAGCGGCAGGGAACTCGTGATGGCGGTGGTGGATAAGGAGGGTGTAATCTCCTATTACATAGTTGAAGGTGTGAGCCGTGAAGGGCCGGAAGTCCTTACTGGTGTCCCGATATAAGGTGAGTAAAAAGGAGAGACGGGAGCTTGCGTCGCGCATAGCCTTGCAGGTCAGCGAGGCCGCGGCGAGACTACTTGAAGGAGACGTCGAGGTTGCCAGGCTTAGGCATCAAAAGTTTGGCGGACTTATAATCCTCAAAGGTGTGCCGGCGTTCTTTTTCTACGGGGAGAGGATCTACCCTACGCTACTGCTCATCTACAGGCTCGGCGTTGACCCGGGGTTGCCGAAGGTGCATGTGGATGAAGGCGCGGTGCCGCATGTACTAAATGGGGCTGATGTAATGGTGCCTGGGATAACGAGGGTTGAGGGTGAAGTGGAGAGGGGAAAGGAGGTACTCGTTGTGGATCCTAGAGGAAGGGTCTTTGCTGTCGGCGAGGCTCTAATGACGGGGGAGGAAATCAAGGAGGCGGGTAAAGGTAAGGCTGTGAAAAACGTCCATTACGCTGGCGACGATTTGTGGGAGATAATCACAAAGATGTTCTAGATTTACCGTAGCCTTAACGAGTCCATGTTGTTCGGCGTCAGTACTTCAAAGCCCAGGTTAAACCTCGGTTTAAGATATTTGTAAATGTCCGCTCTGAATTCTCTAATCTTGTTTCTCTCGCCGTGGTTTAGTATGACTTGTCTCGGAGTGGGGGATATGTGTCTGAGGTATCTTTCAAGCTGTTTCCTATCGCTGTGCCCTGAGAATCCCTCAACCCTGTAGACCTTCATTTTTAGTTCTTTTATTATCTTTCTCCCCTTTTCATCCGTAAATGTTAATTGATTAAGGCCTTGTAGTATACGCCTACCCAATGTGCCCTCCACCTGGTAGCTGACGAACACCAAACTACTCCTACTATCACTTGCAAGAAGCCTCAAGTAATCGAGTACGGGGCCACCAGTCAGCATGCCCGAGGTAGCCAGTATGATCGACGGCCTATTACTGACGATGTCTTCACGGTTCTCACGGCGCACTATATGGATATTTTCGGCTGTGAAGGGGTTACGGCCTTCATATATCATGCTTCTAATATTTGATGAAAGATATTCCGGGAACGCGGTGTGCACTGCGGAGACCTCGTTTATCATCCCCTCAATGAATATGGGAACCTCTGGTAGCAGGCCCCTCCTAATAGAGTTGGTCAGGGTAAGCAGGATCTCCTGCGCTCTCCCTATAGCGAGTACCGGTATAAGTACTATCCCCTCCTTATCAATAGTCTCCTTCACTATCGTCGCCAGCTCCAGCTGTGCCTCCTTTTCATCAGGCAGCCTGTCGCCCCTGCCGCCATAGGTGCTCTCCATTATTAGAACCTCGACCCTAGGAAACTTTGTGTGCGCTTTTTCTAGAAGCATTGTGTTTGCATATTTTAGGTCGCCCGTGTAAACAATGTTCAGGAGACCCTCCCCTATGTGTAGGTGGACAAGCGCGGAGCCTATTATGTGGCCTGAGCGGTAAAGGGTGAGTTTCGTGTCGGGCGAAATGTCCGTAACTTCGCCGTAAGTCAGCGTGTAGGCGTGTAATAGTGTAGAAGCGACGTCGCGTGTACTGTAGGGGGCTTGTTTACCCTCACGCTCGGCGATTTTAAGGTAGTCTTCGTAGAGGAGTTTGGCTAGATGAAGGGTTGGCTCCGTCATGAACACGGGGCCCTTATAACCGTATTTATAGAGAAATGGGAGTATTCCACAGTGATCTAGGTGTGCATGGGTTATCACTACCGCGTCTAGATCACTTATATCGAATTCTGGTAGATCGAAGTAGGGGAGTTCGTCCCCGTTAGACGAGGGCTTTATCCCAGCGTCTAGGAGGATGTTCGAGTCTGGGGTCTGTACGAGTATCGCGCTACGCCCTACTTCCTGGAAACTTCCCAGGGCGACTATGCGTACGAACTTGTTCTGAAAAAGAGGTTTCCTGTAGATCCAGTACCCTAGTTCTCTTAGAAACTTCAGCCTCTCCTCCGCGTGAGAACGGTAAAGCGCCCGTATTTCACTTACCGTGCGGCTGCTTAGCGGGGGTTTCCGTATAAGTTTCGGCTGCCACAGGGTTTTAGCCAATATTTCGTATAGTATAACGTCGGGGATCTTTTCGGGGGCTTCCGCCTCTATCTCTACTTCGCCCGTTATAATGTTGAAGTATATATCGCTGAGCCCGGCCTCTGGAGGAATAAGTGATTGGATGAAGGCCTTTGCCTCTTGTTCGCTCATCCTGCCATCCGGATCCCCCCTGACGATCACACGCTTTTTTATGGCTTTAGCGACTTTTCTCACGAGTTCTCCGTCGTTTTCGAAAAAGAGATGGGGCTTTCTACTATAGATGGCCACTTTTGGCCCTTCAAAGTCTACCTTTGTCACCTCGGCCTGCGGGGGTATTAGCTGGAATATCACATCTCTAATCTCCTTCGCCGCTCTAGCTAGAGTCTCCAAACTATCCTCACCACATGTGAACTAATTAGCCAAATCACCTGGAGTCCTGGGAAAAACTCAGGGCTTCTGTTAAACCGAGACCTCTTCTCCTTTAATAAGCCTTATGCCGTCTTTTCTCACAACTGCGACGTCTACGCCCTCGCCGCTCCCCGGGTCTCTCTGGATAGCAGCCCTTACCGCGCGGACGGCGAGCTTTATAGCATCATCCTCCTCGAGGTCTTCCCTATACTCCTCCTCTATTATCGCTATCGCAAACGGGGTGCCCGAACCAGTTGCAACGTATTTCTCCTTCGTCACCGTGCCCAGCCAGTCCACACTATAGAGCGTGGCCCCTTCTTCTTGATCGACGCCGCCTATTAGCATCTGTACTACGAGTATCGGCCTGTTCTGGAATAGTATAAGCGAGGCTAGTGTCGCGAGGCTTCTGACAGGTATAGGAGCATCCATCTCGGCCCGGTAAAGACCAGCCTCGGCGCGTAGCCTATCAATGAGCTGCTGGGCGTCGCCCACGGTTCCAGCAATAGTTACTGCGACGTGCCTGTCTATTTCAGCTATTTTTCGCGCCCGTTTGCTGGCGATGAAGTATCCGCTCGTCGCGCGCCGATCAGTGGCAAGGACTACGAAGTCTCTGCCTATCATTCCCACGGTAGTTGTACCCTTGAAGGCCTTCTTTAGTACGTCCTGGGAGAAGGCTTCTGCCACCATAAGCTTCACTTTTCGCAAAGGCATTTCTCCAAATTTAAGGTTTTGGAGCTTCTACCGGTCTCCCTAGGATACCGCGTGGCCTATGTACAGATGACGGGTGTCGAGAAATAATATAATTATGGGTCAAAGATATCTTTCATTTACATTAACCGGATGGGTGGTCACCATATGGGTAGAAAGACCGTGTCGATGCTGACCGAGACTATGGCCAAGGAGGGCGTAGAATTCTCCCCTTACGCCTCCGAGAAGTGTATTGGATGCAGATTTTTTAACGTATGTATAGGTAATCTCAGGCCTGGAGCCCGCTACAGAGTCGTCAAGGTTAGGAGCCACCGCAACAAGTGTCCCCTGCTTAGCGAAGAAATGTACGTTGTTGAGGTCGAGGAGCTGCCCGTAAGATTGGTGGTGCCGTCCAATATGGCTATTGAAGGAATGACGATCACCTACAGGAAACCCCCTCGCTGCCCAGATGAGGTTAAAAGGTTCGGCGTAGACTGTAATCCTCCCTACATTCTGGAGGGAGAGAAGGCTACCGTGAAAAAGATCGTAGGCAGGCTTAGGGGCGGGTTAACGGTCGTTGAGGCGGAATTATTGGATCCCCCAAAAAGGGAGCTTTGGATAAAGGTGTTCCCGGTAACTACTGCTGCTCGGACGAGGAGGTCTCCTCGCCGCCAGGAGCCTCGCTCTCGGTCTTCTCGCTCTTCACGGCCTCCTCGGAAGTCTTCTCGGAAGCGCTCTCCCCGGTTTCCTGGGGCTTCTCGATCTTCAGGCTGATAAGGATTTTCACCGTGTCAATGTCTCCTACGTGTTTTTCAACGTCTCTCTTAAAGCCCTGGATTAATACATGGGCGCCTTCGTAGCCGAGTATTTTTGCCGGTACTTCGAGTATGGCTTCGCCGTCTTTTACCTCAACTTTTATTTCGTCACGTGAGATGCCGCGGAACCAGCGGTGGAAGAGTTCCTTCACCTTTTCATCGGGATTTTGAAGTATTTTTTCAACTTTTACCTTGAACTTTACCTTACGCCCTGCGTAGGGGTGGTTAAAGTCGATCACTACACGTCCAGCGCCTACGCGTATCACCCGGCCTCTCTGACCATTTATTTCCACCTCTTCGCCGACACGCGGTATGATGTTGCGCCGCGTCAACTCCCTTGCGGAGAGTATCCTGATCTTTTTAGGGTCCCTTTCACCGAATGCATCCTTAGGTTCCAGTACTATCTCTTTCTCCTCCCCCTCTTCCATGCCTATAAGGGACTTCTCTACCGGTTCTAGGAGAAACTTTTCACCGACTATTACTAGCTCGGGCTCATAGACGCTACCTTCCCTATAGATGCCTGCTTCTCTAGCCGTCTCCTCGGAGGTCGTATCGATGACTTTTTCCTCACCATTTAATAGCCAGGCGGTGTATGATACAAGTACAAAGTTTTTCTCCTCTACCTTCAAGTGGATCGCCGTCTATCTACACGGGAAGGTCGGTTAAATCTTTCGTTGAGCGACGGAGGGCCCGGTGCCCGTTAAGTTTTAAACCCCTTGAGTGGTGATGTGTATCAGCCATCTTCTAAGGGGATAGGTTGTGGTGACGAATAAAGGTGTTGAAGAGGTTGAGCTTAAGGTCTACGAGGTTAGGCAGCATGAGGTTGGTAGGGGGCGTGTGAGGATAGACGAGGACGTTATGGAGGAGCTCGGCCTAAGCGCCGGCGACGTCGTGGAGATAGAGGGTAAGCGTAAAACAGTCGCCATAGCGTGGCCGGGGTATGCCGAGGATAGGGGTAGACGTATTATAAGGATGGATGGGTGGACGAGGAAGAACGCTGGTGTGAGCATAGGGGAGAAGGTTAAGGTTAGAAAGGCGGAGGTGAAGCCCGCATCACTTATTAGGCTTGCGCCTGTGAACATGCAGTTATCCATCGATGAGAACTTCGTTGCTTATGTTAAGAAAAGACTCCTAGACAGGCCTGTAGTGGAGGGAGACGTGATACAGGTGCCTGTACTAGGCCAGATGATTCACTTTACCGTGGTGAACGCGAAGCCCAGAGGCCCCGTCCTGATTACCGAAAAGACGCATGTTAAGATAATCGACCACCCGTTGGATCTGGGCCGTATACCGAGGATAACTTACGACGATGTGGGTGATCTCGAGGAGGCTAAACAGAAGATAAGGGAACTAGTCGAGCTCCCGCTTAAGCACCCTGAGCTTTTCAAGAGGCTCGGCATAGATCCGCCTAAGGGTATTCTCCTCTATGGTCCTCCTGGTACTGGTAAGACTCTCCTCGCCAAGGCCGTAGCCAACGAGACCGACGCGTACTTCCTGCCGATAAACGGCCCGGAGATTATGAGCAAGTTCTACGGTGAGAGCGAGCAGAAGCTAAGAGACATCTTCCAGGAGGCAAAGGAGCATGCTCCTGCTATAATCTTCATAGACGAGATCGACGCCATAGCGCCCCGCCGCGAGGAAGTTACCGGAGAGGTTGAGAAGCGCGTGGTCGCACAGCTACTAGCACTAATGGACGGCCTGGAGACTAGAGGCGACGTGATAGTTATCGGTGCAACTAATAGGCCTAACGCTATTGACCCGGCTCTGCGCCGCCCGGGACGCTTCGACAGGGAGATAGAGATAGGTGTGCCGGACAAGCGGGGGAGGCTAGAAATACTAAAGGTGCACACAAGGAACATGCCCCTAGCCGAGGACGTAGACCTCGAAAAACTGGCCGAAATTACCCATGGATACGTGGGCGCCGACCTCGCCGCGCTCTGCAGAGAGGCAGCAATGAAGGCGCTGCGCCGCATCTTGCCTCAGATAGACTTGGAGCGTGATGAGATACCTGTCGAGGTTCTGGAAAACCTGAAGGTTACTATGGACGACTTCATGAACGCCTACCGCGAGATAACTCCTAGCGCGTTGAGGGAGATCGAGGTCGAGGTTCCAGCTGTTCGCTGGGACGATATAGGCGGGCTGCACGATGTTAAGCAGCAGCTCCGCGAGGCGGTCGAATGGCCACTAAAGTACCCTGAGGCTTACCAGAGGATAGGAGTGGATCCGCCTAAGGGTATTCTCCTCTATGGTCCTCCTGGTACTGGTAAGACTCTCCTCGCCAAGGCCGTAGCCACTGAGAGCGAGGCCAACTTCGTAAGCATAAAGGGCCCGGAGGTGTTTAGTAAATGGGTCGGTGAGAGCGAGCGCGCGATAAGGGAGCTTTTCCGTAAAGCGAGACAAGTGGCTCCCAGCGTTGTGTTCATAGATGAAATAGACAGCATAGCGCCGATGAGAGGCCTTGTCACCACCGACTCAGGCGTCACCGAGCGTGTGGTGAGCCAGCTGCTCACCGAGATGGATGGTCTTGAGCGGCTTGAGGGTGTTGTTGTTATTGCTGCTACTAATAGGCCTGATATTATTGATCCTGCTCTTCTTAGGCCTGGGCGTTTTGACCGTGTGATCTATGTTCCCCCGCCGGACGAGGAGGCCAGGCTGGAGATACTTAAGGTGCACACGAGGCGCATGCCTCTAGCCGAGGACGTAGACCTCAAGGAAATAGCGAAGAAAACAGAAGGATACACAGGAGCAGACATAGAGGTTCTCTGCAGAGAGGCGGGCCTCGCGGCCATAAGAGAGGACATAAACATCGACAAGGTATATGCAAGGCACTTTGAGGAGGCTTTAAAGAGGGTGAGGCCGAGTCTTACACCGGAAATGGTGAGGTTCTACGAGGCGTGGAATGAGAAGTCCAAGAAGCTTGTAAAGCACCACGTTACCACCACGGGCTTCTATGTGTGAGAGGCGATGAATACCGCTCTTTTATATCTCTTAACGGAGCTTAAGAGGCGTGGCGGGTCGGCGCGGGATAAGGAACTTTTCGAGTACGTGAAGAAGCACCTAGAATATATGGGCAAGGACATTTCGAAGACAGAGTTCGTCAAGGCTCTTATGACACTGGAGGTTAGAGGCTTCATACGCGTCGAGCACATAAAGAAGAATACCTGGATGGTTTACCTTGTAAAGGACGACTATTAGCGTGGACGGGGCTAGCTTTTTTCATCCCTCGTGCCAGTAATTCTAATAGAGGGGTGAACCTTGGGCGTAGACCTTAGGGAGCTTGTCGCCCCAGTAAAGGTAGAGTTGGAGCTTTCAGACCTGTCACGCAAGGCGTTAGCCCTCGACGCCTACAACATGCTGTACCAATTCTTAGCGACGATACGTCAGCGCGACGGCACGCCTCTAATGGACGCATATGGGAGGGTTACTAGCCACCTTAACGGGCTTTTCTACAGGACAATAAACTTTCTCGAGCACGGGATTAAGCCCGCATACGTGTTCGACGGTAAGCCGCCGGAGCTCAAGGCGCGCGAAGTGGCGAAGAGGATGCGTGTAAGAGCCGAGGCAGAGAAGAAGTATAGGGCGGCTTTGGAGCGTGGAGACTTAGAGGAGGCGAGGGTGTATGCTCAACAAACCGGGAGATTAACGAGCGATATGGTTGAGGACTCTAAAAAACTACTAGAATACATGGGGGTACCGTGGGTTCAGGCACCTTCAGAAGGCGAGGCGCAAGCAGCATACATGGCAAGTAGGGGAAGTGTATGGGCTTCCGGTAGCCAGGACTATGATTCTCTTCTCTTCGGCGCACCCCGCCTCGTACGCAACTTGGCCATCACCGGCAGAAGAAAACTCCCTAGGAAGAACGTGTACATCGAGGTGAAGCCGGAGCTCATAGAGCTCAACAGGCTCTTAAAACATTATGGGCTGACGCGGGAACAGCTAGTTGTAATAGGCATACTCCTTGGCACGGATTATGCGCCGGAAGGAGTGCATGGAGTGGGCATTAAGAGGGCTCTCCGTCTAGTAAAGGAGGTTGATGAACCGTTAAGGGTTTTCGAACTTGTAAAATGGGAGAACGACGTTCCACCGGATAAAATATTTGAGATATTCATGCATCCCCAGGTCACGGATAACTACAAGTTGGAGTGGAGGCCGCCCGACCGGGAGAAGGTGTTCAAACTGCTCGTAGATGAGCACAACTTCTCCCCCGAGAGGGTGAACAACGCGTTAGAGAGGCTCGAAAAGGCTTACAATACCTACTTTAAACAGACCTCTCTTGAAAGCTGGTTCGGGTTCTAACTCCACAATGTACAGCGAACTACGTCGTAAACTAGTGGAGAAGCTGGCCGCCGAGGGCTATATACGGTCACCCGCGGTTCGCAGAGCTTTCATGAGAGTGCCCCGCGAAGAGTTCGTCCCAGCTAGGCTAAGGCACCTAGCCTATGTTGACACGCCTCTACCAACGCTTAAGGGGCAGACCATCTCGGCACCCCACATGTGCGCACTCATGTGTGAACTGCTATCTCCGCTTGAGGGCGAAAAAATACTCGAGATCGGTACTGGGAGCGGGTACCACGCAGCGCTCTGTGCCGAGGTTGTTGCTCCCGGCGATCTGGGTGATGGGACGGTTGTAACGGTGGAGATAGAGGAAAGCCTTGCTAGGTTTGCGGTAGAAAATCTTAGACGCAGCGGCTACTATGGCAAGGTGAACCCTATAGTAGCTGACGGCAGTGTAACCCTCCCCCTAAGGAGAGGGTTCGACAAGGCTTTTATCACAGCCGCGTGCCCCAGCGAGCCGCATAACGTTCTAGAAGTCGTCGAGGATGGGGGTGTAGTGGTAGCTCCTGTAGGCACTGGCTATGTGCAGGAACTCGTCGTATACCGTCTAAATAAAGGTATTATCATCGGCGAGAGAAGGGGCCCTGTGATATTTGTCCCACTTAGGGGTGCAGGAGTTGGCGGCAGATATAGTTAATGCGCGGGGGCATCCCAATGTTCGTGCACGCCACCCCACTACAATGGAGATAACTAAGGAGGACACGTTAACGCCGAGAGGGGATTGCGTCATAGGCGTCGCTGCAGACAAGGCTGCAGCCGATCTCTCGCCGGAGCTCTTAAGCGAACTAGCCAAAGGCTACAGCTTAGCAGCAGCGATACTTGTAGGGGGGCTTATAGACGTCTTCTTCGCGGAAGGTTCACCGGGCCACATACCGACAAGCTCTACCTCAATCGTGATTAGGAGAAGCAGCTACCTCGATGAACGCACGCTGGGGATCAGAGCCACCAAGTCCGCAAGAGGCCTTGACAGGCAAATAGTAAACCTGTTGAAAAAACCCGAGACTGAGATGAAGATTGTCTTCGTCACCGCGCCTAACAGGAGGGAGGCGCTAATAGCACTGGCGGCGCAGCTCTAACTGTAATGGGATAAGGTATAAAAGCTAGGGATATAGAAAAAATACCGAGCCCCGGTCGTCTAGTCCGGCCCAGGATAGCTGGTAGCCCTGAAGGCGGCCTGTCGAGCCGCAGATCCCGGGTTCAAATCCCGGCCGGGGCGCCATTTTTATTTTCACGGTATTTTTCCGGCTGAATAATTGCATTACGTATAGAAAATTACGTTGCAGAGCCATAACACCAATAAAGGTTTCCCCTCCTCTACCATGGGTGCGTATAGATGGAGAAAACTGTCACACTGGACGACATTGTTAATCTCTGCTTAAGGCGGGGCTTCTTCTACCCGTCAGGGAAGATCTACGGCGGGTTCAGAGGGTTCTACGACTATGGACCGCTCGGCGCTGAGATGAGACGGGATCTTATAAACGACTGGTGGAACTACTTCGTAGAGACCAGAGGCGACATATACGGGATCTACGGTGCGGTCATAACGCATCCTAAGACCTGGGAGGCCAGCGGGCACGTCGAGTCCTTCATAGACTACATCGTCAGGTGCACTAGGTGCGGTGAAGAGTACAGGGCAGACCACCTACTCGAGGACGCCGGGATAAAAGTCGTCGACCTGACCCCAGAAGAGCTCTCCCGGCTGATAAGGGAAAACAACATCAGGTGCCCCAAGTGCGGCGGCGAGCTCGGCGACCCCCAGCCCTTCAACCTCATGTTCTCAACGCACGTCGGCCCTAAACACACGAAATCCAGCATAGCGTACCTGAGGCCTGAAACGGCGCAGCTCATCTTCACAAACTTCAAAAACGTCGTATTCACCATGGGGGCCACACTCCCCTTCGGCATAGCACAGTACGGCAAAGCCTTCCGAAACGAGATTTCTCCCAGAAACTTTCTCTTCCGGCTTAGGGAATTCGAGCAAATGGAGATAGAGTACTTTGTGAATCCTAAAAAGATGGATGAATGCCCATACTTTTCCTCCATAGAGGACTTTGAGCTATATATACTGACAGCCGAGGAGCAGGAAGAAGGCGTAGATGAGGCAAGGCCCGCTCGAGTGGGAGAGCTTGTAGAGACGGGCGTCATAGGCAATAAATGGCACGCTTATTGGATAGCCGAATCCCTTAAGTGGCTTGAGCGGCTAGGGCTAAGGAAGGAGCATCTTCGTGTAAGGGAGCACGTGAAAACTGAGCTCGCCCACTATGCGGCTCAGACGTTTGACGTCGAATACCTCTTTCCCTTCATGGGCTGGAAGGAGATAGAGGGTATATCGAATAGGACAGATTATGATCTTCGTAGGCACATGGAGTATAGTGGGGAAGAGCTGCACATAGTCGATGACGGCGAGAAAGTAGTACCCTACGTCATCGAGCCCTCTTTTGGCGTTGAGCGTATATTGATGGCGCTGCTTACTGAGGGCTATACTAAACATAAGAAGAGGATTACGCTCAAGATTAGTCCAAGAGTGGCTCCCTACAAGCTAGCCGTTTTTCCACTAGTGAATAAGGAGGGAATAGACGTTAAGGCCCGTGAAATATACCATGCCTTAAAGAACAGGTACAGGGCATATTATGACGACCGGGGAAGCATAGGTAAAAGATATGCGAAAGCGGATGAAATAGGGGTTCCGATATGCCTCACCGTTGACGGCCAAACCCTCCAGGACGGTACTGTTACACTTAGACTGCGCGACACAAGGGAGCAGGTCAGGGTGGGTGTAGATGAGGCTGAGAGGCGCATAGAAGAGCTGCTTTCCTCGTGGCCGTGGAGGCGCGGATATTAAAGCTTCTCCCGGGCTGGGCTCGAAAAGTATTTCATTTTAGTGTTGGAGGTTATAGGTGTGACGGGCCGGTAGCTCAGCCTGGATAGAGCGATGGCCATACTAGCTCTGGCTGGGTGGTCGAGGCTTTTAACCCATAGGTCCCGGGTTCGAATCCCGGCCGGCCCGCCACGTGTTTTCTTGGCTCAACTTCTTGTGTAAAGTGATGAATATACTTGGATAGTTATATAGAATATTATATAAAACCAGCCTCTTTTTTTAAATAGTGTTAGAATCATTTTCAAAATTATCAGATAAATTAAATAAATGTATTTTTTAAGATAGTTAGTAAAATATAAATGTGATTATTTTGAAAAATTTTATCGATATGGCTATATCAAATAAGGAAATAAAGACGACGCGTAAAGGATACACGGACGTCGACATGTTGTTCTCAAGCATATTCTATGAAACACGACCATTCTTCGTTTTATCAATACTTAATCCAATACTCGCGGCTGTCCTGGCATTAGGCTATGTGCCCGACATAGTTTCACTCCAGGCCTGGTTCATAGCACTTGGCTTCCTCTCCTACGCGTTAATGGAGTCCGGGAGCAACATATGGAACAACCTTAACGATATAGAGGAGGACGCGGTTTCAAAGCCTACGACACTTCAAGTTGCGGGAAGGCTTCCACCCAGCATAGCACTCAAAGCAAGCTTTACCTTCTACACCTTAGGCCTACTCTTGGCATTGTACTTTACTCTGCGCATAAATAGGCCTTGGGCGCTTATCGGCTACCTTATATACATGGTACTAAGCTTCCTTTATAGCGATAGAAGGTACACCAACGTTAGGTTAAAAGCTAGATGGTGGGCTGGACCGGGAGCTATTGGCGTCGGCTTTGCAGCCCTTTCGTATTCACTCTATGAGATATTCAAGGACATTGATATCACAGGGTGGGGTATAGTAGTCATAACCTTCCTCACTTATCTCTACATGGGGGCTGTGAAGGATTTCAGAGACATAGAGGGAGATCGTAAAGCGGGAAACATTACGCCGGCTAGTGTGAACCCGTGGGGTACAATGGTAATTTCCCTCTTCGTTGCCTGGCTCGCGCTTGCGGTGCAGCTTGTCCTGGCATTTCTGGGATATTTTCCTTTAATACCGTCACTTGTGTCTTCAGTGTGCTGGGTGCGTGTGGCGAAGCTTACACTTGAGGGGAGAAGGGCGTTAGAGGACGGCATAACGATGATGAAGAGCTTCATGGATCTGAAGGTGTTTTACCCGCTATTGTTTATCTTAGTGATGTGGCTAATGCAGTTGATTTAAATATAAAAATTTTTGTAAAGGGAAACATTTTTTCGAATAATCTTTATCTATATAAAAAGGAGATACCATGTCCGCCATCAAAAAGAGAGTAGCAGACGTGTTGATCAATGTGTCTAAGAACATTTTCATACCGGTCCTGATGCCCCAAATACAGCTTCTCAACGCTCATCTACTGCAGCTGGGTCTTGACAAGCAGCTCTACATTTACGGTACCCAAGTAGGCGTTGAAGTCGCCCGTATGGCGGGCAAAGCTATGGGCCGTGAGAGGATGAGCTTAGATGAACTGGTAGAATGGACGCCTTTCATAATAAAGCATTTGACCATAGGTATAGCTAGTGGAAGAATAGTCGAAGTAAATAGGGAGAAGGGGGAATATACCGTCAGGGTATATAACAGTCCTTACGCTAAACTTCCCGACGGCAAAACGTTAAGCCTAGGCAGGCCGGCATGCCATATGCTTGCGGGCATATTTGCGGGTGGCGCTACACGCGTGCTGGGTAAGCCGTATTCCGCCGTGGAGACAAAATGTATAGCTAAGGGCGATGATTACTGTGAGTTCAAGTTGAAGCCGGTGCAGTAGAGATGTCTAAGGGCCTTAAGGTGATAATACCCGATGTGCACGTCCCTGTATGGGTTAGCCCGATAAAGGCTCGAGAGTTTATGGAGGAGAAACTAGACGTGATTTCCGCCAAGTGGGGTGAAGCCGGCGCCTTGATAGCAACTTACATCGGGCTTTACACGGTGAGAGAGATCTACGATAAGATCCGCGACCTGTATCCTGATTTCAAGCTCCAAGACGTTATGGACGTGTTAATGGAGATGTACGAGGATGGATATATCGACTTTAAAGAGGCGGAGGCAAGAAGATGATAGCCGGAGATAAACGTTACAAATTAGCCTGGCTTACAAAGAAGGTTAGGATAGGGGTTATTGGTGCGTACGCCTCCGGGAAGACTAGTTTTATTAAGGCTCTATCCGAGGTCTTCGACACGATAGCGACTAAGCGCTATGTAGATAGGATAGGCGTCTATAACAGCACTCTGGCTTATGATTACGGCGTGCTATATGCTGTACGAGATACGGGTAGAATATTGAAAGTGCGTGACGAAGAGGCTGTGAGGAGGATCGAAGAGGGTCATCCACATGTATACAGGGTTGAGTTGTGGGGCGCTGCCGGGCAGAGGCACCTCTACGCGGCCCGTCAAGCAATAGTTTATCCGAAGATAGACGGTGTGATATTGTTTTTTGACCCGTCTAGAGAGGATTCTCTTGAGCTAAGCATTTTTCTCTACAGGGAGGCTAAGGAGAACATTGCTGGACTTGGCGAGACGAAACCAATAGTAGTCGTATTCAATAAACTGGACTTAGTTGATGAATGGGATGCCCGCCGCCTGGCTGAGAAGGTGGCACGCTTTCTGGACGAGGAGTACGTGGAGGGGGAGAACCTCTTCTTTATATCAGTGAAGGAAAAGCGGGGAATATGGCTGCCTGTAGAAGCGTTTATCCGCATGTATGAGGGATAGCTGGGGGAGTCTAAGGCTGGGTAAGATTTTTATCCAGGTGTTTGTGTGGTTCATAGCCGCTATACTGGTTAGGGTGGTTTGTTGACGCGGAAAATAAATGTTTTGAAACATAGGTTAGTGCCTCGCCATGTGGTTCTATCCAGGGAGGATGCTAAACGCGTTCTGTCCAGGATGGGTGTGAAAAAGACTGAGCTTCCCTGGATGTTCTCGACAGACCCCGTGGCGGAAGCCCTAGGCGCGCAGCCGGGAGACGTAGTCATGATTATAAGGGAGAGCCCGACTGCGGGCCGGTCGGTCTCCTATAGGCTCGTGATTTCAGGGTGAAAGGCGTGGGGGCCTCCACCCTACCCAGGGATTTCTCCTGGAAGCTGGTAAAAGCCTATGTCGACGAGTTGGGTATAGTCAGGCAGCACCTTGATTCCTTCAATAACTTCTTGGAGAAGGGCCTGCAAGAAATAGTCGACGAGTTCGGCAGTGTAAAGATAGAGGCCGCCGACGTCGAGGTTCGTTTCGGCAAGGTAGAGGTCGGTACACCGGTTTTCAAGGAGGCGGACGGCTCTGAGACGAAGATTACACCAATGATGGCTAGGCTCCGTAACATAACCTATGCCGCGCCAATCTACCTTAACATGACGCTTTACGTGGAGGGGGAGGAGAGGAGGAGTAGCAGGGTCTACATAGGAATGCTACCCATAATGGTTAGGAGCGAACGATGCATCCTCTCTCAGGCTAAGAGCCCCGAGGATCTTGTAAAACTGGGGGAAGACCCCAACGACCCCGGAGGCTATTTCATCGTAAACGGTTCTGAACGTGTAATCGTGATGCAGGAAGATCTATCTGTGAACAGGGTTCTAGTCGATTATGGCGGCTCAGGGTCTGCGGTGACGCATACCGCGAAGGTCTTCTCGACAGCTGGCGGCTATAGGATCCCCGTCACCGTGGAGAGGACTAAGGATGGCCTCTTCTACATTAACTTCCCGGCGGTTCCGGTAAAGATACCGGTTGTCGTCGTGATGAGGGCACTTGGCCTAAAGACTGACAGGGAAATCATGCTTGCTGTGAGTAATAACGAGAGGATACAGTACGAGTTCTTGCCCAGCCTAATAGAGCAGTCAAAGATAGCGTCTACACCGGAAGAAGCGCTCGACTATATAGGCTCCAGGGTCTCGGCCGGGCAGCCAAGAGCGGTGAGGATTGCTAGGGCTCAACAGGTTCTCGACGAAAACTTTCTCCCGCATATAGGGAGGACGCCGGAGGCTAGGAGGGCTAAGGCATACTTCGTTGGCCAGATGATTGAGAGGCTGCTTGAACTTAAACTAGGGCTCCGAGGCCCCGACGATAAGGATCACTACGCGAATAAGAGGCTGAGGCATGCGGGAGAGCTTATAGCGATGGTGTTCCGCCAGGCGTTTAGACAGCTTGTCAGGGAGATGACGTATTCTCTAGAGCGGCACCTGGGGCGTACAAGGGACATAAACCTGGTTACCATAGTGAGGCCCGACATAATTTCGGACAGGCTTAGGCACGCTTTGGCTACTGGGAACTGGGTTGGCGGCCGTACGGGAGTTAGCCAGATACTGGATAGGACGAACTATCTGGCCACCGTCTCGCATCTCCGGAGAGTTGTTTCCCCCCTCTCGAGGACACAGCCCCACTTTGAGGCTAGGGAGCTGCACCCCACTCAGTGGGGCCGGCTATGCCCTGTAGAGTCACCTGAGGGCCAGAACTGTGGCCTTGTAAAGAATCTTGCCTTGCTGGCAACCCTGTCTAACGGTGTACCCGAGAAGGAGGTAGAGGATCTCCTCATAAACAGGCTCGGTGTAATACCCATAGAGATAGCACATGAGAGCGGGGTTACAGGGTCTAAAGTGTTTCTCAACGGAAGGTTTATAGGATACGTGGAGGACGGCGAGGAGCTGGCACAGACCATTCGGAGGCTTCGGCGGCAGAGTAGGATAAGCCACGAGATAAACGTTGCACACTATAAGTTCGGCGAGATAGACGAGGTCTATGTAAACTGTGACGCGGGCAGGCTCCGGAGGCCTCTTCTAGTTGTTGAGAACGGGTCCTTGAAGCTTAAACCCGAGCACATAGAGCTGTTGGAGAAGGGTGAGTGGAGGTGGAGCGACCTAATAGAGTATGGTATCGTGGAGTACCTAGATGCTGAGGAGGAAGAAAACGCGCTTATAGCGCCGTCGCCGTGGGAGGTGGGGCCGGAACACACTCACGCCGAGATAACCCCGGCTGCGATACTTGGCATCTCCGCGTTAATAATACCATATATAGAGTATAACCAGTCGCCTAGAAACACCTACGAGGCCGCAATGGCTAAACAGGCGCTGGGCGTGCCGGCGCACAATTACAAGCTACGCATGGATCCCAGGATGCATGTACTGCACTACCCCCAGAAGCCGCTTGTGAAGACGAAGGCCTTCGATTTTCTCCCCTTGGACGAGATGCCGTTTGGGACGAACATGGTAGTCGCCGTATTGACGGGCGGCGGATACAATATTCAGGATGCGGTGATTATCAATAAGGCGGCCGTCGAGCGCGGCATGACTAGGTCGACCTTCCTAAGAACATATGAGGCAGAAGAGCGCCGCTACTCCGGCGGCCTCGAGGATCGTTTCGAGAAGCCGCTAGTGGAAGGCGAGGAGCTCCTAGACGCCAAGTCTAAGGAAGCATATGAGGCCCTCGACGAGGAGGACGGAATAGCCCAGCTGGAATCCGAACTCAAAGGAGGCCAGGTGGTTATTGGCCGCACCAGTCCACCAAGGTTTTACTCGGCCTTCTACGAGCAGCGGCTTATAACTAAGCGCAAGGACACGTCTATAACGCTGCGCCACGGGGAGAGGGGAATAGTTGACAGAGCTATTCTCACGGAGAGCCCTGACGGCGTGAAACTAGTAAAGGTTAGGGTTAGGGATCAGCGGATTACGGAGCTTGGAGACAAGTTTGCCTCGAGGCACGGCCAGAAGGGAGTAGTTGGCATGCTGGTGCCGCAGGAGGATATGCCGTTCACAGAGGACGGGATAGTGCCTGACCTCCTAATCAATCCTCATGCTATCCCGTCTAGGATGACCGTGGGCCAGTTGTTGGAGTCTATAGCCGGCAAGGCTGCGGCCCTTTCGGGTAAGAGGATAGACGCTACTGCTTTCGAGGGAACGCCGGAGGAGTACATTAGGGAGCTCTTGAAGAGCTACGGCTTCCGCAGCGACGGCAAAGAAGTTCTCTACAATGGGATAACTGGCGAGAGGATGGAGGCAGAAATATTCATCGGGATAGTCTATTACCAGAAGCTGCACCACCTAGTTGCAGACAAGATGCATGCGCGCGCCCGCGGCAGGGTTCAGATACTTACGAGGCAGCCCACCGAGGGCAGGGCGCGCGAAGGCGGGCTAAGGTTCGGAGAAATGGAGAAGGACTGCCTGGTGGGGCATGGAGCCGCCCTACTGTTGAAGGAGAGGCTTGTTGAGAGCTCCGATAAGACTACTATATGGGTTTGCGAGAAATGCGGGTTCATGGGATGGTTTGATGCACGCAAGAATATCCCGGTGTGCCCCATATGCGGTGAGAAGGGTAAGCTGCACCCAGTGGAGGTTTCGTACGCCTTCAAGCTTCTGCTCCAGGAGCTTATGGGACTCGGGCTCTCCGTAAGGCTGGAATTGAAGGATAAGGTTCCTCAGGAGGAGAGTGAGGGGTGAGGGGGCTGTGTCGGCAAGCGAGCCGTCCGAGATGAAGGTTATTGGCGGGATAAAGTTCGGGGTATTATCGCCCGATATGATGAGGAAGCTCTCCGTCATGGAGGTCACCACTTCGGAGCTTTACGATGAAGAAGGGTTCCCCGTGCCTGGCGGCGTTATGGATAGGAGGCTTGGCAGCGTCGAGCCGGGCGTCCGGTGCGCGACATGCGGCAACACATCTATTAACTGTCCAGGCCACTTTGGTCATATAGAATTAGCGAGGCCTGTTATACACCCCGAGTTTGCGCCTTATATCGCCAATATACTGAAGGCCACCTGTAACACTTGTGGCCGCCTTAAGTTGCCTGAGGAGAAGATAAAGTCCGCTAGGGAGAAGATGTACAAGCTAGGAAAACACTGGGTTATGCTGAAGTATAAGTACGCTCAAACGCTCATAAAGGAGGCCTCCAAGGTTACCACCTGTCCCCATTGTGGAGCCCAGCAGTACAAGATAAAGTTTGACAAGCCGTACACTTTTTATGAGCAAAGGGATGACGGCGTCCACCGGCTTACGCCGGAAGAGATAAGGGAGAGGCTTGAGAGAATCCCCGACGAAGACTTAGAGCTTCTAGGGTTAAACCCCAAGGAGGCAAGACCTGAGTGGATGGTTCTTCGCGTACTCTTAGTGGTGCCGCCGTCGGTGAGGCCTAGTATAACGCTCGAGTCTGGTGACAGAAGCGAGGACGACCTTACCCACAAACTAGTGGATATTGTTAGGGTTAATCAGAGGCTGAGGGAAAACTTGGAGAGTGGGGCGCCGAACCTGATAATAGACGACTTGTGGAACCTTCTACAATACCATGTTGCAACGTATTTTGACAACGAACTACCCGGTATACCGCCTGCCAGGCATCGCTCAGGAAGGCCTCTGCGCACGCTTGCTCAGAGGCTTAAGGGCAAGGAGGGCAGGTTTAGGGGGAGCCTTGCCGGCAAGAGGGTCGATTTTTCTGCGAGAACCGTCATCTCGCCCGACCCCAATATCAGCATAAACGAGGTGGGCGTGCCTATAGAGATCGCAAAGATACTTAGCGTGCCGGAGAAGGTTACTTATTGGAACATCGAGAGGCTTAAGAAGTTCGTCCTAAATGGCCCGGAGAAGTGGCCTGGTGCAAACTATATAGTGAGGCCTGATGGCGGCAGAATAGACCTTAGGTTCGCGAAGAACAGGGAGGAGATAGTTGAGACGTTGAAGCCTGGATACATAGTCGAGCGCCACCTGATAGACGGAGACATAGTTCTCTTCAACAGGCAGCCCTCTCTCCACAGGATGTCCATTATGGCGCATATAGTGAAGGTTCTGCCGTACAAGACTTTTAGGCTAAATCTCCTCGTGACAGTGCCCTACAACGCGGACTTCGACGGAGACGAGATGAACCTCCACGTGCCCCAGGGAGAGGAGGCCAGGGCTGAGGCCAGGACGCTCATGCTCGTCCAGGAGCACATCCTGACGCCGAGGTACGGTGGCCCCATAATAGGAGGCATACATGACTACATCACCGGCGCTTATCTGCTTACAAGAAAGGACTCTGTGTTCGATAAGGGGCAGGCTATGAGGCTTCTATTCGAAGCTAAATATGACGGTGAGCTTCCAGAGCCTGCGGTGCTAAAGCCGGGCCCCTATTGGACCGGGAAACAGCTAGTGAGCGTTTTCTTGCCGAAAGATCTCGACTACGTTGGGCGCGCCGCCGTGGCGCCGCCCGTTGGCCGCTGCGACGAGGAGGAGTGTGGCAACGACGGCTACGTTTTGATAAAGAGGGGGAGGCTGCTTCTAGGAGTATTTGACAAGCAGGCGATAGGCGCGGAGAAGCCTGAAACGGTTCTACACGAGATAGTCAAGGAGTATGGCTCCGACATGGGCAGGGAGATCATGGATACCATGTTCAAGATGTTTGTTGCCTACCTGGACATGCACGGGTTGACGATGGGTATAGATACCATTGAGATCCCAGAGGCGGCCATACATGATATAGAGGAGGTTCTCAGGGAGGCTGAAGAAAGGGTAAAAGAGCTTATAAAGGACTATGAGGAAGGGAGGCTCCAGGCTACGCCGGGTAAGACGAGGCGTGAAACCCTGGAAGATCTTATAATGAACGTGTTGGCGGACGCTAGAACCAGGGCCGGAGAGATAGCTAGCCAATACCTCGGCATGACGAACCATGCAGTGATAATGGCTAAGACCGGCGCTAGAGGCAGCATGCTGAACCTGACACAGATGGCGGCAGTTGTGGGGCAGCAGTCGGTTAGGGGTAAGCGTGTTGAGAGGGGGTATTCGGGTAGAACACTACCCCACTTTAGTGTAGGCGATCTAATGCCGGAGGCCCGCGGCTTTGTATATAGTAGCTTCAGGAAGGGTTTGAAGCCGACCGAGTTCTTCTTCCACGCAATCTCCGGTAGAGAGGGCCTCGTGGACACCGCGGTTAGGACGGCGCAGAGCGGATACATGTACAGGAGGCTCCAGAACGCCATGCAGGACTTCTACGTATCCTACGACGGCAGCGTCCGCACCAGCGAGGGGTTCGTGATACAGCTACGTTACGGTGAGGACGGCGTTGACCCCGCTAGGAGCGACCATGGCCGTGCAGTCAACGTTGACAAGCTTATAAAGAGAGTGCTCGCGCTGAGGGGTGAGAGGTAATGGCCAGGCCGGTCTCTGAAAAGGTTCTTTGGAGCCTGGTGGAGCAGTACTATGATGTACTGCCTGAAAGACTGCGGAGAGAGCTATACGAGAAGATACTGGAGGCAGGCCTTACAAAGAGTGAAGCAGTCGAGGTTATAGAGGAAGCCGTGAGGCGATATAAGGCCAGCCTCGTGGCCCCGGGAGAGGCTGTAGGCATGGTGGCTGCACAGAGCCTGGGCGAGCCCGCAACACAGATGACCCTTAGAACCTTCCACTTCGCAGGCGTCAGAGAGCTGAACGTGACGCTGGGCCTGCCTAGGATGATAGAGATAGTTGATGTGAGAAGGGAGCCCTCCACGCCTATAATGGAGATATACCTTGAGCCCGAGCTCGCAAAGGATGAAAAGGCGGCCTTGAGGATAGCGAGTGAAATAGAGCTGACCACCGTGGAAAACGTGACTCGCTCAGTGATGCTCGACTACTACGAATACGCGGTGGTTCTGGAACTCGACCCGGACGTCATGGAGAATAGGGGGGTTACGCTCGACGACGTTGTGAAGGCGCTCAACAGGGTGAAGGGGAGGCGTGGTAGGGTAGAGGTTCAGGGGGAGAATACTGTGGTCGTATACCTAGGCGTAGAGGATATACCGAAGCTAAGGAGGCTACACGATAGGATACTGCAGCTCAGGATCAAGGGGATAAAGGGTATACGCCACGCGATAGTTAAGCCCGTGAGGGACGATGAAGGTAACATTGTGGAGTATATGATAATGACCGAGGGGTCTAACCTGCAAGCGGTGCTAAGCCTTGAGGGCATAGATCCCGAGAGGACGACTACGAACAACATCCTAGAGGTATATGAGGTCTTAGGGATCGAGGCTGCGCGCGCCGCGATAATAGAGGAGATAAAGAAGGTGCTGGACGAGCACGGGCTAGACGTGGATTACAGGCACATAATGATGGTAGCGGACACCATGACCTATACGGGTAAGGTGAGGCAGGTTGGCAGGCACGGCGTAGCCGGCGAGAAGAGTAGCGTCCTTGCCAGGGCCAGTTTTGAGGTCACTGTAAAGAATCTTGTAGAGGCTGCTATGAGGGGCGAGGAGGACCCGCTGAGGGGTGTGATAGAGAATATTATTGTCGGAAACAAGCCTGTCCCTATTGGAACGGGGGCGGTAAAGCTTAAGATGCGGTACGAGTTTCCAGTAGCCGTAGCCAATAAGGGTGGAGAAGAATGAGCGTGAACCCGGTTCGTGAGATACAGACGGCTTTAAAGACGGGAAAAGTGGTTCTCGGGTTTAACAGGACTCGTCGGGTCCTAGTAAATGGCAAGGCTAAGATGATAATAATAGCCCGTAACGCCCCCTCAGATCTCCGCGAGGAGCTCGAGTACTACGCTAGGCTGGCCAGGGTTCCTGTATACGTGTTTGATGGTACAAGTAGGGATCTGGGCGCCACCTGTAACAAGCCCTTCTTCGTTTCGGCGATGGCTGTAATAGATCCTGGAGAGAGCATGATATTAGAACTTGCGAAAAAGAAGGGGTAAGGATGAGTGGAATCGAAGGAGTAAAACTCACGGATTACGAGCTACAGCTTATGGCCCTTTTCGAGAAGCTGACTAGGGTGCCGGCGAAGGACTGTATAGTCGACGACGAGTCGGACAGAATAATATTTGTGGTCGGGAAGGGGCTAGCCCCCTTTGCCGTAGGAAAAAACGGGTCGAAGATACAGTTGCTCAAGAGGGTTTTTAGAAAGGACGTTGAGATAATAGAGTACGGGAAGAGTATAGAGGAGGCGATGAGGAACAGCCTTTACCCGGCCGAGGTCGTCGATGTGAAGGTTAAGGGAGAGGGTGACCGGAAGACTGTTTACGTAAGGGTTCCAGAGAACCACATGGGCATGGCGATTGGGAGGGGAGGAAAAAACATCAAAAGGGCAAAGCTGGTGGCTCGCAGGTACTTTGGCGTCAGCGACGTTAAGCTCATCCCTGCATAGAGGCCGCACAAGTTTTTTATAACCGCTAATTGATGAGGAGTCGGGTCCTATTATGCCTGGCAGCAAGTCCCCTATGGGGATGTTCGCGGCGCGGAAGCTACGCGAGAAGAGGAAGAAGTTCCGCTGGAGCGACATATACTACAAGAGGCGCATGCTACAACTTAAGAAGAAGGTAGACCCTCTGGAAGGCGCGCCCATGGCGAGAGGTATAGTGCTGGAGAAGGTGGGTATCGAGAGCAGGCAGCCGAATAGCGCGGTGAGGAAGTGCGTGCGTGTACAATTAATAAAGAACGGGAAAATAGTCACGGCGTTTCTTCCTGGAGACGGTGCGCTGCTTTTCGTCAACGAGCACGACGAAGTTGTAATAGAGGGCATAGGCGGCCCGGAGGGCAGGGCGTACGGAGACCTGCCTGGTGTTCGCTGGCGTGTAGTGAAGGTAAACGGCGTGTCCCTGAAGGAGATACTTAGAGGTAGGAAGCAGAAGCCTATCCGGTGAACCGTCTTTGAAGCCCTCCTCGTCTCTCCGGGTTAAGGTCGTTGAAAACACGTATGACAAGTTGGTAATTGAGGTTGAAAACACTAGGCCGGCTTTTCTGAATAGCCTGAGAAGGGCGTCTATTTCAGAAGTACCCATACTGGCAATCGATGAAGTCGTGATATACGAGAATGACAGCGTGATGTGGGACGAAGTACTCGCCCACAGGCTGGCACTGGTCCCCTTAAAGGTTGATCCAAGCGACTACGAGGTTTTACTCGACTGCTATAAGAGTGGGGAGGACTGTGCCGCGGTTTTTGTATTAGACGAGGAGGCCGTGGAGAGGGTAAAAACGGTTTATAGCGGCCATCTGCGGTTTGAGGGCTTTGAGGGAGCCGTAGAGGCTCCGCGTAGAATAAACGTTGAGGTAGTCTCGAAGAAGATTCCTCTTGTGAAGCTGGCTAGGGGGCAGAGGCTTCGGCTTACAGCTATTGCCAGGATGGGGGTAGGCAGGGATCACGCGAAGTGGCAGCCTACAGCAGCGGTGGCGTACAAGTTTAAGGCGAGAATAAACATTCTTAGAGAGCCCACTACAGAGGAGGCAGAGGCCCTCGCCTCTCTGTGCCCACGCAAGGTGTTTAAAGTCGTAGATGGCCGCCTCATCGTAGACAACCTGGATGCATGCAACACGTGTCGTGAGTGCCAGGACAAGTATCCCGACATAGTCTCTGTTGGATGGGATGACAGCAGTGCGACTTTCTTTATCGAAAGCGTAGGGCCGCTTCCCGCCTGGAAGATACTGCTCACGGCGGCGGACATATTAGAGGAGAGGGCGTCCGGGTTCCTAAAAGCCGTAGAGGCCGCTATAGGCGACGGCGGGAAGCCCGAAAGCTAAATTTAGATGTGTCTAGTGGATGTGTGGGGTTGTGATATATGAAGAGGACTGGGCCCACAAACATACACCTGCGGCGACTGGTGCACAAGCTCCGTAAATATAGTCGTGAGTATAAGGCGCCTATATGGAAGGCTGTTGCCGAGAAGCTTTGGAAGCCTAGGAGACAGAGGATAGAAGTTAATCTTAGCACTATAAACCGTTACACAGAGGAGGGCGATATAGTCGTGGTGCCAGGGAAGGTGCTGGGCAGCGGTGTTCTGGACCACTCAGTCACGGTTGCTGCTTGGCGCTTTAGCCGTCGGGCAGTGAAGGAGATTAAAAAAATAGGCGAGGCTATTTCGATAGAAGACCTACTTGAGAGAAACCCCGAAGGTAAGGGTGTGAAAATCATAGGGTGAGGGACATGGGAGAACTAGTTGTGATTGACGGCAGCGGCCATGTCGCAGGCAGGTTGGCCAGCATTGTTGCGAAGAGGCTTCTAGAGGGAGACGAGGTTGTAGTAGTGAATGCGCAGGACATAATTATAACCGGGAAGAAGAAGAGGGTTCTCGAGAAGTTTCTAAAGAGGATAACCGAGTGGAGGACGTATTATAACCCTGAGAAGAGGGGGCCCAAATATCCCAGGACGCCCGACAGGATCTTTAAGAGGATGGTTAGGGGCATGCTTCCCCACAAGAAGCCCCGTGGACGCAGCGCTTTAAAGAGGCTAAAGGTGTATGTGGGGGTGCCTCCAGAGTATAGGGGCAGGGAGGCTATAAGAATAGAAGAAGCCTTGTTCAAGAACGAGTTTTGCCCCTACGTGACGTTGGGCCAAATTTATGAGGAGATAGCTCAGAGAAAGATAGAGGTGTGAAGGCTTGAAGATAGTGGTCACGTCGGCTAGGAGGAAGACCGCTAGGGCTAGGGCGCTTGTAAAGGACGGTAGGGGACGGGTGTTAATAAACGGCGTTCCGCTAGAGATATTGGAGCCGGAACTTGTCCGGATGAAAATAGAGGAGCCCATAATGCTGGCCGGCGATGTGGCTAGGCAGGTTGACATAATAGTTGAAAGCCATGGCGGCGGCATTATGGGTCAGGCCTCCGCCATCAGGACGGCGATAGCCAGGGGGCTCGTGGAGTGGAGTGGAAACGAGCAGTTAAAGGCGCTCTATGAGGAGTATGACAGGCACCTCTTGGTTGAGGATCCACGCCAGACGGAGCCGAAAAAGCCTAGGGGGAGGAGCGCTAGAGCTAAGAGGCAGAAGAGCTACAGGTAGCCGGGCCCGGAACCCTTATATTTGGAACCGGGGGTGTATGCTGCGATGATTATACCCGTAAGATGTTTCACCTGTGGTAGCCTTATAGGGGATAAGTGGTATGAGTACGCTAGGAGGGTGAGTAACGGGGAGGATCCGGGTAAGGTTTTAGACGATCTTGGTGTAAAAAGGTATTGTTGCCGTAGAATGTTTCTATCGCACACGGAGATCATCGACAAGATATTGCTGTACACTAGAGTAGGCGAGGTTGAGGAGGAAGAGTTCGCGCCTTAACAGACGGTAGCCTTTATATTGGAGAAGGCTTTGAGGTTGTGGGAGTCTTATGTCCAGCGAAGATCTCCACATCGAGGAAGGAGAACTACTAATACCCCTAGAGATGTACCTAGCCGCCGGCGTCAGGATAGGTACGAGGATGAAAAGCAAGTTCATGGAGCCGTTCATTTATAGTGTCAGGCCCGACGGCTTATACCTCCTAGACGTCAAGAAGACCGACGAGCGTATAAGGCTAGCCGCGAAATTTATAGCTAGATACGACCCGCCACGCGTTGTGGCGGTTTCGGGTAGGCAGTACGGCCACAGGCCTGTAAAGAAGTTCTGCGGGGTCGTGGGGTGCAAGGCGATTGCAGGTAGGGTTCTGCCGGGAACCTTCACGAATCCTGCGCTTAAACACTTCATTGAGGCCGACCTAATGATAGTGACCGACCCCAGGGTTGACGAACAGGCTATAGATGAAGCGGGAAAAATGGGTATACCAGTGGTGGCGCTCTGCGACACGGACTCGCCCATATCCTACGTAGACCTTATAATTCCCACGAACAACAGGGGTAGGAAGGCCTTAGCCCTGGTCTACTGGCTACTGGCTAGAGAGGTTCTGAGGGCGCGGGGCGAGTTGCCGCCCGACGGGGAGCTGTCTGTCCCGCTCTCAGAGTTTGAGGCAAAGGTTCTTGCCACTGGAGAAGTAGTATAAACTCTTTTCTCCCAAGGATTTTAGTTCCTCTTATCCGTACATTATATTGGTGGTAGAGTTGAAGCGGCAACCCGCTCATGCGGGTACCTTTTATCCCGATACGCGTGAGAGTCTTATCGACGCTATAGAGAAGGCGTTTATGCACAGGCTGGGCCCAGGCGAGTTGCCGCCCAGGCCCCCTCCCCCCTATAAGGGGTCTGCTATCGGAATAATGTCTCCCCACGCTGGTTACATGTATTCAGGTCATGTAGCGGCGCACGGCTATCTTAGGCTTGCAGAGGCGGGTGAGCCGGAGGTCGTATTTCTGATAGGCCCAAATCACTATGGGTACGGGTCACCTATAGCGCTGGATGAAAGCGAGTACTGGGTCACCCCCCTGGGAGAAGTAGAGGTCGACGTTGAGTTGGAAGAGGAGATGGCTTCTCTCGAGAGGCTTTTCGCCTTTGACTTTACAGCGCATAAGTATGAACACAGCCTGGAGGTTCAGCTGCCTTTCCTCCAATACGTATTCGGCGACGAGTTTAAGATAGTCCCCATCTCGATGATGCTCCAAAGCCCGGAGGCGGCTTCTAGAGTGGGAAGAACCATAGCGCGCGTAATCGAGGAACACGGACTCAAGGCGTACGTTGTGGCAAGCAGCGACATGAGTCATTACGTGGATGCACGGATAGCACGGGAAAAGGATATGAGAGCTATATCGAGGATTCTCGAACTTGACGTTGAAGGCCTTTACCGCGTCGTCGTGGAGGAAGACGTGTCGATGTGCGGTGTGGGCCCCGTCATGTCTCTAATAGAGGTGGCCCGGGGCCTCGGCTATACTTCTCCCAGGCTTCTACAATATGCAAACTCCGGCGATGTTACAGGAGACTATAGGCAGGTAGTAGCCTATGCGAGTATAATTTTCGAGAGGGCAAAGGCTTAGCCTGAGTTAGAGATAACTATCCCGGCTTTTTCCTTAATGTGATAAGATGGAGTGTAGAGGCCAAACTGAGAGGCGTAAAATAGAGCACATAGTAATAGCCGTGAAGGAGAATGTAGAGGCCCCCTCTAAGACGACCCTCCTCGACGACGTGGAGCTGGTTCACATGCCACTGACCTCTATCTCTCTAGAGGAAGTGGAGCTGGAGACGTCGTTTCTAGGTAAAAGGGTTAAAGCCCCCATTTTCGTGAGCGGTATGACTGGCGGCACCCCCCTGGCGGCAGAGATAAACAGGGCTATTGGGGAAGCCGTGGAGGAGTTGGGGCTAGCCATGGGCGTGGGAAGCCAGCGTGCAGCTCTCGAAGACCCCTCCCTGAGCTACACTTTTAGGGTTGCTAGGGAGGCCGCGCCCACTGCGCCTATCGTCGCAAACATAGGCGCCAGCCAGCTGGTATCGGGGCTTAGCGAGAGAGATGTAGAGAAACTCGTGGAGATGATAGATGCTGACGCGATAGCGTTGCACCTCAACCCCCTGCAGGAGGCTGTGCAGCCGGAGGGGGAAGCTGACTATAGAGGTCTTGTTGACAGGATAAGGTGGCTTGTCGAGGTTTCACCGGTACCTGTGATTGTGAAGGAGACGGGAGCCGGCTTCTCGAGGGAAGCTGCAGAGCTCCTAGCTGATACTGGGATAAAAGCCATAGACGTGGGGGGAGCCGGCGGCACGTCGTTTTCCATAATCGAGTCTATAAGGGCTGAAAGAATGGGGTTCGACGATAAAGCCGTTACGGCGAGGGTGTATGGGGATTGGGGTGTGCCTACTGCAGCCAGCATATTGGAGGTTCGCAACGCCTTGCCGGGAATCTTTGTGATAGCTACTGGGGGCCTCAGGAGCGGGCTTGACGCCGCTAAGGCTATAAGACTGGGGGCTGACATGGCCGGCTACGCCCTGCCAGTCATCAGGGCTGCTTATTCTGGAGGTGCGGGGGCTGTGAAGAGACTGTTGAGACGATTCATCGAAGAACTCAGGATAGCGCTGTTTCTCACAGGGTCCAGGGATCTCGCCTCCTTTAGGAGTGCGCCCATAGTCGTCTACGGGAGGCTTAAAGAGTGGATCGAGTCTAGGGGCTTGAAGATCTAGCCTGGTTTTTATTATTTTAGCGCCAAGCTATATGTTGATTACGGGGTGGTGCTCGTGGCTGGGGGGTTCGAGTTATTACCGCACACCGCTGACGTCTTAATTAGAGCTTGGGGGGACACTCTGGAGGAGGCGTTCTCCTATGGTGCGCTTGGCATGTACGAGGTAATGACCGATACTGGAAGCGTAGTCCCCAGGGTCGAGAGGGCTGTTGATAGCAGCGGCTTCGACTTGGAGAACCTATTATATAACTGGCTGGAGGATATGATCACGCTCTTCGATTTAGAGTCGTTTCTAGCTTCGAAGGTTGTTGTCCACGAGATAGTAGAGAAGAATGGGGAATGTTTTCTCAGGTCGACGTTATGGGGGGAGCCGTACGATCCCGAGAGGCATGAGAGTAGGGCTTTGGTGAAGGCCGCAACCTATCATATGATGAAGATATGGGAGGAGAATGGAAGGCACTATGTTCAATTTGTGGTCGACATATAGACTAGGGCTCGATTATGATCTTTCTCAAGTTTAGCATGGGGATCTTCTTCCGCCCCTCCCTCTTGTAAACGACAAGATTATAGGCTTCGAGGAGTTTAAGATCCCTATAGACGTTAGGCGTTGAGCGGCCAAGGGCTTCGGCGATCTCGCTGACGCTGAGCCTAGTGTTTTCCTTCAGGATTGTTATCAGCTCCTCCGCCTTCCCGCTAAGTATCTTGCGGGCGACCCAGAGCGGTATTTCCGTCTTGATAGTGTAAACATATTCCCCGTCCTCCTCGTACTCCATGTAGGCTTTCCATGCTCCCCCCTCTCTTCCCTCTTTATGTACGATTTCTATGAGCTCTTCCGGCGCGGCTTTACGCTCGACGTAGGCTTTCATTATATGATATATTTATCATCTTTAGATAAAAATCTATTTTGATGTGAGACGTATATATGTAGGGGTAGAGGAAAATGGTGCCTCCACTTAGACGCATCTCCCCATATATATGGGAGATACCTCAAAAGTATAAACCAGGCATGCGTGTGCCCGCCAGAGTATTTGCGGACGAAGTTCTTTTAGAGAAGATGAAGCAGGACATGACCCTTGAACAGGCGGCCAACGTCGCCCACCTGCCCGGTATATACAAGTATTCCATAGTGTTACCGGACGGACACCAGGGCTATGGTTTTCCCATAGGTGGCGTAGCCGCGTTTGACGCCGACAACGGCGTCATAAGCCCCGGCGGAGTAGGCTATGATATTAACTGTGGCGTACGCGTGATTAGGACAAACCTCATGGAAAAAGATGTTCGCCCGCATCTGCGTGAACTGGCAGAGGTATTATTCCACAATGTGCCCTCTGGACTGGGCAGTACGGGGAAGATCAGGTTAACTGTGGACGAGCTCGACAAGGTGCTTGAAGAAGGGGTTGCGTGGGCTATAAGGCAGGGATACGGGTGGCCCGAGGATCCGGAGCACATAGAGGAGAGGGGAAGCATGGAGGGTGCCTCAGCAGCTATGGTGTCTTCGAGGGCTAAGGCTAGGGGTAGAAACCAGCTGGGGACGCTTGGTAGTGGAAACCATTTCCTGGAGGTGCAGAAGGTTGTTGAGATATATGATGAGAAGGTCGCACGGCAGCTGGGCATTGTGGAGAAGGGCCAGGTTCTAGTGATGGTTCATACTGGTAGCAGGGGGCTGGGCCACCAGGTTTGTAGCGATTACCTTAAGATAATGGAGAGGGCGGCTAGGAGGTACGGGGTTCCGTTGCCAGATAGGGAGCTCGTCTCCGTGCCGACTACGAGTAGGGAAGCGCAAGACTATTTTGCCGCGATGAAGGCGGCTGCAAACTTTGCGTGGACGAATAGGCAGCTTATAACTCACTGGGTCAGGCAGAGCTTCGAGAGGGTATTTAAGAGGTCGGCAGACGAGATGGACATGCATATAATCTACGACGTAGCCCACAATATCGCCAAGCTGGAAGAGCATAGCGTCGACGGCCGCAGGGTAAAAGTGTACGTGCATAGAAAGGGCGCGACTAGGGCCTTCCCGCCCGGCCATCCAGCGGTGCCGGCAGACTACAGGGAGATCGGTCAACCCGTGCTTATCCCAGGGTCGATGGGTACCGCGAGCTACATTCTCGTTGGAACCGATACAGCCATGGGTATAACTTTTGGCTCATCCCCCCATGGAGCCGGGAGGATGAAGAGTAGGGCCGCCGCTAAGAGGGTCTATAGAGGTAGCAGTGTGAAGGCCGAGCTTGAGAGACGGGGTATTATAGTGAGGGCTGCTAGCATGGCCGTCGTCGCCGAGGAGGCGCCGGGAGCGTATAAGGACGTGGATAGGGTAGTCGACGTGGCCCACGCCGTCGGTATAGCGAAAAAGGTAGTCCGCATGGTGCCCCTTGCGGTGGTGAAGGGCTGAGGGCCGGGGGCAAAAATATATAGTCTTTTTGCCGTGATGCTAGCGGTGTCTTAATGAGCGAGGAACCCCAGGCCTCCACCACTCTGAGAACTCTTGACGGTAAGCCGATAAAGCTGTTCGGGAAGTGGAGCCTTGAAGAAGTTGAGGTGCGTGATCCAGGGCTAAGGAGGTATATATCGCTGAAACCCGTATATGTCCCCCATACTGAGGGCAGGCACGCAAAGTGGAGTTTCGGCAAATCCAAGGTTCCCATCGTGGAGAGGCTTATAAACAACCTCATGAGGCCCGGGAGGAATGCCGGGAAGAAGATGTTGGCCACGAATATTGTGAAGAGGGCCTTCGAGATCATAGAGCTGAGAACGGGTAAAAACCCGGTGCAGGTTCTCGTGTGGGCTATAGAGAATGCGTCGCCCAGGGAAGAGACGACGAGGATAGTCTACGGCGGTATACTCTACCACGTCTCCGTCGACGTCTCCCCGCAGAGGAGGATAGACCTAGCTTTACGTTTCCTGGCTGACGGCGCTAGGCAGTGTGCTTTTGCTAACCCTAAGAGCATAGAGGAGTGCCTCGCCGACGAGATCATAGCTGCCGCATACGGCGATACGGCGAGCTATGCTATTAGGAAGAAGGAGGAGATAGAGAGGATAGCCTACGCGGCGAGGTAGCCCCTAGGTACTGTATCGCTCCCCCTTTTCTCAGATATAAACCTCCGGGCTTCTTGCACATTAGCGTTAATACCTTGAAGCGTTCATGAGACATAGTGAGCTGACTATGAGCACGGAGTTATGGGTAGAGAAGTACAGGCCAAAGACGCTGGACGAGATAATAGACCAGGAGGAAATAGTGTCCAGGCTTAAGGAGTTTGTTAGGACAAAGAGCATGCCGCATCTACTTTTCGCTGGGCCCCCTGGTACCGGGAAGACTACCGCCGCGCTTGCACTGGCGCACGACCTTTATGGGGAGAATTGGCGCGAGAACACGCTTGAACTTAATGCGAGTGACGAGAGAGGAATAGATGTAATAAGGAAGAGGATCAAGGAGTATGCACGCACAATACCCCTTGGCGAGGTTCCCTTCAAGCTAGTTATACTGGATGAAGCCGACAACATGACGAGCGACGCGCAGCAGGCGCTACGGAGGACGATGGAGCTATACTCCAGGACGACGCGTTTTATATTGATAGCCAACTATATGTCCAAGATAATAGAGCCTATACAGTCCAGGTGCGCTATCTTCAGGTTCCAGCCCCTCCCCAAGGAAGCTGTTAAGGCTAGGCTCCGCTGGATCGCTGAACAGGAAGGCGTGGAGATAGACGATGAGGCGCTAGAGGCTATATGGGAGGAGAGCCAGGGAGACATGAGGAGGGCTATAAACATTCTCCAGTCAGCTGCTGCGATTAGGAAGAAGGTCGACGTTGACACGGTTTATGAGGCTTTGGGCAAGGTCAGGCCAAGGGAGGTAAAGGAGATGCTTGAACTAGCCGTCAAGGGCGATATTCTCGGCGCTAGGGAGAAGCTTAGAGCATTAATGTACAGTTACGGGCTTAGCGGCATAGATGTGATAAAACTGCTACACCGGGAGGTTTTGTCTTCGAGGAGCCCCCTACGTCTCAACGGGCTACCTTTAGCCGATCTCTTGGTGCTCATCGGTGACGCTAACTATAAGATTGTTGAGGGCGCCGACGACGAGATACAGCTGATGGCTATTATATCTAAGATCGCGCTCCTATCGAGTGAGGCGAAGAGTAGCGGTGCTGCTAGAAAGTGAGGCTCATGCCGTTGATCCCGTGGACAGAGAAATATAGGCCGAAAAGCCTCTCTGAGCTTGTAGGTAATGAAGATGCTAAGAAGAAGTTTATAGCCTGGCTCAACGCCTTTCTCAAGGGCAAGGCCCATAAGAAGGCTGCTCTCCTATATGGGCCACCCGGATCCGGGAAGACGAGTCTCGTACACGCTGTAGCGAGCCAGTTCGGATGGGAGCTAATAGAGCTTAATGCAAGCGACTTTAGGTCTAGAGAGGCTATTGAGAGGAGAGTTTATGGAGCAGCCACCATGGGGTCACTGTATGGTAAGAGAAAAATAATCCTCATAGATGAAGTCGACGGGATAAACGCGCGTGAAGACGCTGGCGCGATACCGGCGATACTGAAACTTATCGAGAAAACCCGTTATCCAGTCGTTCTCACAGCCAACGACCCCTGGGATCCGAAGCTAAAGCCGCTGCGCGACGCCTGCGAGGTAATAGAGTTCAAGAAGCTTAAAAAGCGGGAAGTCATGAAGGTGTTGTCTGAGATATGCCGCCGAGAAGGTATAGAGTGTGACAGGAGCATACTCTCCGCGATCGCGGATAACGCTAAGGGCGATCTCAGGGCGGCTATAAACGATCTGCAGACACTAGCTATGGGGAAGAAGAGGATAAACCTTGCTGATCTAAACATCCTTGGTAGCAGGGCCGAGCAAGCCTCCATGTTCGATATTGTGAGAACCGTGCTCACTGCTAGAAAGCCTGAACAGGCGCTAGCCGTCACGAGGCTTCCTAGCCTTGACTACGAAATGCTGCTGCTATGGCTCAGCGAGAATATTCCCTACCAGTACGCGGGCAGTTATAGGGCCATCGCGGACGCCTACGAGGCCCTCTCTTGGGCCGATATAATGCTTGCGAGGATGAAGAGGAAGCAGATATGGCAGCTCCTCCCCTACGCCCTAGAGCTTATGACGGCGGGCGTCGCATCTGCAAGGGATAAACCTCCCTACAGGTTTGTCAGGTATAGTTTTCCGCAGAGGCTTAGAATGCTTGCTAGGACTAAAAGCAGCCGTGAAAAGTTTAGGGAGGTCGCCTCTATGGTTGCGCGCAGCCTCCATATTTCAGTGTCCACGCTGAGGACAGAGGTGGTGCCCTTTCTCAGGGTTATATATGAGAACGATCCGGACATGGCGAAGAGGATCTACCGCTCACTAGGTTTATCTAAAAAGGAGTTTGAGATACTTATAGGTGCATAACATCTATACTCTTAATCTTATTTTGGAACTTTTTGATTGCCCATAGCGGCTATGAGGCCCGAGGGAGGCTTTTCTTTAAACACTGGAGCCCTGTCGATGCAAGTAAGCAAAACTCGGCAACTAGGATCTCGTATTAGTCTATTCAAAATACCGGGCAGAAAACTTTAGGTCGCAGGCATGTTATGCCCCCGTCTCCCAGACGGCTCTACACTCAATCTTGGTTAGAGTGAAGAACGCCTAGAAATCTCCTGCTCTATAAGTTGTAACAAGGTCTTTTCGAGTAGTTCTAATGGGACACGGTTTATTCCGAGCTCTTCCGGAATCTGGATCCTGGTTGTCCGCCCCCTAGTATATCCTTTAGCGACCTTTGCCTCTATTAAACCTAGGTTGGCGAGTTTCTGTACTCTTTCCCAGACACTCGTGTGGCCTAATGGTTTTATACCATATCTGTCGCAGAGATCTTCGTATTCCAGCTTCACCATGCCCATGCTAACATAGGCTTTCTCTCTGTTCAACACGAGTGTTCTCGCTATAGCCAAGAGGAGGATCTTTTCATGCAGCTGGAGTTTTTCCAGGAATTCTCTATCATATATGGTCGGCAAGACGTCCCTATTTATTACGTATCTTACATCATCGGGCAGTATCACGTCCCGCCCCTCCATCTCCGCGCGCCGCGCGGCGAACCAGAGTATTTTGATAGCCATCCTGGCGTCTCCATATCCTCTCTTAGTGGAAGGGTCGTAGCCCACCGCGTCGGCGATCATCGATACTATATCCTCGCTCACCGCCTCCTCTCTTATCGCTCCTTCATCTCTAATCCTAGCGTAGAGTATGTCTTCTAGCTCCTTTGACGTGTAGGGATTGAATTTCAAGTGATGGGCTACCAGCGAGCTTTGAACGGAGCGATCCATGTACTCGGAGCTTACCGTATAGTTTCTAAATATCAGGACTAGAGCCAATCCAAACCTCCTTTTGCCGTATATCTCGTTAAGCCGCAGGATTGTATAGAGAATCTTGTTCCCCTCTTTTTGTCGAAGTAGAATGTCGGCCTCGTCCATTACCAGGTAGAGGTTGTACCCGTTTTTATCGAGGAATTTTATAATATACTCTGTTACATCCTGCGTGGAGAAGCCTCGTATAGGTATGTTTATGCCGAGGCTCCTACCTATCATCCTCAATACTTGGAACCTCGTACTGATAGACTGACTGTTAAGATAGGCGTAGGCGATAGGCGGTATCCTCTTTTTTTCCACGTATTCTCCAAGCTTATTACCGATGGATTTTGCAACCGCTGTTTTCCCGGTACCGATAGGGCCGTCGAATATCACCGTTCTAATAATGCTCTCCTCGCCCTGGAACACAGGTTTTAGGTGCTCTATGGTTTCCCTCAGGTGCTCCTCCCTGTGGGGCAGTTTCCTCGGTACATAGAAGTTTGCAAGCTTTTCCTCGTCTATAATTATCCTGTGCAGAGCGCCCCTGTATTCGCTGTACGAGGCCATATCCCGTCCCTGCTTGTCTAGGGATGATATTGTTCAATGGAGGTCTATAAAGCTTCCCCATGGAGAGTACTTGTCGTAGACCATCCAAATATTTTTATAAAGATTTTTATATTTTTGCGTGATGACTGAAACTATCATATGTGAGCCTAAACAAAATTACCTCTACAGCTATTTTTCCTTCAACCTCCTCGATGGTAATTATTGAACCATTTTGTTTATTAAATAACTTTTTGAGTGATTTCTTCAAAAGATAGTAGTTTTCTTGACGCCATCCAGGAACCCTGTTGACAGAAATTTTCTTAACAAAAACTCCCCGTCTCTCCAGCAAGCCAGCAATATTTCTTAGCAATTCTTCCCAGTTCCTGTAATAGGATAAAATAACCTTGACACTTCGAAGCCCCCTGATAGGATACTTCACAAGGATACTTCTAAGGGAACTAGGAGGCAGCCTAGTCTCGACTATGATTCTTCCAGGGGCTTTTACGTCCCCCTTCACGGAGGTGTCGTAGGGGAATAGGGCGTCAAGAAGGTCAGCCAGCACTCTTTTCTCCTTACCGGGCTGGCAGGTAACTATCATCTTCACGCTGTCATGCTCCATTTCTCAACAGCCTTTTCTTCTATATATTCTCGGAGGACTTCAACGCCCAGCCCCCTCCCCTTAGGCACTCTTAACGTGCTACTAGCTTCAAGTTCCCAGGGAGGCTCGACTATGTCCTCTTCCCAATACCTATTGCTGGCCGAGATATCCGAGTGGAAGCCCACTGAGGGATGGGCTGCAAGCGCTACTAGGAAGCTTCTCCCTATACCCGTCTCCAGCATACCGCCGATCCATGCGCCGAGTCCCAGTCCCGGTGCCGAATCGAGGATCTTCTTTCCCTCAAGAGGGCCACCCACGCGTCCAGGCTTTACATTTATTATCTCGCCGCTGCCCAGCATGGCGGCTATTGAGGCGTCTCCAAGCCAACGTATGCTTTCATCAAGACATATAGGTGTGCTGAGCTTGCGTGAAAGTATGCTATGACCGTATAGATCGCGGTAGTCTAGGGGCTGTTCCAGCATCAAGAGGTTCAGCGAATCGAGTTGTTTTAGATGATGGAGGTGGCCTAGCGTGTACGCCGCGTTCGCGTCCGCTTGTAGGAGTATGTCGCCGAAGTTTTTCCTAATACTTTTAAGCGGAGCAACGTCCCACCCGGGCTTTATTTTAATCTTTATCCTCTCGTATCCCTCCTCCAGCCGTTTGCCCACGGTTTTAAGAAGCTCCTCTACAGACGTCTTGATGCCGATACTCACGCCCACCTTCACTCTTTCCTTCACGCCACCAAGCAGCCTAGCTATGCTAACCCCCCTGAGCCTTGCCTCCAAGTCGAGTAGCGCTTCCTCAAACATGGCTTTCGCCATGGGGTACCCCCTGATCCTCGAGGAGAGTCTTACAAAGTCGCCAGCACTGCCTATTTCCTCCCCCACGAGGAGTGGGGCTAGGTACCTTCTCGCTACCAAGTAGTCCTGCTCCACGGTTTCATAGCTGTACCAGGGCCCCTCGCCGGCAACGCTCTCACCCCACCCTTCTTCGCCACTTTTTTCCTCTATCCTGGCCAAGAGGACGTGTTTCATGTATACCGTCCCAAAGCTCGTTGTGAAGGGCTCTAACAGCCTCATGGGTAATATGTACAAGTCGGCCCGTCTTATCTCCAAGGATAATCGCCTCTCAGCAAGGGGTTGATTCCTGTACGCCACAGCAGGTAAAAATTCCGCCTCTCCCCGTTTTCGCGTAGAGGTATGTGTTCGACAACTATGTAGCCCCTATCTATATAATAGCTGAACACTTTCCTCAGCTCAAGTTTCCACCGCAGCGCTTCTCTTAGATCGTTTTCGCGGAGAAGGTTTATGTCACCGGGGAATTCTACTAGGACTAGCTCGTCCCTCGTAGCCAGCTTCACGTCCTCGACTACTCTCAGCGAGCCCTTAAGCCTCGTTGTAACCGGCATATATACGAGGTCCTTAACCTCGTCGAAGGACGGAGGCCTATCCCTTCCCCCTATTCTCATCTCTACACGCGGAGACTGTATCCACCACTCCACTCTAAACCTGTCACTTGGGAGACCCCTGTTTATCGAGTCCCTCATCTCGCCGTAATAGTTGGGGTAGAACTCCCTGTTGATTACGCCGAGCTTGCCGAAATTGAACCTAGCGTTTAAACCTTGGTGGGGGTCATATGTCCATATGACTAGGGAGTAGCCGTTGTTGATCGCCCATTTCCTCTGCTCCAGCTTCAGTCTCAACGCTATGCCCCGTCCCCTATGGCTCCTCCTAACACCCACCATATGGCTGTAGTGGTAGAGGCCGTGTCTCTCATCTCTACCCGTGAACCCGAGCACGAACCCCACTACGCGCCCGTCCTCCTCGGCGACTTTTAAGAGCCCCCCGTTATGCATGATCGCCCACATGATATGTGGCGGAACAGCCTCCGTGTAGTCCTCCATCCCCCACGCGTCCTTCATTACATCCATTACCTCCCATAGTTCGCCAGCGTCTCGGACATCTCTGTAGACTATGTTTCCCATCAGGACATATTCACTCCACCGCGTTTTTATCACTACTCCGCATTGAGGTAGATTTTTTACCGCTTTACAAGGCCTATAGTGTAGAGCGCCGGGGTGGCCGAGTGGACCAAGGCGGCGGACTTGAGATCCCAGCTATAGTATAGCCTGGACGCGTAATCCGCTGCCCCATGCGGGGCGCCCGGGTTCGAATCCCGGCCCCGGCGCCAGAAATATATACTCTTTTGACTGATGCTATGCGGTGCTGTATGGCTGAGGAGTTTCGCTACATAGTTAGGATAGCCGGGGTTGACCTGCCGGGGGATAAAGCACTAGTCTATGCACTAGCCAGAATTAAGGGTATTGGGATAAACCTCTCCCGCGCCATATGCCGCAAACTCGGCATGGATCCGAACAGGCTTGTCGGAACGCTAAGCGATGAGGAGATAGAGATGCTTGATGAAAAGCTGCGGTCTGTGGAGAAGCTGGGTTTCCCCTCCTGGATGCTTAATAGGAGGCGTGACCCGTTTACGGGCGTGGACAGGCATCTTATAACCTCCGACCTAGTCTTTGAGGTGAGAAGGGACATAGAGTTCATGAAGGCTATACGTTCCTATAAGGGTGTTAGGCATATGTACGGCCTCAAGGTTAGGGGTCAGCGCACCCGCACTACCGGTAGGTTCGGTATGACGCTTGGAGTGAAGAGGAGTAAGGGTGGCCGCAAGTAGGGGGTGTTTAGATGGGTGACCCGAAGAAGTCTAGGAAGAAGTGGCGTGGACCGACGCATCCGTGGAGAAAAGAGCAGCTTTTAGAGGAAATGAGGCTTGTCGGCGAATACGGGCTCAGGAACAAGAAGGAGCTGTGGATCGCGAGGAGCATTCTGAGAAACATAAGGGCGCGTGCTAGGGAGCTACTCGCGCTGCCAGAGGAGGAGAGGGTGAAGTATGAGAAGCCCCTTATAAGTAAGGCGTATAGGGAGGGGATAATTCCGAGCCCTGAAGCAACCCTCGACGACCTGCTGGGCCTCACGGTCCGCGACATATTGGAGCGGAGGCTGCAGACAATCGTATACAGGAAGGGACTTGCCAAGAGTATGTACCATGCCAGGCAGTTAATCACGCACGGCCATATAGCTATAGGAGGGCGTAGGGTTAGGAGTCCCGGATACCTTGTATCCAGGGAGGAGGAAGAGCTTATAGGCTTTTATCCTCTATCTCCACTCGCGAAGGCTGCTCAGGAGGCAGAGGGTGAGGCGCAGTGAGCGAGGAGAAAAAGGGCAAGAGAAGGGGGGACGTTGGGATAGCGTGGATATATGCTAGCTATAACAATACAATCATACATATAACGGATCTCTCAGGCGCGGAGACGATAGCCAGAGTCTCTGGCGGTATGGTCGCCAAGGCGGATAGGGACAAACCCTCTCCGTGGGCCGCAATGCAGGCTGCTATGCGCGCGGCCAGGATAGCGCTAGATAAGGGTATACGCGTCGTACACGTGAAAGTTAAAGCTCCTGGGGG
>JALSNQ010000003.1 GCA_026986905.1 Thermofilaceae archaeon
CTTCCTTTCCCACATTGCGGTTAATAATACGTTTTACATGCTTTAATTATTAGAGCCGGCAAGGGAAACATCGATCACGTCGCCGTCCCTCAGAGCGAACCCCGCTACGTCCCTCACCTTTATCCTATCCCCACCCCTGGATACGAGGACAATCCACTCTCCCTTTACGCCGTCTATAGAGACTATTCTCCCCTCCTTCACGGCGACCTCGGCCACCTGGGCTATGGCGTCCAGCGCCGAAGCCCCCCTTCTCAGGCTTATTTTGGCGCGTTTATTCACTGGCTGGTGGACTACAACCTCGACGTCGAGCCCCGGAGAGATATTTTCCAGTCCTCCCACCTCGCGGCGTAGAGCCCTTATCGTGCGCGTGGCGTTTTCGAGGAGCACACGGAGATCTGAGACGGTCTCGGAGAGAACAGCGACTTTTGCAGTTAGGGATAAGGCGTAGAGGGTGACTATGACGCTCCAGGAAAGCGCGAGTAGCGATACAGCGGTCTCCCTCCTCATGACGTGGCATTAATAAGGGGAATGCCGTTGAGAAAAAGCTTTCCAAAAAACTTACTTGAGTAGAGGCTCGACGAGGTTCCTTATTGCAGCCTCCCAGTCCTTAGCCTTGACCACGCCGGAAGCCAGGAGGACGCCCACTGTGCCGAGCTTAAGGGCGGCTACGACGTCGTCCCCGGTGGTTATTCCAGCGCCGCAGAGAACCTTTACGTTGGGGTTCACTTTCTGGACGAGCTTTACGGAGTCCGTCACCACCTCCGGCTTAGCCTTGGAGACGGGTATCCCGGTCCCTATAAGCTCGGGCGGCTCTATAGCCACCATGTCGGGGCCCAGGGCGGCCATAGCGGCTGTAACCTCGGGTGTATTGCTGCAGACCACTGTTAGGAGGCCAAGTTCCTTAGCCTTCTTTATTATCCAGTCTATCTGGTCGGCCCTTATCCTCCTCTCACTGTGGTTCAGCATGGTGCCCACAGCCCCCGCGTCTTTTATAGCCTGTAGCGTTACGTGCCCTGTCTTGCTGCCGGGCTCCACGGCGTCTGCGTGCTGCGAGAAGACGGGGATGTCCACCTCCTGCGCCACGAGGGCGAGGTCGGTGAGCTGGGGCGCCACGGCGATCGTTATCCCTGTGTCCTTGCTGACTTTCTCGGCGACCTTGGCGAGCTCTACGGCCTTCCTGCCGCTAGACTGGGGGTAGGCCTTGAAGTTTATCATGATCAGCGGGTACTTTATCTGCATTCCTCTGCACCAGGCATTACACTCTCCCCGGCGATATAAGGCTCTCCCCCTCTGCGGACGGATTATATATCCCTGATTGTTAATTTCCCGGAGCATGCACGCGTATAGGCCGGATGCGCTGACTGTGTGGGAGAACCCCGAGGTTGCAAGTAGGCTGTCGCACTACAGAGCCGTAATGGAGGGGGAGAGGCCGCCCCGATACAGGGCCGCTAAGCGCTTCCCGGTAGACTACGAGGACCGGTGGGGGCTTAAAGAACTTCTCGAGGCGCACGAGGAGGCCGCGGGGGGATTCGAGGAATACTATGCCGAAGTGGCCGAGGGGCGTCCCCTCGGGCGCGAGGTAGAGAAGAGCTACCTCTCGTTGAAGGTGGAGATAGCCCGCAGGCTCATCGACCCCTGCAGGCTGTGCGAGTGGAGATGCGGTGCCCGCAGGACGAGAGGCGAGAGGGGTGTATGCGGCCTCGACGCGCGGGTTAGGGTTGCCTCCGCCTTTCTACACTGGGGCGAGGAGGCGCCTCTCGTCCCCAGTGGGACGATATTCTTCACGGGCTGCAGCTTCAGGTGCGTGTACTGTCAGAACTGGGACATCTCTACTAGGCCGAGTAACGGGGTAGAGGTGACGCCCCAGGAGCTGGCCGCCATAGCCGTTAAGCTCTACCTCATGGGTGCAAGGAACATAAACTATGTTGGCGGAAACCCGGACCAGAGCCTCCACGTGGTGCTCGAATCCCTCCTATACATGGACGTGGATGTCCCCCTGCTCTGGAACAGCAACATGTACATGACGCCTGAGGCCCTCTCCCTGCTCCTAGATGTAATCGATATATGGCTGCCAGACTTCAAGTACGGCAACGATAAGTGTGCGAAGAGGCTCTCCGGCGTGGACAGGTACTTCGAGGTTGTTTCGAGAAACCACGAGGCAATATGCCGTGGGGGCGACGTTATAGTAAGGCACCTCGTATTGCCGGGGCACCTCGAGTGCTGCACCAAACCCGTCCTGAAGTGGCTCTCTAGGAACTGCCCCAGAGCCCTCGTAAACATCATGGACCAGTACAGGCCAGAACACCTCGTAGCCAGGTTCCCGGAAAGATGGCCCGAGTTGGCGCGCCGTCCCTCCCGTGAAGAGGTGGAGGAGGCACGCCGGTACGCGGATCAGCTTGGTATATGTTGGAGACCTGTGAGCTAGATGGCGAGGGGCTAGGCGTGGAGTGGCATGGATACGTGCTTGGGGTAGACCTCGAGGAGGCAGTGAAGGGCCATAAGAGGGTTCTCGTCCAGGCCCCCGACGGCCTGAAGGGCTTCGCCCTTAAAGTAGCCGAGGAGCTGGGCGGGATGGGCGTCGACGCGTTCGTCTCTGGGAGCCACGCATGGGGCGGGTGCGACGTAGCCTTCGGTGAAGCCGAAAGAGTTGGAGCGACTCTCATACTCCATATAGGCCACCACGGCCCCGTACGCTTCAAGATGCCGGATACGCCCACAGTGGTTTTCGCCCCGGCCTACCTAAACCGTAGCCCAGCTGAGGCGCTGAGGAGCGCAGCCAGGCTGGCTAGCGAGAGGGGCTATCGGAGAGTGGTTCTAGGGATGACTGTGCAGCATGTGCGTTACCTGCACCACGCCGTGGCGGTTCTTGAGGAGGAGGGCTTAGAAGCCGCGCACTTCCCCGGCCCCCTGGGCATTGAGGGGCTCGTGATAGGATGCGACTATTCATCGCTTAGAGGCGGGTTCGACGCCGCCATAATCGTCGCCGCCGGCCGTTTCCACCCACTCGGCGCCGCGCTGTGGACGGGTAAGCCAGCCATAGCCGCGGATCCCTACGCGGGCTCTGCGTGGGAGGTCGACGCTAAGCCCTATATCTCCAGGCACCTCTACTCCCTCTCTAAGGCCGTCGACGCGGAGAGCTTCCTCGTGGTTGTTTCGACAAAGCCTGGCCAGGAAAACCTCCGGGGTGCAGAAAAGGCTGCCGCCATGCTGCGGGAGGCCGGAAAGAAGGTGGAGATAGCGGTGTTCGACGAGGTTAGCCGTGAAGCCTTGGTGAATCTAGGCGGGTTCGACGCGTACATTAACTCTGCCTGCCCCCGCCTCGTCGTCGACGACCCCCACCTTTTCCCCGGCCCTGCCGTGAACGTTGGCGAGACGCGTTTCCTGACTTCCGGGAACGTCGAGGAGTGGAGGCCCCGCGACCTTTTCCGCCTTTACCCCTAGTGGCTGGCGCGGCCTGCTCAACCTCTACCCTGGGGGGCGGCTCGCCGTAGTAGAGCGTCTTCAAGAGTATAGCGTCTCCCTCGAGGTTCGGGCTCTCCGAGATTACAACCCCCTTTACGTCGAATTCCTTGAAAGCGTCCACTAGGGCTCTATAGTCTAGGTCGGCCTCGTCGAGGTTCAGGTGCCTTATCTCGCCCTTCTCGCTGTACTCTATCCCGGACACGTGGACGTGCATGTTGTCCAGCCCCTCCCTACCCAGGTACTCCTCTATCATCTCGAGTATTCTCCTGAAGTCCTTGTATTCCCTGAGAGCGCCGTTTCCGCGGGCGTGGAGGTGGGCAAAATCCACCGTAGGCATGACCATCTCTACCTCCTGGCTTATCCTAAGCAGCTCTTCTAGCGTGCCGAACTGCGTCGGCTTGCCCGTTGTCTCCGGCCTTACCCATATCTCTACCCCCTCGTCACGCAGCACGCCGACGATCCGCTTTATCCCGTCCCTGATCTTGGTGTACACTTTCTCGGGGGCTTCGCCCTTGTAGAAGCCCGGGTGGAAGCACACGCTCCATGCGCCAGCAAGGAAGCCTATCCTAGCCGACTGCACGACCCTCTGTATGCTTGCCTCCAGCTTCTCCGGCTCCGCGGCGGCCAGGTTCACGTAGTAGGGCGCATGAACTGTCAAGACTATGCCTAGGGGCTCGGCGACTTTCCTAACCTCCCTGGCGCCCTTCTCGGTGAGGAAGACCTTCCTGACGAACTCTATCTCCATGGCGTCGAGGCCTAGGCGCTTTACCTCCATGATCCCCTCTTTTAGACCGCCCTTCTTTACAGTGGTTGGGATTCCTGCGGGGCCGAAGTAGACCCTCTGGGGCCTCCACAACTCCCTTCACCGTTTCATGTCTACTTGACGGTGGAATATATCGCTAGCCGTGAAGACACACGGGGAAAGCATTATAGGAGCATGGAGCCGGATAGTAGCTGAGCTGATATGAGCGGAGAGCTAAAACTCACGAAGAACCAGGCGATGCTTAAAGCGGCCCTCGAGAGCGGCGACGCCGATATAGTCGGCGTGTTCGGGCCAAGCGGTACCGGGAAGAGCTTTGTCGTGCTACTACACGGCATAGAATACCTGGAGAAGGGCAGGTATAGGCGCATAGTACTTGTACGCCCTCTAGTCAAATTGTCGGAGGCGAAGGTTCTGAGCTCCGTCGACATGGGCAAGCTGTACTACGACCTTGTTTCACGCTATCTCTACGATATACTCGAGGAGCACGTGGGCGGCGAGAAGCTGGAACGCCTCCTCGGAGAGGGAAAGATAGCCGTGGTCGACCCCAACTTCCTGGCTGGCAGGACCTTCGAGCACAGCCTCGTTTTTCTAGACGACGCCCAGTATGCCCACCCTTCAGTGCTGCCGGAGCTCCTCCTGAGGATGGGTGAAGGGTCTAAGCTTGTAATAGCGGGCGACCCTATACTGCAGGTCTTCCCCGGAGAGGAGAAGAACACCGCGGCCATAGCCAGAGAGCTGCTCCTAGGAGAGGAGAACTCGATAATAGTCGACATGGGCGTAAACGACCTGGTAAGGCCGGGGTCTAGGAAGGGCTTCAAGCTGGCTCTCGAGATGAGGCTGAGGCGCCGCGTCATGAACGAGGAGGAGAAGCGCGTCTACATGGTTGCTAGTAGCCACGCACCCGACGCGGACATCATAACCGTGGTCTGGCTCAGGGATCTAAAGGAGAAGTACGGGCTAGACACGCCGCCCGACGCCCTGATTATAGTGAAGGAGGACACGCTCAGCAGGCTCATCGGTAAGAGGGGTGAGAGGATAAACAAGGTTGAGAAGGAGACGGGTCTAGCGCTGCGAGGCATAGAGTTGACGATGGATCTCTCAAGCCTGGTGAAGTCTATACACCCCGTCGGCTGGATGAGGAAGCACATAGTGTCCGCCGAGATAGTGGGCACCAACTTGGTGGTCTATGTGAACCCGGAGGAGTATGGGGCCTTCGTCGGTAAAGGCGGGGCCCATATACGCTTCCTCGACGAGGCTATGCGCAGGATGCTCGGTATAGGTGTGCGTGGCAGGCACGCTAAGGAGAAGAAGAGGTAGGGACAGTTGTGCCCAGGTACGACACGGTTATAGTGGCGGAGAAGCCTGGCGTAGCCCTTGCCTTTGCGAAACACCTTTCAGGCGGGAGCTACCGCAGAGTCAGGATAGGGAAGGTCTACGGCTACGAGTTCGAGTACAAGGGCGGGCTATACCTCTCCCTTGGCGTCAGCGGCCACGTCATGGACTTTGATTTCCCCAAAAAATACAATAAGTGGAGGGGCACCGACCCCCGGGTACTTTTCACGGTAGAACCGGTACAGGTTGTAAGGAGGGGTGCCTGGAAGTACTACGACGCTCTTAGGAGGCTTGCCCGCGACACGAGGAGGGTCATACTGGCTCTCGACGCGGACGTGGAGGGGGAGAGCATAGCCTTCGAAGTTATGCGTATAATGAGGTCGGTGAACCCGGGCCTGGAGTTCAGGAGGGCATGGTTTTCGACGATAATCAGGGAGGATATTCTATCCGCCATGGAGAACCTTAGAGAACCGAACCCGAATCTTGCGAACAAGGCCTTTGCGCGCATGAAAGTGGACTTGACGATAGGGGCGGCCTTCACTAGGGCGCTTACGCTGAGCGTGGAGAAGAGGAGGAGGGTGTTTCCTAGGGGGAAGTTTCTGAGCTACGGGCCCTGCCAGACACCTGTACTATACCTTGTAGTTAAGAGAGCCTTGGAGAGAGAAGCCTTTCAGAAGAAGAAGTACTACGTGCTTGAGGCACTGGTGAGGGCTGAGGGGGAGGAGTTCAAGGCATCTGCTAACCTGGGTTTTGACAAGGCTAAGGCCCGCGAGGTCTACGCGAGGGTTTCCGGCGTGAAGCGCGCGGCTGTCACCGAGGCTGTATACGACGTGGTGCAGGTGAACCCGCCTATACCTCTCAACACGATAGAGCTTGAGCGCAGAGCGAGTAGCTTCCTAAACATACGGTCTAAGGAGGCTTTAAACATCGCCGAGAACCTCTACCAGAACGGGCTTATATCATACCCGAGGACTGAGACGACAATATATCCTCCCAGCCTCAACCTCTACAGGGTGGCCGGGAGGTTCAGGAAGTGGGAAGACGTGGGATGGTATGTTTCCAAGATGATCGAAAAGGGGTTAAAACCCACGCGTGGCAGGAGCGATGACAAGGCTCACCCACCCATATACCCTACGGCCGCGGCCGGAAAAGCCTACGTGGTCCAGAAGTTTGGGGAGAAGGCCTGGAGGATATACGAGCTTGTAGTCCGCCACTTCCTGGCCACGATCAGCGAGCCGGCCGAGGTCGAGAAGCAGTCGATCAGCCTTGACCTAGACGGCGTCGTGCTGAAGGCTGAGGGTAAGAGGGTCGTCTACGAGGGCTTCTACCACGTATACCCCTACACTAGGCCCCGCGAGTCGCCGCTGCCGTATCTTCTCGAGGGCGACGAGGTGGAGGTCGTCTCCCTAAAGCTAGCGGAGAAGACGACCAAGCCGCCGCCGTTCCTAAGCGAGTCCGAGCTCCTGGCACTGATGAGGAAGTATGGCATAGGGACGGATGCGACGATGCAGGACCACATACATACAAACGTCGAGAGGAAGTACTTCGTTATACGTAGGAAGAGGTGTATACCCACGGTTTTGGGCAAGACGCTGGCTGTGGCGCTATACGAGTCTGTGCCTGAGCTCGTTGTTCCAGAGGTGAGGGGGCGTATGGAGGCGGAGCTCGTCAAGATAGCAACTGGCGAGAAGAGGCCGGAGGAGGTAGTCGACAGCATCAAAAAGGAGTTCCTGAAATACTATGACAAGCTGGTGGAGAGGGAAGACGATCTCGCGGAGAAGCTGATAGACGCCCTAGTAGAGGTTTACGGCGGGAGGAGGGGCGATGCCGCGAAGGGTCAGAATTAGCTCGCCGACCGACCCGGCCGTGGCGGAGATAGGGCGTATAATCGCGAGCGGCGGCCTAGCTGTAATACCAACCGAGACTCTTTACGGCATAGCGACTAACCCCCTAGACCCCGGCGCCGTCGAGAAAGTCTATAAGGTAAAGCGCAGGAGCAGTGAGAAGCCGCTGCTCCTCCTCGCCTCCACGCCTAGAGCCGCCTTCAGCGTATCGAAGCCCTCACCGGTTGCACGGCTACTAGCACGCCGCTTCTGGCCCGGCCCCCTCACCCTAGTATTGCCCGCGTCGCCGCGGCTGCCACCAAGCCTCAGAGGGGGAGGCGACACTGTAGGTGTGAGGGTGCCCGGGAACCCCGTCACCCTGGCGATACTGGCGGCCGCCGGCGGGCTAGCTACCGGTACAAGCGCCAACTTGTCTGGGAGGGGCTCTCCGAGAAGGCTCGACGAGGTAGACCCAGAGGTTTTGGAGAGCGTGGATATTGTAGTCGACTCGGGAGAGCTGCCCGGCGTCCCGTCGACGCTGGTAGAGGAATCGGCTAGCGGGATACGGGTAATCAGGGAAGGCGCCGTCGCCTCCTCGGAGCTGGCTAGTCTTCTAGGACTCCCCTCTCCTTAAGCCTCTTTATAATCCTTCCAAGCAGGAGTTTCAGGTAGCGGGGAGACATGCCTGTTTCCTTGGCGGCCCGCTTTATGTCTCCATGCACACGTAGCTTGGCGAGTAGGCGCTGCTCGTCGAAGGTTTCGGCCGCACCGTAGGCAAGGGCAAGCTGGGCGACTCTGCGTATGTCGTTCTGGTGGCGTCTAGCCTCCTTTAGCGAATCCCGCGGAACAGGCTTTGAATACCTCGTCACTTCCCCGAACCTTATAACTGTGACCCACTCCTCCTCTCCCATGTCGGGGTATATCTCCTTGAGTGCCTTCACGAGCTCCTCTCTGCTCGTAAACCCGTCTCTGGCCGCGTCTTCGTCTGTCAGCTCGGAGATCTTTGTGAACTTTACCCCGCTGATCGTGGCTTCGCCATAGATTTTTCCCCCGCTTTCGAGGTAAACCGTCTGGGAGCCTGGCGTTACGATGCCCCGCCTTATAGTGGTATCCTTGCCCTCATAGAGCAGCATCCTGAGGTATTTTTCCTTAAACCTGAGTATCTTGCCGAGCTTGTACTTTACGTTTTTCTGCCTCAACTCGCTCCTCCGCCAGTAGGGATAGGGTGGAGGGGAGTTTTTATTATATTCTATCCATAATTATACCAGGAAATTCTTATGAGGAGAGCCTAATGTCCAACGAGCCGCGGGGCATTGTGAAAAATATAAGGTGCGGCGAGTTTGAGGCGACTCTCAGATATGTTGAGAGGGGGGATGGACTTTACATAGTCGACGCGTACCTTAAGCCTATAAGCTTTGAGGAAGCGCCGATAATAACATCATTTTTCGGCGAGAAAAGGATCTTCTGGAACCTCGGCGAGGACGGCACGCTTAAGCTACTACTCAACATGAAGGTGAAAAGCCCGGAGGATTTCGCAGAGGATTTCATGGGCTTCCTCGCCGAGAACGTGCCTAGTATAAGGAGGGTGTACTCGCTGGACTCTCATGTACGCTCCCTCAGGGAGGACGGCTGGCTAGTCGCCGAGAAGGCGGCCGGCTTTGAAGCCTCAAAGGTCATACCAGCTATGGGCAGGTTCGAGGCTGAGGTGGCCAAAGTAGGGTCGACAACCGTGACGCTTAGACTAGCCCTAGTGTTGTTTCCACGCTCATTGGGGGAGGCGGAGGAGTGCGCGAAGGCCGTTGCTTCGCTGAAGTATAGTGTTGTGGAACGCTTCCCCGTGCTAAGGGCTGTAAAAAAGCTTCAAAGGGTGGATGTTTGCGGCCTAGCGGAAAAACTTATAGACGCGTATAACGAAGCACGGCGGATAGCATGTGTGGAGGGGACACAGTAATACTCGCGCACGGTGATCTAGACGGGCTCACGGCGGCTGCGGTGATAATTGCAGCTCTAAAGAATACGGGTAAGCTTGGGCGCTGGGAGATACGTTTCGCACAGCCATTCGCGCTGCAGGAAGAGCTTAGACGGCTACCCGGTAATATAGGCAGGCTCATAATCGTCGATATAGCGGTTGACGAGGAGCACTGGGCCTCGATATCGAGGCTGCTGGACGGGTTAGAGGCGGGCTGTAAGATATGGGTGGACCATCATAAATCCACGCTGAGGCACGCGGCGGAGCTCATAGACAAGGGCTTTTCGCTGCTCGTATCTCTCGGCGGCTGCGCGGCCACACTCGCGGGGGAGGCGTTCCTCCACTTGACCGGGGACGTAGAGTTCTATAGGAAGCTTGTAGTCGCAGGCGAAGTGGGAGACAAGGTCCGTGAACTTCAGCCGGGTGACCCGCTGAAACCCGTAGTTGAGGTTCTCGGGAATGCTCTTGCGGCCGAGCCCACGGACGACTTGTTTAAGAGGAGGCTTGTTAGGATGTGGGTTGAAGCAAGGCGGGTTGTGGACGACGAGGTCGCTAGGAGGGCGCAGGAGGCCGAGGAGAAACTGAGGGAATTGCTGAAGGAGGCAGGCAATAGCATAGTATACGACGGTAGCCGCGTAAGGGTGATAGACCTGAGGGAGCGTAGGGTACACGGCTACGCGGGTAAGATAGCTTCGTATCACTCGAAGGAGTCTGGAAAAGTCGTCCTGCTAATGTTCCGCGTGGGGCAGAATAATGTCATCGTGACGGCGAGGGTTCCCGAGGGCCTAAATGTCGACGTCTCAGCGCTTATACGGGAACTAGCGCCGCGTTTCGGCGGTGGTGGCGGGGGGCATCCCAAGGCTGCGTCGGCGCGCCTGCCTACGGCTACTGTAGACGACTTTGTGAAGGAGCTTATTGCCCGCATAGAGTCTAGCTGATGGAGACCCGTTTCACGGCAGGATGGGATAGTATCTTGTCTATCACTTCTCCCGGTACGGGGGAGGAGACGACCACGTATAGTTTCTGGTTTTCATAGAGTCCAGGGTCTTCTGCCACGACCTGTATTATGTTTACTCCCATCTCGGATAGAAGCCCCGCTACGTGAGCCAGGATGCCCGGCTCATCCCTATACACCTCTACGGTGATGCAGCGGTATCCTAGGAGCTTCGCCACCTCTGTTAGACTGGGACCGGCGGGCTTTAGGAGGGAGAAGAATTTTCCCAAGAACTCGTCTCTCTCGATCTCTCTGATAGCCTCCACTACCGTCCTTCTATCTACCCCTGCTTCCTCCGCCACGGATTTGTATGGGACACGTATCCTCTCTCCAACGTATATGTCCCCTTTTCTTACTGAAAGACCGTACCTGAGCAGTACCCTGACTACACGTTTCTTTTTCTCCTGTTCACCAAAGAGTTTGTCAACGTGGTGCCAGAAGGATTCGCTCACACGCCATAAGCGGCGGTCTCTGTAATATTGTTGACCTCGGTGCCTGCAAAAAGTATTTATGTATAAAAGTGTTCATTATTGTCCGTTGGTGGGCAGAAATGAACAAGAAGATACTTTTACCGGAGGAGGAGCTGCCTAAGCAGTGGTATAACATCTTACCCGACCTCCCAGAACCCCTGCCACCGCCAATAAACCCCTCAACCGGTAAACCCCTTTCACCGAGCGATCTGGAGCCCATCTTCGCAAAAGAACTTATAAAACAGGAGATGAGCAGCGAGCGCTGGATCCCCATCCCGGACGAGGTGCTCGAAGTCTACCGTATATGGAGGCCGACCCCCCTCATCAGGGCTACCAGGCTGGAAAAATACCTCAAGACGCCGGCAAAGATCTACTATAAGTACGAGGGAGTCAGTCCACCCGGGAGCCATAAACCTAACACTGCCGTGGCCCAAGCCTACTATAACATGAAGGAGGGGGTTGAGAGGCTTACCACGGAGACGGGCGCTGGCCAGTGGGGGAGCGCCCTGGCCTTTGCCACAAAGATGTTTGGCTTAAAGCTGACAGTGTATATGGTTAAAATAAGCTACCAGCAGAAACCCTACCGCGCAATACTCATGAAAACCTGGGGCGCTGACGTGACCCCCAGCCCAAGTACACGTACACGTGTAGGCAGGGCGATCTTGGAGAAGGATCCTGATAATCCGGGCAGCCTGGGGATAGCGATTAGTGAGGCGGTAGAGGACGCCGCGACGCATGAAAACACCAAGTATAGCCTCGGCAGTGTTCTAAACCATGTACTCATGCATCAGACGGTTATAGGTCTAGAGGCCGTCAAACAGATGGAGATAGCGGGAGACTTCCCGGACGTGGTTATCGGCTGTGTGGGCGGTGGAAGCAACTTCGCCGGCCTTTCATACCCCTTCTACCAGCTAGTTGTGAGCGGCAAGGCTCCGAAGAAGGTTCGCTTCGTGGCTGTAGAGCCTACTGCTTCCCCCTCCATGACTAAGGGCGTCTATACCTACGATTTCGGCGACACTGCCCAGCTCACACCGCTGCTGAAGATGTACACCCTAGGCCACGACTTTATACCTCCGCCGATACATGCTGGAGGGCTTCGCTACCACGGAGCAGCGCCGACACTAAGCCTACTCAAGAAGCATGGCATCTTCGAAAGCGTAGCCTACAACCAGGTTGAGGTCTTCGAGGCGGCGCTCACCTTCGCGAGGACGGAGGGGATCGTCGTTGCCCCTGAGACAGCCCATGCGGTTAAGGCAGTTATAGATGAGGCCGTAAAGGCGAAGGAGAGCGGCGAAGAGAAGGTTATACTCTTCAACCTCAGCGGGCACGGGCTCTTAGATCTCGCGGCTTACAGGGACTTCTTGGAGGGGAAACTGCCAGCATACGAGTATCCGGAGGAGAAGATACGCGAGTCCATGGAGAGGCTTGAAGGCATGCTCAGGGAGCTTGGAGTGAAGGCGTGATGAGTAAGTAAACGTATTTTATAGAAATTTTATATAAAAATTACTAAAATTTTTATTTCCTGTTTTTCACAAACTTCTTCGTTTCCTCAGCGGTTTTTACAGCCGTCTCCTCCGTTTCCTCAGCCGCCTTATCTGCCACTTCCGCAGCCTTTTCTATACCGGTTCTCGTTGCTTCCGCTGTTGTGGACATGACCTCTTTGGTGACATCTGCGGTGGTCTCCATGGTCTCCTTGGCCACGTCTACTGTCTCCTTTGCCGCGTCACCGAGGGCCTTTATTATACGGGAGATCCCTCCCTTCTTCTTTTCTTCGCTCATCGCTTTTCAAGTTAGAGTTTCACCGATATTATTTAAAAGTATCGTAATTTTTGTTTATTCGAAATGTTCATAATATTTCGAACATATTGATCATTTACTTCGAAGAGAATATTTAAAATGTTTAAGATGCATCATAACATCCGATACCCAATGCCCGTTTCTAGACATAATGGTAGGGAGAGTTCAAAAGTGTTGCCGGACGAGGTCTACTTTTATCTAGAGAAAATCCTTGAGAGCATGGGGTACCCGCCGGCTGCTGCAAGGGTCTATGTATTTCTCATGGTTTCTGGTACGCCTATGAGTATAAGCGAGCTTGCGAGAAGAACGGGGCTAGGCAAGTCTACTGTGGCGACTTCTCTTAAATTGTTGGAGCATGATGGCCTGGTTTACTCCTATAAGAAGGGGAGGGCTAAGATATACAGGGCTCGCAGTGCGCTCAACAAGGTGCTTTTCTTCCCGACCAGGATCCTAAAGGAGTATATTGAGCCCCTAGAAAGCCTGCTGGAGCCCTACGCCGAAGGTGATGAGAGGATAAAGACGCTGCTCGAAGAGATCGAGGAGTTCAAGAAGATTACGTCCGAGATAATCAAGGTTATAGAGGCGTACCAGTCATGAGGGCTCAGACGCGGTGATTTGAGAGGCCACGCTGCGGGGAGTGACATCGTGTGGGGGTATTGCATAGTAGTTTTATGGACGTGTACCAGCGGCTAACGTGGTGTAGGCGTTTCCTCCGGGTATAAGTGAACAGTATTTTGCGTCAGCTCGTCGCGAGCAATTCATCCCCAGACATCATTATACTGGGACGGCTTCATCATCCGCTTGTCTCATGGGGGGAGCCGGCTAATATATCTAGCCTCTATCTCTGTGCACAAAGCTAAAAAACGCCTCAGGCATATACGGGCTAGCCGGGGTGTGCTTATGAAGACGAAGACCCTAGTAGTTGTTGTGTTATCCCTGCTAGCTATATTTCTCTTCTGGGGGCCTCCATTGAAGTTCAAGGCGGGTGGAAGGGAGTATATCCTGTCGGGGTATCCTTGGGTGTCGCCTGGTTACGCTAGAAACGGTGTAATACTCGTGGGCGGCGTGTTGACGGCGGTGTTCCTGGGGCTCAGCTGGTTTATGATCCAATTGGAGAAAAGAATGGAGGAGCTTGAGGCCGAGGAGGCGGGGAACTATCCTGAGGAGTGGGCTGAGGCCGGCCTCGCGGGTCAGGCTGTAGAGAGTGTTGGCGGGAAAAAGGATGAATGGTAGCCTGGTCTGGTTCGAGGCGCTCACGCCTAAACAGGCTCTACTATTTTCCATTGTTGCACGCGAGTATGGCGGGCCCGCTTATATCACGACTAGGCATTATGACGTGGTAGAGGGCATCCCGGCCAGGTATGGTGTGGAGAGCGTTGCAGTGGGGGAGTATGGGGGTTCGACGCTTGAGGAAAAGCTTTCGTCTAGTATTAGGAGGATGGAGGGATTGCTTAGACTGGCCCTGGAGCGGAGGCCAGAGGTTCACGTAACGTTCGTCTCCCCGGATTCTACCAGGGTGGCCTTTGGCCTCGGTATACCGGTTATCACTATGAGCGACACGCCGCACTCCGCCTCTGTCTCCAGGCTATCGATACCGTTGGCGCGTGTACACCTGGCCCCAGAGTTCTTGCTGGAGAGCTTTTCCGCGTATCGGGGCCTCGTCGAGCTTGTAGGGTTTAGAGGGGTTTTCGAGATGGCGTGGATTAGCAGGTTCAAGCCTTCGCTGGAGCCGCTACGGGGCCTGGGCTTAGAGCCCTTTGAATATGTTTTCCTTAGGCCGCCCGAGTCCAAGGCCTACTATTATGGCGGGAGAGGCTCTGGCCCCGAAGAGGCTGTTTATAGGATAGCTGTAGAGGCTCTGCGGCGGGGATATAGGGTTCTTCTGTATCCGCGTTACCCCGAGCAGCGGGCGCGCTATAGGGCGCTGGGGGGAGTGGTTTTCTTGGAGAAGGCCACGGATACCTTAAGCCTCGAGTACTATTCGAAACTCGTAGTCACTGGCGGCGCCACTATGGCGACCGAGGCGGCGCTTATGGGTACGCCCTCTCTATACCTGTTTCCCAGGAGCGTTGAGGTGCCCAGCTACGTGGCTAGCCTAGGTTTTCCGGTGTACCACGCTTCTCCGGGAGAGGCTGTCGGCCTGGCGGTAAAGCTTATGGAGAGCACGTTTGACAGAGAAGTTCTCCTCGGAAAGGCTAGGAGGGAGCTCGGCGATCCGGTTCCGGCGATACTCGACGTTGTGAAAAGGTTTAAGTAGACGACAATGGAAGTGTGTCTGGCAGGGTGGTATAGGATGGAATACGTGTATGCGAGCCTACTCCTACACAAGGCTGGAAAGGAGATAACAGAGGAGAACCTAAAGAAGGTTCTAGAGGCCGCTGGAGTGCAGGTAGATGATGTGCAGCTGAAGGCGGTGGTGGCTTCACTTAAGGAGGTGGACATAGACGAGGCTATAAAGACGGCTGCTGTGCCCGTCGCCGCGGCGCCCGCCCAGCAGCCCGCTGGCGGTGAGGCTGGGGCAGCCGCCGAGGAGGAGAAGAAAGAGGAGGAAAAGAAGGAGGAGGTAAGCGAGGAGGAGATTGAGGAGGGCCTCTCGTCCCTGTTCGGCTTCTAGCCCCCGCCCCCCTCAATACAAGCTTTAATATTGTTTCGAGATTTTCCCCTGTGTTGAGCCTCTTACACATCCACTTGGTGCTTGAGGGATTATTCCTGACAGTCGCCGGGATCAGCGACATAAGGACCAGGGAGATAGACGATATTGTCTGGATAGCCGGCGCGGCTGTTATAGGCCCGTTGCTTCTCTACGAGCTATACGAGGGGCTTGTCAACGCCGCTCTATATGTGGCTGCGGCCGGCCTCGGCGTTGTAATGGCTGCGGCCCTCCTATATAGTGGGGCTATGGGCGAGGCTGACGCCATAGAGGTCGCATTTATATCCCTCCTCACGCCGCCTGCCGGTTTTTCCGTGTGTGTCTTCCCCGTCATATCGGTGTTCGTGGACTCGCTGCCCTTCATAGCGGCGTATGCCCTTTACAACGTGTTCTTAAACTATTCTAGGCTGCGTGGAAGGGACGCGTTTAGGGGATACCAGGTCGGCTTGGCGGAAAAGCTCTTGGCTTATATCGCGTTGAGGCATGTAGACCGGGATGAATATCGGAGGAAAAGGTACATGTACGGGCCTGCAACTGTCGTGGAAAACGGCGTTAAAAAGCTTCGTTTCACGTTGACGCTTGAGGAGGGCGGAGACTTGGAAGGCGGATGGGTTGTAGTGTATCTTCCACAGGTGGCTTTGCTCGCGGCCGGTTTCATAGTCTACGCTTTCCTCGTAGCGGCGGGTATGGGTGGCTGCATGCTTGACCCCGTATTTTCTAGGGCTGTGAGGGCAGGAATTTAGATATAGCAATTGCGTCTTCTCTATGCGGCTATGACGAGGAACACGGGTTCTGACTAGTGAAGAGCAGGGCTAGGCACCGAGCCGCTAATAGCCGAAAACGAAATCTCTAGGTTACTCCATGAAGACAGGGGAGTGGTGTGAACAAGGCTCTACTGGCGCAGTACTTGCTGGGTATAGTCGCCATGGTGGTCTTCGCGTACATCGCGAGCTATTATCCACAGTACAATACGCAGCTGTTTATCGGCTACTTTATCCTGATGACGGTCATAATGTTTGCTTTTACGGGGAAGCAGGCTGGACAGATGATGAGAGACCTACAGGAGATACAAGCGGCTGAGGTTGTCTATAAGGTTAAACGCGATACTATTGCTAAGCTTAAGGAGAAGGATTTTCACCTCTTAAAGGATGAGATGGCGGGGCAGTGGAAGAGCATGCTTGTAAGCTTCGTGCCGCTCATAGCGATAATAGCGGTGTTCTATATTCCCCCGCTCAGAGACGCCTTCTTTAGTGTCGGAAAAATGTTTTCTAGTGAGGAGAGAATGGCCAACTTTATATCGTTCCTCTTCCTCTACGGCATATTCTATGTTTTCACGATACCGTTGAGCATCATAAATATGCGGAAGCAGGCTACGCGGGGTACACTTAGCGTTGCCGGAGAATACGTTGTGACCGAGAAGGGAATAATAGTCGATAACAGGCTGCCGATAAAGTTCCCTGTTAAGGGTAAAATAGACGTAAACTCGAGGAGAAAGTTCGTAGAAATACATACCACGCAGTCAACGATGGGTGTAAACGTTAAGACCAAAATCAGGCTTTACTCGCCGGAACCCGGGAAGCTAGCTAGGATTATTCGCGAAAAATCTTCTACTGTAGAGGAGGACAGCGGCTCTGCCGAGGGCTGAAGAAGTGAAGGTAATTGTGCAGTGCTCTTAATGTTTCGTGGAGTTTTCTCCATTAGATAGTTTTTTCATCGTAATTCTTAACTCCCCTTTAGTCCTGGGGTATACTGGTGTAAGGTTTTAGTTAGCCTCGGCATGCTGCTAAGTGGGTTGGAGAGCTGTATAGGCGCCCTAGCCCCCTACGGCCTGACATGTTTGGAGGAAAACATCTACTCTACTCGGTGAGTGAACCCCTGTAAAATGCTAAGGAGTGTAATTTTGGAACGTTGACAATCACTTAACGACTGGAAAAACTCGTATGGAAAAAGCTAAAAACCCCTCAATAATAAATTTGTACGGCGCGGCCGTGGTCTAGTCTGGCTAGGATAGCCTAGCCCTGCGATGGCCCTTAAGGCGGCCTGCCACGCCGCAGGCCCGGGTTCAAATCCCGGCGGCCGCACCATTTTTCGGATTTTGTATCGTTTTTTGTAAAAGAGATTGATTGTGTATTAGGTGTTTGTAGAGAATTTTTGTGTTTGGTGATCGTGTTAAAAGGGAGGTGATAGGGGGATGGTGTAAAGAATTTTTTATAAGGAATTTTTTGGGTTTTTGTTGTTTTGTTGGTTGGGGGTTTGTTTTAGGAGTTGTAGGAGTTTTGTTTCTCTGAATCCTATTTGTGTTGCGAATTTTTTGAGTGTTGTTTTTGGCTTTGCTATCTGTAGTATGTAGTATCCTTTGAATGTGGTTTCTATTCCTCTTAGGTTCCTGGTTCGTGGTTCTTCTTCGTAAACGATGGTTTTGTAGCCAAGCTTTTCTAGTAGGGTTTTGGCCGTGGCTAGGACTTCTACGTCGCCCGTTGTTATCCTTACCGCCTTTACTCTTAGCGGTTTTGGGCTATAGCTTATCGATCCCTCGCTGTCGAATAGTCCTTGCAGAAACTCTGCCGGGTAGATGTGGGCTACGGTCTTCCAGAGGCCTGTTTTCCAGAGTGTTCGCATGAATCCGCCGTT
>JALSNQ010000004.1 GCA_026986905.1 Thermofilaceae archaeon
CCACCCAAGGGGGGAGAAGTCGTAACAAGGTGGCCGTAGGGGAACCTGCGGCCGGATCACCTCCTTTAGATCCGGTTGGGGCAGACTTGCCTCCTGGCGCGCACACCTCGCCTTTACGCTAACGTGTGATGCAGTCCCGGAGCCTGGGGCTCCTGGACGAAGGGCGTGAGGCCCCTCCTGGGGCACTGTGAGCGCCGTGTGAGAGGAGAAGCGTAGACTGTGCCCGTAGTCCACGGACAGCACGTAAGCCGCCCGGTGGATGGCTCGGCTCGGGCGCCGACGAAGGCCGTGGCAAGCGGCGATACGCCTCGGGTAGCCGCATGCAGGCTTTGATCCGGGGATCGCCGAATGGGACCTCCTGCCGCGGGCGAAAAGCCCGTGGCGCTCGGGAAACCCCTCGCGGGGAGTACCGAGTGGGAACCCCCCCAACGGAAACATCTTAGTAGGGGGAGGAAAAGAAACCAATAGGGATTCCCCGAGTAGGGGCGACCGAAAGGGGAGGAGCCCAAACCGAACTCCCAGGCGACGAGCCTGGGCGGATGTGGTGTTGCAGGGCCCCGCGTCCCCCCTCGCCCGGGTAGCCGAAGTGAGCTGGAAAGCTCCGCCATAGAGGGTGACAGCCCCGTAGGCGAAACCCGGGAAGGGGGATGGCGGGTGTCCCTGAGTACCACGGCTTGGTTTTGCCGTGGGAAGCCGGGAGGCACCGACTTCCAAGGCTAAATACGTCCCGAGACCGATAGCGAACTAAGTACCGTGAGGGAAAGCTGAAAAGTACCCCGGAAGGGGGGTGAAAAGAGCCTGAAACCGGGCGGCGACAGGTGGCACGGCTCGAAAGGGTAGATCCTCCCCGAAGGAAACCCCGGCGACGGGGGAGTACGAGGGGAGGGGACCGGGGTCGTGCCTTGCGTCTAGAAGCACGAGCCGGGGAGTTCACGGCTGTGGCGAGCCTAAGGGGTTCTAGCCCCGCAGGCGGAGGGAAACCGACAGGTCCGCAGCCGGCCTCGTGCCGGTGAGGGACGGGGTCTGAAAGGGCCCGGAGTCACAGCCGTGAGACCAGAAACCGAGCGATCTAGGCCGGGGCAGGGCGAAGCCCGGCGAAAGCCGGGTGGAAGCCCGCAGGGGTTCTGACGTGCAATTCGTTCCCATGACTCCGGCCTAGGGGCAAAAGACCAATCAAGCTCGGTGATAGCTGGTTCCCCCCGAAGCGGGTCTCAGCCCGGCCCGCCCGGAGGTGGCCGGTTGGGTAGGGCACTGATTGGGGGGCAGGGGGCCGAAAGGCCTCACCTCCCTTTCAAACCACGAACCGACCGGCACCGTAGATGGGCGGAGACGGGTTCTGGTGGATAAGCCACCAGGCCGAGAGGGGAACAACCCAGACCGGGGTTAAGGCCCCCAAGTGCCGGCTAAAGTGTCAATCTAGAAGGGCGTCCCCCGCCTTAGACAGCGGGGCTGTAGGCTTAGAAGCAGCCATCGGCTAAGAAGTGCGTAACAGCTTACCCGCCGAGGCGGGGGGCCCCGAAGATTGCCGGGACTAAGCCGGCCGCCGAGACCCCGGGGCACGGGTCATTGACTCGTGATCCGGTAGGGGGGCGTCCGGGTGGACTAGAAGCCGGGCCGTGAGGTCCGGTGGATCCGCTCGGATCGAATATCCCGGCGGTAGTAAGAGCGCAAGAGGGGTGAGAATCCCCTCCGCCGAAAGGGCCAGGGTTCCTCAGCTACGGTCGTCGGCTGAGGGTTAGCCGGTCCTAAGGCGGCCCCCAACTGGGTGCCGCCGAAAGGGAAACGGGTTAATATTCCCGTGCCGTGGGGGTACGCTCGCGGCAACGCAAGCCCGGCTCCTGACGCCTCGGGATAGGGGGAGTGGGGCCGTCGCCCCATCCAAGCGTTGAAGCCCGTGGAGTGCCGTCATGGCGAGAAGCGGGTGAAGGCGCGATGGGCCCGCCGGTAGGCGGGTTCCCCCGACTCCTGGGGCCCGTGAAAAGGGAGCCGGGAAGGAGCCCCCACGCCCGTACCGAGAACCGACACAGGTGCCCCTGGGTGTGAAGCCCAAGGCGTTTCGGGGTAACCCAGGCTAGGGAACTCGGCAAATTGGCCCCGTACCTTCGGAAGAAGGGGTGCCTGCGGCCTTGGGGCATAACCCTGGGGCCGCAGGTCGCAGTGACAAGGGGGACCCGACTGTTTAATAAAAACACAGGTCCCCGCGAGCCCGAAAGGGTGTGTACGGGGGCTGAATCCTGGCCACTGGCGGTACGTGAAACCCGGGTACAACCGGGCGAAGCGCCGCTGAAGGCCGGGAGTAACTCTGACTCTCTTAAGGTAGCCAAATGCCTTGCCGGGTAAGTTCCGGCGTGCATGAATGGATCAACGAGGTCCCCACTGTCCCAGCCTGGGGCCCGCTGAACCCGCAACCAGGTGCACAGTCCTGGGAGTCCCGGTGGGGCGAGAAGACCCCGTGGAGCTTTACAGCAGCCTGGCGTTGGGGCACGGTCACGGGCGCGTAGCGTAGGCGGGAGCGATGAACCGCGGTCTCCGGGCCGCGGGGATGCGCCCATGAAACACCGCCCGCTCGTGACCGTGCCCCTTACCCCGGGGAGTTCCCGGGGGACAGCGCCAGGTGGGCTGTTTGGCTGGGGCGGCACACCCCTGAAAAGGTATCAGGGGTGCCCCAAGCTCGGCTCAGGCGGGTCAGAACTCCGCCGTAGAGTGCAAGGGCAAAAGCCGGGCTGACTGCGCCCTTAAACGCAGGGGGCGCAGGCGGGAAACCGGGGCCTAGCGAACGCTCGTGCCCCCTTCGGTGGGGGCCGGGCATGACAGAAAAGTTACCCCGGGAATAACCGGCTCGTCGCGGGCGAGAGTTCACATCGACCCCGCGGTTTGGTACCCAGACGTCGTCTCTTCCTAGCTTGGCCCTGCAGCAGGGGCCAAGAGTGGGGCTGCTCGCCCATCAAAAGGGAACGTGAGATGGGTTTAGACCGTCGTGAGACAGGTCGGACTCTACCTGCCGGGACCGTGGGCCGCCTGAGGGGAAGGTCCGCTCAGTACGAGAGGAACGGCGGGCCGTGGCCTCTAGTCTACCGGTTGTTCGACAGGGCAAAGCCGGGCAGCCACGCCGCAAGGGATAACCGCTGAAGGCATCTAAGCGGGAAGCCCACCCCGAGACGAGGCGGCCACTCCCGACCCCCTGAGGGTCGGGACGAGGGCTCCCGTAGAAGACGGGGTTGATGGGGTGGCGGTGTAAGCGCCGAGGGCCTCCGGCCCGAGGCGTGAGCCGGCCACTCCCAACCGCCCGAGGTGCTGTTCGTGGGCTACGGGCACAGGCGCAGATTCTCCTCTCACACGGCGCTTCTCTCTGTTTCTCTCATCTTGGTGTTCGGTTGTGGCGTTCCGTGTAGGGGCTTGGAGCGTAGAGCCTCTTCTGTTTCGTTGATCGTCGATGTAAAGTTAGGCTAATGATTTTAGGGAGACCCTCGCAGTCCCCTTTGATGAAGATCTCGGAGATTCGTGTTGGCCGTTATCCGCCAGCCCTCTACCTGGAGCTGGACAAGCCATTGATCTACGTGGTTAAGGGGATGGCTGAGAAGTGGGTGCGGCACTGCCCCCTGGTCGACGCTGAGGGCGTGCTTAGGGGGATGGTGTCGATCAGGGACGTCGTCAACTTTCTGGGCGGAGGGGATCTATTCGAGAAGTACGTTGGGGGGAGGGATCTCTACCGCGCGCTGCGCGAGGTTCACGCGTCCCAGATAAGCTATAAGCCGCCCTACGTTACCCTTGACGACGATTTTAGCGAAGTTGTTGAGATTATGCTTGAGCGTAGGGTGGGCGCGCTCGCCGTTGTGGACGGGGATATGAAGCTCCGCGGCGTAATCTCCGAGAGGCACATCGTCTCGCTCTTCTCCGACGTTAAGACGTATGTGAAGGTGAAAGAGCTCATGAACACGCCCCTCATCTCGCTGCCGCCTGAGGCGTCTATCGTGGAGGGCCAGAGGGTGATGACTAGGCACAGGATTAGGCGTGTACCGCTGGTCTCTAATGGCGCGCTTAAGGGGATAGTTACGGTGAAGGATATCGTGAAGTTCTATGCCTCCGAGGACACCCTGAGCCTCCTGGAGCGGGGAGAGGTGGAGAGGGTGCATGGGACGCCCATGTCGTATATAGCGAGTAGGCCTGTGTACACGGTGGAGCCCCACGAGGATGTGGGGGACGCTATAGCTGTAATGAGGAGGCATGGTATCGGGAGCCTAGTTGTAGTGGAGGACGGGAAGCCTGTGGGGATGTTCAGTGAGCGCGACGTTGTCACGAAGCTGCCCATGATCAAGGGCGTTGAGATATTCGTGGACGAGGCGGAGAAGCGTATAGTGGCTGGCAGGGTGGCGTTTTAACGTAAACCATGCTCTTGTTTCCCCCTCTCCTGCCGTAGCCGCGCCGGCTAGGGGTTGCCTGCGGCTAGACCGGGGCTGGTTAGGGGTCTGGGGTCCATGAGGCTTGTCCCCACTGTTTGCCCACGGGACTGCTATGATACTTGCTTCCTCCTTGCGGAGGTGAGAGGCGGCAGGGTTGCCCGCGTCCTAGGGGACTCTACGAGTAGGGTTACGAGGGGTTTCACCTGTGCCAGGGGCGCGGCGGACCATTTGAGGCTTTATAGGAACAGGGTGCTCTACCCACACCTTAGGGAGGGGAGGAAGCCTGGCATGCGGTTCAGGAGGATTTCATGGGATGAGGCGCTAGACGTTGTCTCGGAGAAGCTTAGTGAGGCCATAGAGGAGAGGGGGAGCGGCGCGGTGCTACATATAGACTACGCGGGCAACATGGGCCTGTTAACCCAGTATTTTCCGCTAAGGCTCTGGAACTTTATAGGCTCCGCGTCGACGGACTACTCTATATGCAGCAACTCTGGCCACGAGGCCCTGGCTTTACACTATGGCTTAAGCTACGGCGCCGAGCCAGAGGAGCTTGCAGGCGCTAAGCTGGCCGTGTTCTGGGGCTTTAACGCGGCGGTCAGCGCTCCCCATCTCTGGGCTCTAGCCCTAGAGTCTCGGAGGAGCGGCGGGCTAATTGTCGCCGTAGATCCTAGGAGGAGTGAGACCTGTGCCAGATCCGATCTCTGGGTCGCGCCTAGACCGGGGAGCGACGTCGCCCTTGCCTACGGCGTGATCTACTGGCTTGTTAAGGAAGGATTTGTTGACGAGGGCTTTGTGGAAAAGTGGACGGTCGGCTACGACCGCTTATTGAGAGAGGCTGAGAAGTGGGCTCCGGAGAGAGTGCAGAGGGTTACAGGGGTTCCCGGGGACGTTGTGAGGAAGCTTGCACGCCTTTATGGGGAGAGGAAGCCCAGCGTCACCCTCATCGGGTTCGGCATGCAGAAAAGCGTTGTAGGCGCCGAGGCCGTTAGGGCGGTGGCCCTTATACCGGCCCTGCTGGGTATTCACCGGGGCTTCTATTACTCCAACAGTAGGGGGTGGCTCGTTGACCTGGAGTATATATCTGGTCTTCGCTTCTGGAAGCCCTCGCGGATTGTCAGCCAGGTTGGTGTGGCGGATCTCATTGATAGAGGAGAGTTCGCCTTCATATTCGTCTACAACATGAACCCGCTCTTGACTCTGCCCGCGCAAGAAGTTTTAAGGCGGGGCTTGCTGAGGAAGGACGTTTTCGTGGTTGTTTATGAAACTCATTGGACGGAGACCGCGGAGTACGCTGACCTCGTCTTGCCCGCTCCAACATATCTCGAGAAGGACGACGTCGTTGTTTCTTACTCCCACGGGTATGTTAGACTGTCGAAGCGTGCCGTAGAGCCTCTTGGGGAAAGTCTTGAAGAGTATAAATTTATGTTTCTCTTAGCGGGGAGGCTCGGCATAAAAGATCGCAGGCTCCTCGAGGATCCCTGGAGTGTTTTAGAAAAAGCCTTGGAGAATGCCTTCGTGGACGGGGATTTTGGGGATCTGTTGAAGGGTAAAGTGTTGAAGCTTAGGTCTAGGAGCAGGTCTGAGTACCAGACGCCCAGCGGGAAGATAGAGTTATGGTCTTCTGTAGCCGAGGAGAGGGGTATATACCCGCTGCCCCAGCAAGCAGATGTGGGCGGCGACGGTTTTGTCCTGCTGAACTCCGCGACCCCGAAGTATACCCACACGCAGTTCCGGGAAGTTTACGGCGAAACCCCAGCCGTCATCCACTTAAATCCCATGGATGCTGAGAAGCTCGGCGTGGGGGAGGGGGACTTAGTGGTCGTCTACAATGATTATGGGGAGGTTCTGCTCAAGGCGTTCCCGAGTGTTGATGTCCCTGAGGGGGTTGTTTGGACGCCTAGGCAGCTTAAGGGCTTAGACGGCACCCCTCTTAACGCTCTTTTCCCGACTAGTGTCCAAGAAATAGGGGGAGGCCCGGTCTTTAACAGCGTAAGAGTATGGGTGAGGCGTGCCCGCTAGCTGGGCGGCTCACCGCCTTTTCCGCCGGGTCTTTGAAGCCGGGACGTTTCCCGAGTATAGACTTGGTTGTTGGCGCCAATACCGGGGGATGCTTGCAAGGGCCGTGGAGAAACCACCGGCTAACAGGTGGTGTTGGTGCGGCCGCCGGGATTTGAACCCGGGTTCTGCGGCTTTCCTCCAGGGCCGTCGCGGCGGCCAAGATGGGGGGCCGCCATCCTACCAGACTAGACCACGGCCGCTGGGTTAGATATTTCTCCGGGGATTTATATCGATTATTTTGTTTGAGGAGAAGAAATCACCGTAAACTTGGCGTTTTTTAGCCTCGGGGACTTTCCTCCTCTACGAGGATGGTATAGTTGGGGTCTTTTAGTGCTTTATGATTAAGCTCCCTTGGGGAGAGGGTGCGGTTTTCCTCCACGACCTTCTCTAACAGGTCTCTTATCTCGCGGTCAAGTCGAGGAGTCTCGCACGTGTATTTTATGCAGCCCCTCTTCTCGTCCCGTATAGCGCACCCCTCCTCCTCGAGTTTCTCGATTATATCTGGTAGCTCTACTATGTAGAAGCCGAAGCTCTCGCCGCGGTAGCTTAAATTGGTGATTCTCTTACCCCGCGTATTTAGGGACACGCTATCTGCCAGGAAGAGTATCCGGGAGATGTAGAAGGGATGTGTGCAGCCCAGCCGGGCCATAAGGTATCTGACAAGTTTCTCGTCTAGTTTTTCGGTTGTCATGCTAAGAGGTATATGTTAGGGGGTAGGAGGTTTAGGGTTTTCCTGCCGTAGTTTATATATCAATCCATCGATTTCCAACTGGTGGTTTATCTGGACTATATAATACGCAGCTATACTGCCGACGATGCAGACGCGCTGGCCAAGCTCTTCAACGAGAGCCAGGAGGGATGGCCCGGCGGCTTCACGGGGGGAGCTAGGCTTACAGGGGAAAAAGTGCACGAGTGGCTGTCCCGGTCAAACAACATGCTTATACTCGTTGCCGAGGCCGGGGGCGAGATAGTTGGTTTCATGCAGCTTACAAGGCACTGGGCGGACCCCTACGCCGGCTATGTGAAGCTTCTCAACGTGCATCCCCGGTATAGAGGGAGGGGCATAGGCACACGGCTCTTAAAGGGAGCTCTTGAAGCCGTAATGAGGGAGGGGCTTTTACGGCTCGACCTCCACACCTGGGGCGGCAACGAGAGGGCGCTTAGGCTCTACAAGAAGATGGGGTTCATGTGGGTGCCCGGGACTAGTGTTTACATGCAAAATTACCTCCCTTCACTGGCCCTCTTCCCGGGTTTCAGGGATCTAGTGGAAGACTGGAGCCGCATGCTAGCCTTCGAGAAGAACTTTGAGCCAAAAGAAGACGGGGTTGAGAGGCATGGACGCAAGGTCTTTCTGTACCGATGGGGGGATGGCCGCATGCTGGTTGCAGACTATAGGAGCTGGCGTGTATGCGGAGCCTATTGGGGGGAGGGAGGCGTAGAGGTGTGGACGCGGGAAAAGGTGTTGAGAGGCTTTTCCGAGGAGATGCTGGGCATAGTGGAGGGAGTCGAGGTTGCCGGCGTGTGGTCTAGTGAAGGTGTTGAAGTGGGCGGCTTAGAGAGTGGAGGGGGGCGGGTGAAGGCCAGGTTCAGGGTGAAGCCTGGAGTGAGGAGGATGAGTGGGGAAGAGCCTCGCCGCGCGGTGGGCCTCCTGGTCGCGGTTGGGGGGCGCAGAGCAGTAGTGGCGTCTGGCTTTGAGGACTTCGAGCCCTTAGAGGTTGAGGCATATAGGCCTGCCGTGCTGCCTAGGAGAGGCGGCGAGCTGAGTGTTTCACTGGTCAACAGGAGCGGCACCCCAATCACCGTGTCTGTGCCGAGCCTCGGGGTAGAGTCCAGGCGCGTAGAAGGGGGCGACGGGTTAACGTTGGAGCTTAGAGCCGGCGGATCGTGGCCTGAGTATAGGAAGAGCATCTTCTACATAGCGTCTAGGGGGGACGAGGAGGGGGTGTTCCACGTAGACGTCGCCGTTCCCGTAGATGATGCGTGGAGAGTGGGCTACACCGTCGACAGGGATCATCTGGTAGTCGCGCTTGGGGGCTACTTGGCGAAGGTCTCTCTAAAGGGGGGAAGAGTCTCTATTAGTAGACGGGGGCGCGGCATAGTTCATCTAAGTGAAGCAGTAGGGCCCCCTACCTGGCCGAACATTGTTGAGAATAAGCGTTTTGACATAACCCTTAGTGAACGTGAAGGGATGCTTGTCGCGGAGCTTACGGCCTATCTAGAGGAGATTGGAGCCGTTTTCCGTAAAAGGGTTACATTCGCAAGGAGTACTCCAAGGCTTTTTGTAGAGTATTTTCTCAGAGCGTATAGCGATGGGGAGAGGGTTCTGTCTATAGATGCATGGGGGTCTAGTGGCATGGAAGACGAGATGGTTATACCGATCCTAGGGAACCTCGTGGGCTTCGACGTGCTTCCAGGCGAAACTGCGCCCGGCAGGTATGTCATGCCCTTTAGGCCTAGAGAGTACTGTGAGGAGTGGGGGTATAAACGCTACGTGGACGGGGTCTCGGTCGCCACGGCGTGGAGCAGGGAAGGGCTAGAGAACGTAGGGTACAGCTGGAGTAGCTTGCCCTCTCTAAGATATAAAGTACACCTTAAGAGGGGGGAGGAGAAGCGCGTAGCATACTATGCCGTTGATGTAGGAGAATTCCCGTGGAGTCATGCTAGGAGCATGTATCTGCGTTTAGGCGGGGAAAAGAGGTGCAACGAGTTTGTGCGGGAGCTGGAGCCCGTGTTAAGTCCCAGTATAATAGCTGTAGGTGCTCGGGAAACTATTGAGGTCGAATTTACCACATGGAGGAAGAGGGGTACCCGAGGCCGTATTATAATAAAGAATACAAGCCTTAACATAGACGAGAATAGAGAGTTCTATGTGGATGCCGACAAAAGATCCGAGAAAATTAGGCTTGTGGTCGAGGCGCGGGAACACGGCGTGTACCCCCTCGAGGTAGTCGTAGACAGTACCCACCGGGTCGAGAAGCGGAAACTGTACTTGGCTGCACTCTGGGGGCAGGGAAGTGTGCGTATCCGCGGCGGGGAGGTGGATAATGGCCTGGTCTCCTTCAAGGTGGATCCCGAGTATATGGGAGTGCTGTACTCGCTCACGCTGCAGGGTTTTGAGAACATGTATACGCCGTATCCCACGCCGGGTACATTTGAATGGCTAAACCCCTGGTACGGTGGCGTGCAACTAGATTTCATGAAGGCGCAGTTGTGGAGGGAAAAGTGGAAGCTCAGGAGAATCGTGGGGGATCTCGTCTCCGGGGTGGAGAGTAGTACCGTGATATCAAGGCTTGAAAGCCCCTGCAGAGGGCTCGAGGTGAAACAGCAGTTTCTGACGATGCCTAACAGCAATCTCCTCCTTTACCGCCTTATTCTAGAGAATAGGACTGGAAGGATAATAGAGGCGGAGCCCTACGTGTATATATACGTAAAGCCGGGAGGCAGACTTCGCAATTCCTTCAAACTCGATGCTGGGCCGGAAAGCTATGCTTGGAGGAGGCATGGAGAAGTGTACGATGAACCGTATAAATTGTCGAAGCAGGGATTCGCGTACATCGGCGATGAGGAATGGGGTGTCGCCGCGATAGCTGCAAGTAGTGACCTCGGTGTCGGAGTGATGTGTTATGGTGAAAGGGGATGCCACTTCTGGCTGCAGAACATGGAGGATAGGGTTTCAGTGAAGCCCGGTGAAACTGTGGCTAGGGAGGCGTACATAGTGTTAAAGTGGCCGGAATTAAAGGGTGAAGTGGAGGGCTTAGCGCCCCTCTCTGGGAAGACGTTGGAGTATGCCTTACGAAAACCCTATAAACCGGGTAAATAATTATTTACCGGGGTAAATAAAATGTATCCTTCATGTAGATGTTTTATAGACCTCCTCTTTGATCCACCTCCTCCCATGCCTATAGACTTTATCTCGGTTTTGCTAGGCCTAGTCTTTACTGTCCTGATCCTGCTGCTCCTGGTATGGCTTCTCCACCCTTCCTCCCGTGAGGACGATTTACAGTACGGCGTGGCGAGTAAACATCAAGAAGAGCTCATGGAGGAGCTGCTCTCCGAAATAAAGAAGCTTCGAAGGGAGATCGAAGAATTGAGGAGGGAGCTTGAGGAGTGAAAGGCGAGGAAGGGCTAAATCGCCTAGCTGAGGTTTTAAAGATACTTGCAAACCCGACGAGGCTTAGGATTCTAATGCTTTGTGCCGAGAAAGAAAGGAGTACGCGTGAACTAAGAGAAATGCTCGGTATATCGAAGCCGCTGCTATTAGCTCACCTGAAGAAGCTAAAACATCACAAGCTTATAGAGGCCCGCGTTGTTGTGGAAGGGGATCGTGGAATAGTTAAGTTGTACCGTACAGTTAATTTTAGAATATGTATTTCCCCTGAGGAGTTGATGGATTATGTCGAGTAGCCAAGGAGAAGACTTCCCGCTAGTTGATAGGGCGGCTAGAGCTATAAATACCGCTAAGGCGGCGTTGCCTTACCTAACACTAGGTATGCCGCTTATCTCAAGAGGCCCAGAGGGGAGTCTTCACGTAGATTTGCCCCTAATGTATAACGGGTTTGCGGTTGACAGGGTTCACTTCGATCCTCTACACATGTCTCTTTCGCCTAAAGGTAGGCCTGTGAGAATTTACGGCAGCGTTGACGTTTCCGCTATAATAAAGCGGGTGGAAGACCTGCTAAGCGGCATGGAGGTTCTTGAGGGAGCCGAGTATAGAGAGCCCGAAAATGCTTGGGCCGTACCAGTAGTGTGGAGAAAGCTCATAGTCGCCCATATAAAGGTTCGCGATGGGAGCTGGAGTATAGTTCCTGACTACGCGTTAACAGAAGAGTTAAGGCGGCGCGTAGTATGAGTTGGAAGATTTTCCGAGACCCATGTACTCGGTGTGTAGATTTTTTCAGATCGGAGCCCCTTTTTTCGCTCCTACTAATCGGCACAATCTTAGCGGCTTTATTCGAGGGGCAGCGGCTATCTGCAAATTTCTCCAAGTACCTTGACTTGCCGGCGCTGTCCGCCATAACGGCGTTTTTTATTACATCGTATTTGCTGGAGTGCTCAGGTTTTTTCTCGGCAATAGCCACTGCTCTAACGAGGCCCCGTAAGGGTATCTCGCCTAGTCTCGTTCCTGCGGGACTCGTTTTGATGACCGAAGCTGCGGCCGCGCTCATGATGAATGATGCGGCAATGTTCATCGCTGTTCCGCTAGCGGTAGCGGTTGCCAGAGTATCTGGAAGCGATGAGAAGAAACTTGTCGTGGGGGTTACGCTTGCAGCTAATATAGGGTCTTCGCTTACGCCCAATGGGAACCCCCAAAATATTATCATCTGGATGAAGTGGCGGGTGGCGTACTGGGTGTTTGTTTACTCGATGGCCCCCTATGTTCTGTTGTGGTCGTTAATACTGGTAGCCTACATCTTCGCCTCGTCAGGTAAATACGTCGCGGGAGAAGCGCCTCCCCCTATATCTCTAAGGAAGCGTGTAGCCCTCATTGCTCTGGGGCTCCTGGCCGCCAATATAGTGTTTGTTGAGAAAGGATTATGGATTGAGGCGTTGGCTGTATCGCTCATAGTAGCTGCGGCAGTTGAGCCGAAAGTTTTGCTAAAATTCGACTACATGCTTTTGGCAACGTTCGCCTTAATGTTCCTGTTCTTCAACGCGATCTCGTCTCTACTAATAGTTCCCTCCCTTCGAGGCCTCGGGTTGATAGTTGTGGCAGCTTTGCTAAGTCAGGTTATAAGCAATGTCCCGGCCACTCTACTACTTTCCAGCAGAACACTGGAATGGTTGCCGCTCGCCATAGGAGTGAACCTCGGCGGCTTGGGGACGGTGATAGGCTCTATGGCAAACTTCATAGGAGTTAGGCTCTCCCCGGTTACGGTGGAAGAGTTTCACAAATGCGTGATTCCACTATTCCTAGTGTTCGTCTTTGCGACCCTCGCACTATATGTTGCATCAACAATATAAGGCCCGGGGAACCATCTCATCGAGGCGTGAAGCATGAAGGTCGCGTTCGCCGTCGAAGAGGATAAAGGGTTAGACTCCCAGATAAGCCATAGGTTTGGGAGGGCCCCATTCTTCGTGATAGTGGAGATAGAAGGTGACAACATAAAAAGCGTCAATGTTGTGGAAAACCCCGGCGCAAAGGCGGCGGGCGGCGCCGGTATAAAGGCTGTACAGGCGCTGGTGGATCAGGGAGTGGAAATGGTAGTGGCGGGGGCTTTCGGCCCTAACGCTACTGCCGCTCTTGACGAGCTGGGGATAAAGTACTTCCCGTTCCATAAGGTTAGCATTAGGGAGGCCTTAGAAGAGATCGTAAAGAATGTAGGGCAGTTTTAAGTACTAACCACGGAATTTCTCCGGCCTTATTATCTCGGGCTTATAGGGCCTTGGTTCACGCGGCCTGTGCTTCATAAACCATGCACGCCAGTCGGAGACTATAGATTCTACGCGGGCCGCGGCGGCTAGTAGCGCCTTGGATGCTGGGCTATCGGGATACGCCTCTATTACGGGTTTCATGGAGGCTATGCTTAACGGCACAGCATCATCATACGGTATTTTACCCACAATTTCCACGCCATTTTCCTTGGCGAAGTCTTCTATCACTGGTAGGAAGTCCTCGTTTATATCGTACTTGTTTATAACGAGTACCGCCGGCTGCATGAAATGTCTCGTCAAAGTGTAAACCCTTTTGAGGTCACTGAAGCTTGCCGGCGTAGGCTCTGCTACGAGCACCGCCAAGTGCGACCCAGCCAGGCTCGAAACAACCTGGCATCCTATCCCAGCTGCAGAGTCGACTAGTATGAGCGTGTTCTCCTCAGCAGCACGCCTAGCCCTCTCTTTTTCCTCACTGACTATCTTGCCCGTATTAGGGCGCCCAGGCTCCATCCGGGCGGAGATCAACGGGAAGCCGTACCTCGTGGAAGCCTCCCTTATATACCCTGCAACTCTACCGTATCTCCTAATCGCTCCTTTAACCGGGCACACCAGTGTACACGTCAAACACCCCTCGCAGAGGACGCTACTCACCACGTATTTTCCATCCACAAGGTCTATTGCGCCGTAAGGGCACTCCTCCATGCATCTCCCACACCTAGTACACTTTTCCTCCAGGATCTCCGCAACCATGGCCTCGCCGAAAGCCTCCTCTCTGCTCCAATCCGTTACGCCGAGTACTAGATGAAGGTTTGGGGCATCCGCGTCAGCGTCCACGGCGATGAGTCTTCGACGCCGCGAAAGATGTATCGCCAGCGTTGCGGCCACCGTGCTCTTACCTACACCGCCCTTACCGCTTGCAACCACTATTTCTAGCATCTAAATCACCTCGAGAATCCTATCCGACACTTCTCTCAGCGCCCGAGAAGCCGGCGACTCCGGCCGAGATACGACTAGGGGGACCCCCTTCACGTAGCTCTCAACAACATCCCTCGTATAGGGTATTTTCGCAACCACCTCGGCGCCGTATCTGGCAGCAATCTTCGAGTGCTCTTCGTCGGGCCCTATACCTGCCCTATTGACCACCACGAAGCGGTGAGGGATCTCTAGCTCGTCGATAACCCTCAGTATGAGCTCTAAATCGTGGAGGCCTAGGGGCGTCGGCTCTGTGACGGCTACGGCCACAGAGGCCTTATACATCGCTGTTGAAACAGTATTGCTGGTTCCAGCCGCAGTGTCGACCAGGTATATGTCAGACTTCAATGAGAGAGCTCTACGCCTGGCTGCAAGCACCACGGGCGGAGTGTGCTCTTCCCCCTCTTTTAGCACCCCGGTTACCAGCGTAAAGGAAGACCCGCCTACATGTACCGGTGTCCTATAGGTTCTGCCGATTATGCGCGCGCCGGCGACTATCGCGCCAGTGGGACACACGAAGAGGCAGGACTTGCAGCCGCTGCAGAGCCTGGGAATGACATATGGCGTGCCATCCCTGGCCGCCAGCATGGCCCCGGTGTCGCACACATTCACGCACGCCCTGCATTTAATGCACTTCTCGTAGTCGATAAATGGAAACATTATCTTTACAGGCTCCTCGTTTTCCAGGTCTACGCCAAGCAATATGTGGTCGTTTGGTGCTTCAACGTCTAAATCGGCTGCTACCAGGCTTTTATTGCGGGACAAGAGTACCGCGAGGTTTGTTGCCACGAAGCTCTTCCCGGTACCCCCCTTGCCGCCTGTAACGGCGACAATCATTGCCCACTATACCTCTTCTTCCATTCCTCAACGATGTCATAGCCGAAAATCTCTTTGAGCTGGCGCCTCCCCTCGGGCGTAACCCTGTCAGGGGTCCAGGGGGGATCCCACACTAAGTTGACCTTAACCTTATACTCGTCGCCCAGCTCTTCTTGCACCATTGCCTCGGTCATTGTTATAACCATGCTGGCCACGGGGCAGCCCGGGGCGGTCATGGTCATGTCTATCTCGATCGTCTTATCGTCCCCGATTCTGATATCGTATACTAGGCCTAGGTCATACACGTTTACCGGGATTTCGGGATCATAGGTTTTCCTAAGCGCCTCTATAACCTTCCTCTTTATTTCCTCCTTGTCCACGGCCACTTCATGCCACCTGCATACAAAACCGGCAATAGGGGTTAATATTTACATCCAAGCGATGCCGATAGATTCCCAGGCCTATCTATGCACGCCGCCGTGGAGAACATAGACCTGGACTGGCTGGATAAGAGGATTAGTGCGCTTAAAGCGCTGGCTAACAAGAAGAGACTCTGTATAGCATTCTCCCTTAGAAGACGCCCCTTAACCTTCACCGAAATCTACAGAACCTGTCGTTTTAATTCTAAAGGTGAACTGGCCTTCCACCTGGCTTCTATGAAAGGAATTATAGAGAAGACGAGAGATGGCCGCTACCGGCTGACCAGCCTAGGAGAAATGTTTGTACAGGTTTTACAGGAGTTAGAGCCTCCTAACACCAGTATAGAAGAAGTCCCGGCGACCCTATGGGACAAGGTTGGTCTCCTCACCGCTCTAGCTATAGGACTGTCAGCATGCCTGATTTCCGCCGCTAGAGGGGGAGTTTTTCTCCACATAATATCCCTAAATGTTTTCATAATACTCGTTTTTACTGTAGTATACGTTAAAAGATATTATATAATTAAACACCACCCCTACCTAGTCAACATGCCGGCCTTCACCTACTTACTAGGATCAACGCTGATCTCTCCGAGGAGAAAGGGCGAATATATAAACAAAATATTCCGGGTAAACATCTTCGCCTCGCTAACATTCTCCGCTATAACCCTCGTGGAGGCATTTGCCCACAGCGACGTGGTTGCCGGATACGGCCAACTAGCGGCTATACTTCTCCTAGCCGCAACGTTGCTATACTATAAGAGGCTTTACGGGGACATAAAGGAGCACATGGGTAGATGACCACCCGCTACACCCTGGTTCTCAGGTTCAGCGTCCAGGATTTCCGCTAGCCTCACCTACCGATCTCCGCCTCGCAAGTAGCTAGCCACTAGGTTCCAGCTAGCAGACTCCAGCCTGCCGCTCCTCCTGTCCGGAGCTGTCGTGCGATAGGCTAGACCCGGGGCTATAAGGCCTTGCGGGGGTCGAGAATCTTGGATGCGTTTTCCTTGAATCTCTCCTCGATGCACCTACAGTCTATCTCTTCGCCGAGCTCGCTCTCTAGAAGACTGCAAAGTCTGCCAACACTCTCTCTCACGGTTTTAGATAGGGGCTTGGCGAATCCCACATTGTTGCTGACGATGCCCAGTATCATGGCTTCGCCGTCGAAAAGCCCGGAGGCATATGCGAACCCCACAATATGCGCCGGGGTGACCGTGTGGGGGCTCGTCTCGCGCGAGGCCAGTATAGCGTACTCCTCCTCCGAAAGAGCGGAGGGAACCACTCTTAGCTTTACAACGTCGCCCGGTTTGCCGTATTCCTCCGAGAGTATGTCTATAAACACGGCCCTCTCCTTCCCCTCGAGTAGCGAGGCGATGTAGAACATGCCGCCATCGCTAGTCACGGCGTAGCCCTTATAGCCGCACGTCTTCAGGGCTTCAACGAAGACGGGGCCTAGGGCGTCGTCGCCGTACATAACGTTTCCCACGCCGACTATAATTACGGCCATCCGGCCACCTCACCGAGTTTCTCCCGGATTTTCTCTATGCAGTCGGAGCAGTCATCGCTGGAAGGCTCACACTCTATCACTGTTAATTCCCCCTCGCCTAGAAACACGTTTAAGCCCATGATGAGGGCGTCTACGTCAAGTAGTCCTTCAAGGCTGGGCCGTATATCCTCCACGGCGTCTTCAGGGGAGGGTTGCTGTATCCTTGCATTATATACGTAGACGCCGGGTTGGCGGCCACGGCGTTTAATCGCTAGGACGACTACTCTATCCGCCTTGGCGCGCCTAATATAGTCGGCAACCGTTAACGCGTCGGTGGAGAAATCTTCAACGACGATATTCTTCGGCGGAGACTCTCTTAGACTGTTATAAAGAGAATAGGCTGATTCGCCGCAGCGGCCATATATGTATATCACGCCGACGAGGATCCGCGGCTCTTTGTCCAGTATTTTTTCGACAAGCTCTCCGTGCCCCGCCTCTCTAAGCTTTTTAACCATTTTCTCCACGTCCTCCTCCTTAGCGTCGTCCATCCTATATATTACCTCGAGGAGCGGTGAGAGGGGGTGGGGAAGCTCCCCTATAATTGAGTCTTTGAGGTCGTTGAAGAGCTTGTTTATGCTGGCTAGTATGCGTGCAATGTCGTGGAGCGGCGATGACATTGCGTCACCTAAGGGAATCATTGTGAATACATGGAAATATAAATTATTAATATAGAAATTATTACACGACTATATATTTCATAAAAAATCTACATAACATATATTAAATATATTTCATAATTATCAAAAGGCGCTGGGAATGCAGACATCCAGCGTTAACATGTCGAGGAGAGACTTCCTGAAACTCGCCGGAGCCACAGCGCTCCTCTCATCGCTCAACTGGGACGAACTTATACGAGACGCAGTAGCCGCGGCGGCCTCGGGGACGGTAAACATCGTCTGGTTCGAAGCCCAGGACTGCGCCGGCAACACCACGGCTCTTATACAGGCCACCGAGCCTGACCTCATAGACGTCCTCGCTGGGAACAGTCACCTCGTCGGCCCGGGCGACGTGAAGCTCGTCTTCCACGAAACAGTAATGCCCGAGTGGGGGGAAGCGGCGCTGGATATTGCAAGGGGGGCTATCGAGGGCAAGTACGACCCATACGTTCTCGTGCTTGAAGGATCCTTCCCGCAGGACGAGAAGGCCGGGGGTCCTCCGGGCAGCGATTATTACTGCTTCATAGGTGACGAGGGAGGAAAGCCTATATCATGCGTGGAGTGGATGCGCAGGCTCCTCAAACGCGCGGTGGCGGTAGTCGCTGTTGGGAACTGCGCCTCCTATGGCGGCCTAGTGGCGAACAAGATAATTGAGCCTGTACCCGGTCTGCCCAGGTCAAGCTGGTCTCCGAGCCCCACTGGAGCGGTAGGCTTCTTCGACGACCCAATAAGGGGCATAAAGGGTCTCGTACACCTGCTCAAGGAGGCGGAGCCCTTCAGGCGCTTCGTGGACGGGGAATGTGTACCGCAGAAGCCGGGCGATCCCAACTGTAGACCCGCCGTCGCGGTGCCCGGCTGCCCGGCTAATGGAAACGGACAGCTTAGGGTTCTCGCAAACCTTGTTCTCTGGGCGAAGGGCCTCCTCCCACTACCGGAGCTCGACGCCTACTGGAGGCCTAAGTGGATTTTCGGGCGTACGGTGCACGAGCAGTGCCCCAGGGCGGGTAGCTATGCTGCTGGCGACTTCAGGGCCTATCCGGGTGAGAATAGCGCAAAGTGTCTCTATGCTGTGGGATGTAAGGGCCCCGTCTCAAACTGCCCGTGGAACAAGGTTGGCTGGGTGAACGGTATTGGAGGCCCTACGCGGACCGGCGGTGTATGCATCGGGTGTACTATGCCGGGCTTTACGGACGCCTATGAGCCCTTCTATAAGCCCTTGCAGGCGCCCACTATACCCTCTGGCGCGGCAGGGGCCGCTACGCTGGGCGCAATACTCGTCGGGGCAGGAGTGGCGTACGGGATAGCGAGGAATATTGAGAAGAAGAAGGAGAAGGTCTCCGAGCAGGTCTCGGAGGCCATGGAGAAGCGTGAGGCGGAGGAGAGGGGTGAGTAGGTATGGTGAAGGAGGTATTTATAGACCCTATAACCAGGATCGAGGGGCACCTGGCCCTTAGAGCGCTCGTCGACGAGACGACTAGGAAGCCGCGGGACGTGTGGGTATTCGCTACCATGTTTAGGGGCTTTGAGGTTTTCCTCAGGGGAAGGCCCCCCGAGGACGCGATACACATAACCTCAAGGATATGCGGCGTGTGTGGCGCGAGCCACGCGAACGCCTCCATGCATGCTAACGACATGGTCTACGGGGTCGCGCCGGAGCCCTTCGGCGTAGTGTTGAGGAATATGGCCTTCGCGATGACAGATCCGCTCTACGACCACTCGATTATTCTCAACATGCTTGGGGGCCCGGACTATAGCGAGATAATGGTTAAGAAGCTGACGCCTAGCGTATGGGATGACGCCTTAAAGGTGGATGCGCCGCACCGCGACATACACGGTTTCGCGAAGATAGCGGACATAATGAGAGGGCTTAACCCGATTTCAGGAAAGATCTGGCAGCTTGCCGTCAAATACCAGAGGATAGCCAGAGAGGGCGGCGTGCTAATATATGGCAGGCACAGTCACCCCTCTACAATAATACCGGGCGGGATCTCCACGGATCTATCAAATGCTGAGTATCTACTCATAGGCTACACGTACAGGCTTACAAAGCTCACAGCATGGGTTAAGTACGTCTACACGGTGTGGCAGGATCTAGTATGGTTCTTTGAGGAACACGAGGGATACAGGGATCAGGGGAAAACCTATGACAAGCACAACATGGTTAGCGGAGGCGTATTCGACGACCCGGAGGCGTACTCGTCGCTAAACGGGTCCCCAGAGGAGTTCTACTCGCACATCGACGAGGCGGCGGCGAAGAGGGAGATAAAGCCGGGGGCCTTTATAAATGGAGAGCTTGTAACCAAGAGCTACCGCGAGATAAACCTCAGCATAATGGAGCATGTAGATAGGGCCTTCTACAAGGACTGGGACAGCAAGTTCACAGAGACAGACCCTGACGGCAACAAGCTTCTATGGGGGAAGGCGGATCCCAGGTTCCATCCATGGAACAAGACGACCATTCCGAAGCCGGGCGCGATAGACTGGAATGGAAAGTACACGTGGGCCGCCCATGTGCGCTTCGTGTGGAAGGACGGCACAATTACGCCCTTCGAGGTAGGCCCCATAGCGAGGCTCACTGTGACGGCCTATCAGCCCAACGACTATGGCAGCGGCAACGGCGTGTTAAAGGTGACCCTGCCTAGAAGCGGCGGCGCGGACGACCTGCCTCCAGCTGTAGCGGAGGAGATGGAGCTCGAGTGGAAGGCGCCCCCCTATTCAACTACCCTGCAGAGGGACCTCGCAAGGGCCTTTAACCTCGTTATAGACGCTGCAGCTGCGTGGAAAAACGTGGTTAAAGCGGTGGAGCTCGTGAAGGCGGGTCACGTTAAGACTTCGAGGCCGTGGAGCCCGCCTGGCAGGAGGACGTTTGGTGTAGGCTTTACGGAGGCCCCGAGGGGCACTGTGAGGCACTGGATAGTCCAGGAAGGCGGGAGGATCGTGAATTACCAGATACACGCTCCGACGACCGGCAACGTGTCGCCTAAGGATAAGTGGGGCATGTCGCCCTTCGAGCAGAGCGTGTACAACACTGTGGTTACAGAAGAGGTGCCGCCGGATCAGTGGCAGGGGCTCGACTTTGTCAGGGCCATTAGGAGCTTCGACCCGTGCATAGCGTGCGCCGTGCACATACAGGTGGGACGTGTAAAGGCGATAAAGAAGATGATAATGAGGTAGGTGGCGATGGATATACTCGACTTCGCAGTGTATGTGGCGCCCCCCTACGTCGTAGCGGCCTTCGCGTTCGGGGCAACCTATAGGCTACTAAAATACATCTTTCTCTGGAAGCGTGGACCGGGGCCCGAGCCCAGGAAGAGAGGGGCGGGCAGCCTGGTGAAGGGCCTCATAATGACATTCCTCAACCCTATCATCGAGAGTATAAGGAGGAAGCCCCACGACTTTATCACAGGCCTGGTGATGCTCCACATACTTGGCGTGATCCCACTAATATTCCTCCTAGACCAGCACATAGCCGCGTTCGCCTACTGGTTTCCACCCTACGCGCTCCTCGCCCCCCTGGCGATCCCTCTCTCCTTTACAACCAGCGCTTTAACAGTAGCCGCCCCCTTCAAACCTGTCTCGGAGATGCAGTGGGGCTTCGTCAACACGATATGGGGCCCCTTAACGGTGTTCCTCAACGGCGACGTTCTAGCTGTGCTCGCGATGCTAGGAGTCGCGTACAAGATAGGGGACAAGATAGTTAGGAGGGCCCACGGGCTTACCCATGTAAGGATAGGCGACTTCTTCGACCTAGGATTGCTGTTCACTATACTGCTCTTCGGGTTCATGGCGGCTCACCACCTGCCCAGCGGGGACATAGTAACCTACAGGACCGTTCTCGGGATACACATAGTGCTCGCAGAGCTCCTCGTCGCGTTGCTGCCCTTTACCAAGTTCTGGCACTTCGTCTTCGGCTTCTGGTACGGGAAGCTCCACGAGTGGTATGACCTTAAGTATAAGAGAGGTGTGGCGGAATGAACGGGGTTAACTGGGAGACATATGACGAGGCCCTTGTAAAAGAGGCCGCTAAGAGCGTTGTAGGGCACATAGACCCCGTTATGATGCACTACATCGAGAACTGCGTCTCATGTGCCGCATGCGAGACGGCGTGCCCCTATTACGCCGTCGGCGAGGAATACGGCCCCGTAAACAAGGCAGAAAACCTTAGAAAACTCGTTAGAAGCGAAGTAGCCATACTCCCCAGAATATTCCCATGGCTCTTCCACTCACACGTGCCTAAGGACGCAGAGGAACTAAACAAATGGGCCGAAATGGCCTACCGCTGCACGAACTGTGGGCTATGCTACGTCACCTGCCCCTTCGGCATACACAGTGGAGAGATGATAAAACTGGTACGAGGGTTCCTTACGAAGACGGGCCGCGTGCCAACAGTCCTTAAAGCAATGATAGACATGGAGGTATCCGGCACATACAGCGGGATAAAGGGGTTCATGGATCTCTGGCAATCCGTGCTCAAAGAAGCTGAGAAGGCTATAGGGAAAGAGCTCCCGCTCGACAAGAAGGGGGCAGAATACGTCTACCTCCCCTCTCTAGCCGAGGCAATGATAACGCCTGAAGCGATAGTCTCCTCCATAAAGATACTGGACAAACTAGGGCTAAACTGGACTATGCCCAGCGACCCCATGTCCATAAGAGCTCCCGTGGGCGCGCTGGCTGGAGACGGGGAGGCGGCCGCGGCCGTTGTAAAGCGCATATACAACTACCTAAAGGAGATAGGCCCAAGGTACGTTGTCATGAGCGACGGGGGGTACCCCTACACCACATACCGCTTCGACTTACCACGCATAGTGGGCGAGAAGCCGCCCTTCAAGGTAGTACACTTTGTAGAGTTGATACTCGAACTTGTGGAGGCTGGTAAAGCGAAGATAATTCAGGGAGACGAAGAGGTGACATGGCATAGCCCGTGCAAAATGGGCCGCTTCGCAGGCCTAATAGAGGAGCCCGCGAAGCTCCTCTCCATGGCGTCTAAAAACTTTAGAAAGCTTGAAAGCCACGGACTTTTCAGCAGATGCTGCGGTGGAGGAAACTCTATAGCCTGCATAGTGTTGCCGACAATGCAGTTCCTCGGCAAGCTGACGGGCACGACGATGCAGGTATCGGATGAAGAAATGAATTTCCTGAAGAAGCTGGAGCACGACATGTATATTGCAAGTAAGGGCAAGATAGACGAGATCCGTAAGAGCAAGGCTAAGATAGTGGCGTCTGCATGTGTAGGCTGTATCCACACGATAAGGCTGTCTTCGAGGGTTCACGGATTAGATGTCAGCGTGGTAAACATAGTTGAAGTCCTTGCAGATAAAATAGAAAAGGCCTAATTCCCCTTTTTCTACGCCCCCTGCTGGCTAGCATATTCTCGGTACAAGCTCTCCTCGGGGAGGCTCTAGGATCCTAACTCCGCCCACAGCGCTCCGGTAAAGGACGTATCCCTTGTATTTTTCGCTAGACCTTGCCTCGCCTATGATGCTTGCATGCTTAAACCCTAGCTCATGCATCCTCTCAACAACATCCTCAGCGACCGTGGGTGCTACCCCAAGTACGGCGACTCCTTCAGATGCGAGTGAGAGGGGGTCTATCCCGAGCATCTCCGCGTAGGCTACCACGGGTTTTCTCAGAGGGATGCTGGCCTCCTCTACGACGATGACTGTGCCGCTTGAAGAAGCCCAGTCGTTCAGGGTCATGGCGAGGCCACCGCGGGTGGGATCCCTTGCTGCGTGGATGTGCTCGCCGTACTCCTCTATCAACGGTAGCATGAGGCCTGTTAGGGGTTTTACGTCGCTGCGAAGCTGTGCCTCTTCGAGGTCTATGCCGTACTGGAGGGCGAGGATTGTTGCCCCGTGCTCGCCTAGAGGGCCGCTTACGATTATCTTGTCTCCAGGCGCTAGGTTTCTGTCAACTATCACGCGATCCGCGACCCCTATTCCCAGGGTGGATATTATTACGCCGTTAAGATCGCTTTTCGGGAGAACCTTAAAGTCTCCCCCTATCAACGCGACATCGTTTTCCTCTAGGGTATTGACGAATGACTCCATTATTTTCTCCATATCCTCCACGGGAAACCCCTCTTGTGCCACTACGGCGTCCATCATCGCCACGGGCCGGCCGCCCATCATGAGCACGTCGTTTATGGAGCCTGCGGCGGCAAGCAGGCCTATGTTGCCGCCAGGGAAGAAGGGCGGGGTAACCGTGTATGAGTCTACGCTAAGTACGACGTGCTTGTCGCCTAGCTTCAGCGTCGCTCCGTCGTCGAGGACGTCGAGGCCCACGCCGCCGAGGGCTCTAGTAAGATAGTCGGGGACGCGGGATATTAGAAGATGGTTGAGGATCTCCTCGGTCTCCACGCCCCCGGCTCCGTGGGCCAATGTGAGAAACCTCGGCTTCACTTGTGCCCCACCCCTAGTAGCTGCTTGTAGCGCTGGATGTATTCCTCTATTTCACGCCTTTCCTCGCTGTCGGCGAGGCTCGTCGCCATTTCCTTGTAGAGCTCTAGGGAGCTTAGAATTTCTTCCTCACTTATACGGCCTATAATGGCGCCAGCATGAACCATCACGAGGTCGCCCTCCTTGATGCCGTTTGCAGCTAAAACAACCTCCCTGGTACTCCCGCCACCAAAGTCTACGATCGCTGTATACTCTCTTATCTCGACTACACGTGCGGGGACGCCCCAGCACATTATACACCCACCTCTTTCGCTATCTCTTCGGCAAGCCCCCCACCCCCAAAGCGGGCCCACACAGCACAGGTCCCCTCGAGAGACACCATGCAGGGGCCGATAGGGTGCTCGGGCATGCACACCCTCTTAAACAAGGGGCAGTCTGTAGGTTTCGCCAAGCCTAATGTAATATCGGCGCACTTGCACGCTGCCGGCAAGTCGTAGCTCCACTCCTCAGCGCTCAGCCTCTTCACACCGAATTCTTTGAAAGCGTCGTGCGCAGCGTAACTCCCCTTCAACTCCAGCCCACTCTCCGGTATAAACCCCAGGCCGCGCCAGGCCGCGTCCTCGACACTGAACACCCTGGAATTGACCTCCTGCACATACCTGTTCCCCTCCCAAGACACAAGGCGTTTATACTCTATGACGACCCTCGCCTCCCCCTCCCATATCATCTTTAGCAACATGGCTATCGACATCAGCAAGTCGAGGGGCTCGAACCCTGACACGACGGCAGGGATCCCGAATCGACGCGCCATTTCATCCCACGGTTTAGCCCCCGTTATCGTCGACACGTGGCCAGGCGCTATTATACCCTGTACAGGAGTAACACCTCTTTCCAAGGCGGCTTCAATGGCGTAGCTCGCGGCCGGAGGCGTTAAGCGGAGTACACTCATAAAGTAGAGGTTCTCGGGTACATGTCCACCGTATAGTGGGATCGAGTAGCTCGGCGTCGTGGTTTCAAAGCCTATCCCGAGGAAGACGGAGTCTTTACCGTCTTTTGACGCCTTTTTAACAGCGTCTAGAAAGCTGTAAACGACCTCTACGTTGCCGCCCAGAGCTTTGGCATCTTCGAGGCTGCGCGCCCCCTTAACGCGCCTCAGCGAGGGGAGTTTAAATGCGTCGCCAAAACTAAAGACGCGTACACCGTCCATGCTGAGCTTTATAGCCTGCTCGATATAGTAGGAGGGCGTTACGCATACCGGGCAGCCCGGTCCTGCGACGAGCTCAACGTTAGGGGGCATGAGGCTCCTCAGGCCGAAGTGTACGGTCGTCCACTCGTGTGTGCCGCAGAAGTTCATGAGTTTTATTTTCTTGCTTCCAAGCTTGTTAGCTAGTCTCCATATAGTTTTTTTAATTGAGGATGCAGCTGCGGCGTCGTATCTCAATACCTGCAGGCTCTCCGGGGACTCTGCCATGAACACCGAGAGACAATATTATAATCCTGCTATAATACTTCACCGTTAGCCATGCATGAGTGGAGTGTAACCCAGTCCATTGTAGAGGCGTTACTACGGTTTGCGGAGGAGAACGGGCTGAGGAATATCACGAGGGTCGTTATAGAGGTCAACCAGCTTTCACAGCTTGAGAATGATATAATCAAGGAAGCCTTCCAGATACTGACAAGGGGTACGATCGCGGAGGACGCGGAGCTCGTAATCGACGAAGCGCCGGTAAGCTTTGTCTGCAGGAACTGTGGGTACCGGTGGGGTTTAGAGGATGTGTTAAGGGAGATAAACGACGCTGCAAAGACCCACGGTATAGTAGACGAAGAGGGTACCGTTGACCCACCGCTACACTACCTACCTATGCTCGTCTACAGCTTCGTAAAGTGCCCCAGGTGTGGTAGCAGGGACTTTGAGATAGAGAACCCCTATAGTGTTAGGATAAAAAACGTTGAAGGTGAGAAATGATGGTGGAGCCATGGGAGATTCTAGCTGAGAGGAGAATGAAGGAGGTAGGGAAGATACTCCTAGTGGGAAGTGGAAAGGGCGGCGTGGGCAAGAGCCTCATAGCCGCAGGTCTTGCAGAGGCCTTGAAAGCCAGGGGTTTTAGAACCGGGCTCTTCGACCTTGACATCCACGGCCCCTCCGTGCCAGAGATACTTGGCGTCGAGAAAATAGAGCTCAGAGGTACTAGAGAGGGCCTCGAGCCGCCAAGCATAAACGGGGTCAAAGCGATGTCCGTGGGCTTCCTCGTGGGAAAAAGCCCTGTGCCTCTGCGTGGCGCCGCGAAGAGCGAGGTTGTAGAGGACTTGATAGCCAACACCAACTGGGGGCACCTAGACTACCTCGTAGTAGACTTGCCCCCCGGTACAGGTGAAGAGGTCGTGGATTCTCTAAGGGTGTTTCGCAGATTCCCCCACGGCTTTATCGTAGTGGCGACGCCCTCAGTACTAGCTCTAAGCGTCGTTGAGAGACTTCTAAGACTCTTAATTGACGAAAGAATATCCATTGAAGGACTTGTCGCAAACATGGCGACCCTCCCCGGAGGAGCCCCCCATCCCGGCCTCCCAGTCATAGAAGAGTTTTCGAAGAAGCAGCACATCAGACTGCTCGCTAAAATACCGTTTGATCTCACGCTCGAGGAGGTGTTAATGAAAAAAGCCCCACTTAGCGATGCAAAGGCCTTCTGGGAGTCGATTCTAGAACTTTCAGAAACGATTTCAGCGGAAACCTCGGCTCACCCCGGATAGAGCCGCGTGCAGCCATACATGCACCTTCCCTTATCTTAAAGAACGGCTCCCTCCGCTTATTGGCTTCCTTTATAGCCTCCATTAGCTTCGAAACCTTTTCCTCACGGGTAAGGCCCCGGTCCCTAAGGATGTGTTTTACCTCGACGAGGTTATCGTTCCTATTTATACATGGTTTCAGCATGCCGTCGTGCGTTAATCTGATCTTCGTACACGACGCGCAGAAATAGGGGTTGCAGTAACTGGCTATAAGCTCTACATAAATACCGCTATCCAAGTATATACGGGGCCTTGACTGCAGCTTACGTATCTCCACCTTCCTTGCATATCTTAAAAGCTGAGGTACAACCTCATCTATTTTTACAAACAACTTGTTAAAGGAGATAGCGCCGAGACCCACCGGTATAAGCTCAATTATATTCACGTTGAAACCCATATCGGAAGCGTAGTTAATTATGTCACCCACCTCCCCTATATTGTATCTTGTAAGCACAAAGTTCAACTTAACCGGTAGATCGTTTTTTCTCGCAGACTCAAGGCCCCTTAAAACATTCTCCAATCCGTCAATACCTGTTATGCGACGGTAATTTTCTCTATGTATAGAGTGTAGACTAACGTTGGCTCTATCAAGCCCCGCCTCTAAGAGTTCATCGATTCTCTCCTCGAGGAAGAACCCATTAGTTGTGAGCGACACCTCGCTTCCAGGAAACTTTAATTGCCTTATTATCTCTCCAATATCTTTTCTTAAAAGAGGTTCACCACCTGTTATTTTAAAAAACCGAATGCCGAGCCTATAGGCAGCCTCGCCCACGAGCCCTATCATCTCCGGCGTTAAACCGTCGGGCCTATTGATTTCGCCCTCCCTATGGCAGAAAATGCACCTATAGTTGCAGTTGCTGGTCACCGAGATTCTTAGGTGAGTTAGGGGGCGACCATAATTGTCTTCCAGTACTCCGGTCAAGAGGATAGGCACCAGGATACTATGGTTATAATGTAGCGTAAAAACGTTATTGCCAGTCAAAAATAACGAATATATTATATATTATAATTTTAATATAAACTTGGTTATAAATAAATTTCAGGTTATATTTATATATCAAAAATGTGCTCCATTTACTAGAATGTAGTGACTTTTAGACAATTTTTATATAGAAAACACTTAAAGAAATATAGCCGTATGCCGGCTATAACTAAAGAAGCTTTAGCACTACTCATCATTGGAATTATAGTGGGTGCAGCCGGGGGCTTCCTTGCAGCGAGCTCCATGAAACCTGCACAGCCGGCACAGCAGGCTGGAGGAAAAAAGATAGTTGAAATACCCATCGGAGCGCTTCTCCCGCTTACAGGCCCTCTCTCCTCCTTCGCTAAGAAGAATGAGATAGCCCTCCAGATGGCTATAGACGATGTTAACGCGTTCGCCGCGAAGAGCGGCTCAAAATTCCGGTTTAAGCTCTTAGTAGAAGACACGCAGCTTGACAAGCAGGTTGCCCTTTCCAGGCTTCAGTCTCTTGCGGCACAAAACGTTAAGATAGTTATAGGGCCGATGGCTAGTGGAGTCCTAGCAGGTATAAAGAACTTCGCTGATAGCAATAAGATCGTAATAATAAGCCAATCCTCCACGGCGCCGTCACTGGCCATACCAGGCGACTTCGTGTTCAGGCTCGCGCCTACGGATAACTTCCAGTCAAAGGCTCTTGCAAAACTTATCGAGACGAAGGGCTTCAAGAAGGTGGCGGTAATCTACAGGGGAGACGCGTGGGGAGTCGGGCTCTACGAGGCGTTTGAAAAGAAGTTCACCGCCGATGGAGGCCAGGTGCAGGGAGTAAAGTATGACCCCAAGGCTAAAGACCTCAGCGGCGAGGTTGCCAAGCTCTCATCTATAGTAAAGAGTATGGGCGAGGGGACGGCGGTGCTAATGATATCCTTCGAGGACGACGGGATACAGATCATAAAACTTGCGGCGCAGGATCCGACGCTCTCGAGTACGCAGTGGTTTGGTACCGACGGTACGGCGCTTTCCAGCAAGATAGTGAAGCAGGTGGGTAGCGAGGCTATAAAGCTTGGAGGGGTACTCTCAACAATATTCCAGCCAGCGCGCAACCCTATACAGGCAAACTTCATCGAGAGGTTCAAGGCAAAGGCAGGCGAGGCGCCGGATGCATACAGTATGAACGCCTACGATGCCGTGTGGATAGCGGCGCTTTCGGTGATGAGCGCGGGGACGGATGATGGCGCCGTCATAGTTAAGATACTTCCTACGGTAGCCGAGCACTACTTCGGTGTCAGCGGCAATACGATGTTCGACGCCAACGGGGACAGGGCTGGCGGCGACTATGCGATATGGCAGATCGTGAAGACCGCTAATGGCGCTGAATGGAAGCTTGTGGGCAGCTACAGCGCTTTAAGCGACTCTGTAACATTCTTCACTAAAAGCTAAATTTTTTCTAATTCTACTGGGGAAAAATTTAAAAACTTTCATATTATTTTGGTGGTTCAGCATGGCCGATGACCCCCTACTAAGGACGGTTAACGTGAAGAAGCACTTTGGAGGCGTCGTCGCGTTGGACGGCGTCTCCATAGATGTTGAGCCAGCCAAGGTTACCATGCTTATAGGTCCTAACGGTAGCGGCAAGAGCACGTTGATAAACGTTATAGGCGGCGCCCTGAAGCCTGATGGAGGCCAAGTAATATATGGTGGCGATGATATCACGGGGCTTCCACCGCACAAGCGCTACGCGCTTGGAATAGTACGTACATTTCAGGTTCCAAAGCCCTTCAGGTCTCTAAGCGTGCTTGAAAACATGCTTACGGCCTCGAGGATTCGCCTCGATGATAGTGCAGCTAAGATACTCTTCTCCTCTAAGTGGGAGTTTGAGGAAAAAAGGCTTATCGAGAAGGCCTTTGAGATACTAAAGCTGTTAAATATAGATCACCTATGGGATGCCCGCTCCGACCAGTTGAGCGGGGGCCAGATGAAGCTTCTAGAAATGGGGAGAGCGCTGATGAGCGACCCCAAGCTGCTGCTGCTAGACGAGCCCGTCGCCGGCGTGAACCCGACCCTTGCCCACGATATAATGTCACATATCGTTAAGCTTCGAGACGAAATGGGGCTTACGTTCCTCATAGTTGAGCACAGGCTGGACATAACGCTCCGCTACGTGGACAAGGTGTACGCGATGCATCAAGGAAGGATTATCTCGAGCGGATCGCCGAGCGACGTCATGAGCGACCCACATGTAATAGAAGCCTACCTGGGTGATTAGACATGGCAAATGTATTTGAAATAGACGAGCTAAAGGTCGGGTACGGCAAGCTAGAGATTATACACGGAGTCACATTTAGCGTCGAGAAAAACGAGCTATTCGTGATAGTCGGCCCTAACGGTAGCGGCAAGAGCACGTTGCTCAAAGGGCTATTCGGTTTAGCTTCGATAAAGGGTGGGAAGATACTCTTCAACGGCGAGGATATAACCAAGCTCCCTCCCCATGAGAGGTCGAAGCTAGGGCTGGCGTATCATCCTCAGCTCAACAATACCTTCGAGAACCTTACCGTGCGCGAGAATATACTTCTTGCAGGCTACTTCTTGGACAGGGACGAGCTTGAGAGGAGGCTTGAAAACGTGCTGGAATTTCTCCCCGAGATAAGGGGGTTCATGGAGAGGAAGGTGAAGACCCTTAGTGGGGGTGAGAGGCAGATGGTGGCTTTCGCGATGAATATGATAAAGGAGCCAAACACCGTGATGTTCGACGAGCCGACAGCCGCCCTGTCCCCGAAAATGGCGGATCTCATATTTGACAGGATCAGGAGGCTAAAGACGGAGTACGGGCTGACAGTGGTTCTCGTCGAGCAGAACGCCAAAAAGGCGCTGGAAATGGGGGACAGGGCGATGCTCCTAGTTACGGGGTCTATCAAGTATCTCGGCCCCGCCCAGGAGCTCCTCACCCACGAGGATCTAGCATCCATGTATCTGGGGTTGCGTGATTAGCCATGATGTTGGACACTAACATATTGTTGGACGCGCTCGTGTACAGCAACATGCTGGCCCTCCTCTCGCTAAGCCTTACACTGACTATTATGACTCTGAAGGTGGCGAACTTCGCGCATGGAGACTTGGCTATTATAGGCGTCTACGGCGCCTACACGTTCCTCATACTTGCACACGTTGCGACGTACCTCACCCTGCCCATAGCCTTTCTTTTCGGCGGCCTCTACGCGCTGCTAAACTACGTCTTGGTTTACAGCCCCATGAGGAGGCGGGGAGCGAACTTCGTGATGCTGATGATAGCGTCCATGGCCATAGACATAGCCACGCGCTCCATGCTACAGATGTACGCTGACGTGCTGAAGCTGAACTTCAAGGTTTACTCTAGAGCGTTTATATTCAACGACGTCGTCTTCAACATCGCTGGTACACGCGTCAGGGGCCTCGTGCTGATATCGACTCTATCCGTGGTATCGCTTCTCGCGATATTATACGTCCTACTAATGAAGACGAAGTTTGGCGTAGCGATGAGAGCGGCCATAGAAAACCCGGCACTGGCGGAGGTTCTAGGTATAAACGTGGAGAAAGTATATGCGACAAGCTGGTTCCTGGCAGGCGGCTTCGCAGGAGTGGCGGGCTTCTTCCTGCCCTTCAGGATACCCACTTCGCCCGATCTGGGCTTTATAATACTCCTGCCCATATTCGCGGCCTCGATACTGGGCGGGATAAACAGCCTCTCGGGCGCCGTGATAGGCGGCTACATAGTTGGCGTGTCTGAGATACTGGGCACATACCTGCTGTCGCAGCCACCCATCAACCTGAGCACTGCGTATAGGCCTGCGATACCCTTCGCGATACTCATACTAACCCTACTCCTGCTCCCCCAGGGAATAGCTAGTCTGTGGTCAAGGGGTGAGTGAGATGATAAACCTGTTCCTCCTAATGGTTGATATAGGGACGATGTATGGAATATTCCTTATACTAGCTTCGAGCATGGAGCTAGAATACGGCGAGCTAGGTATACCGAACTTCGGTAAGGTGATGTTCTTCGCGGCTGGCGCCTTTACAGTTGGAGCACTAGCAGTGAGGATCGGCACTTGGCTTGCAGGCATCACCTGGGAGGGCGAGTTCAAGACTAAGAGCATACTTTACAGCACGCTCGTAAGTCGATACTTCGCCTCTCATCCGCTCGACGCGATAGCGGTATTCCTCTTTACACTCTTTCTAGCGTCGATTATGGGCGCGGTTCTCGGCATAGTTGCCTCCTATCCCGCTATAAGGCTAAGGGAAGACTACCTGGCGATAACGCTTATCGCGGCTGGCGAGCTTTTTAGAATCTTCGGTAGGAACTATGACCCCCTCATAGGAGGCACCATGGGTGTCGGGGTACCCGACGTATTGGCATGGCTCCCCAGCGGCGCTAAAGAGGCTGGTTACATCCTACTCTCCCTCTCCTTCGCCGCGGCTACATGGTTGATCCTCTACAGGCTGTCCACCTCGCCCTATGGTAGGACTCTGAGGGCTATACGTGACGAAGAGCTTGCAGCTTCCACGCTTGGAAAGGACATCGTAAAGTACAGGATGAGGGTTCTCGCCTTAGGCTCGGCAATGGCCGCGGTAGCGGGCGTCATATATGCATTCTACATGGGCTCCGTGCTCGCAGACGACTTTAACCCGCTTAAGACCTTCCTAGTAGTTCTGATGGTGGTACTAGGCGGCAGCGGCAACCCCTTCGGTACACTGGTGGGGGTCGCGGTCTACATTTTGCTGGACAGGACGCTCGCCATACTAAAGCACTACGTCGTCCTGCCCTTCGACATAAACTACTTCGCGATGTTCTTGTTCGGAGTCCTCCTGCTTCTCGTTCTCATGTACAAGCCGGAGGGCATTATACCTGAAAGGCCGCTGCTCACCGTCAGGGCGAAGTTCTGCAGGAGGGAAGACGGAACCCCTGAGAGGAAGCTGTGCGACTAGAAGGCCTGTTTTTCATAAATTTAATTTATTATTAACTAGGTGGCTCTTTTCAACTAAAAACGATATATCCTTAGCAGCGTTATCCACGTGGTGAAGTATTTTGAACCAGGAGATAGACCCCATACTCAGGCTCCTCAGGCCCGAGAGTGTAGCCGTTATAGGGGCCTCCAGGCATCCGGAAAAAATAGGCTATCAAGTGGTGAAAAACCTCCTCGAGTCAGGTTTTCCGAGAAATAAAATTTATCCCATAAACCCGCGTGCAAAAGAGATTCTGGGTCTAAAGGTTTACCCGTCTATACTAGATGTACCAGAGCCCGTAGACCTGGCCGTGATAGTTGTGCCAGCGCAGATAGTGCCGCGCGTACTAGAGGAGGCGGGCAGGAAGGGGGTTAAAGCGGCCGCAATAATCACGAGCGGATTCAAGGAGATAGGCAACATCGAGGGCGAACGCAAGCTCGTTGAGATAGCTAAAAAGTACGGCATGCGTATACTCGGCCCCAATATCGTCGGGATATGCGACACCGTGAAGGGTGTGAACGCGAGCTTCTGCCAGGCACTGCCGAACCCCGGGGAGATCGCCTTTATAACCCAAAGCGGCGCGCTCGGCATAGCGCTAGTGGGATGGACTAAGATAAAGGGCATAGGGCTCTCGGATCTCGTCAGTATAGGCAATAAGGCCGACATAAACGAGGTAGACCTAATAGAATTCTTCGGCCGGGATCCCCATACAAAGGTTATCACCGCGTACCTGGAGGGTATAGAGGACGGCCCCCGCTTCTTGCAGGTAGCCCGCTCTGTGTCTAGGAAAAAGCCCATTATAATACTCAAGGCGGGTAAGGCTAAACGAACCCTGGGAGCGATAAAGTCTCATACGGGCACCTTGGCTGGCAGCGACGCCGCGTACGACGCGGCTTTCAAGCAGACAGGCGTCGTGAGAGCGCCCTCCTTCATAGCCCTCTTCGACTGGGCAACGGCCTTCGCTAAGGCGTCCCTGCCACGCGGCGAGAAAGTAGTCATATTGACAAACGGTGGCGGGGCCGGCATAATGGCCACCGATGCAGCGGAGGAGTGGGGGGTAAACCTTATAGACATCCCCGCCGACCTGGCTAAAAAGCTCCGCCGCCACATGCCGCCTTTCGGCAGCGTTTTTAATCCAGTGGATCTCACAGGTATGGCTGACGATGACAGCTACTATGGAGCGATGAAAGACCTGTTATTGGACAAGAATGTAGACGCGATAATAGTACTCTACTGCCACACAGCTATAACAGACCCCGTACAGATAGCCGACGCCGTGCTCAGGGCGATACAGGAGACGGGGGCGTCTAAGACCGTAGTTGCCTCGTTCATCGGAGGAGAGGAGGTGCTCTCAGCTTGCGCCAGGCTCACGGAAAACGGCGTGCCGTGCTATGAATCCCCGGAGAAGGCGGTGGCGGCCCTAGGTATGCTCTACAGCTATGTGCGTATGCGCGAGAAACTTGACAAGAGAACGATGATAAGCGTGGAGCGCGACGTGGAGGCCGCTAAAAGATTGCTCGCCCAGGTGATGGCGGAGGGCCGCAACGTCTTAACTCCCAGCGAGGCTGCGGAGCTGGCCAGCTACTATGGGATTCCTGTTCTGAAGCGGGTCTTGACTCATAGCCCCGAGGAGGCGGTGGAGGCTGCTAGGAGGCTCGGGTACCCCGTGGTGCTAGAAGTCGAGTCGCCTGACATCTTGCATAAAAGCGATGTGGGAGGAATACTGATAGACATTAAGAGCGACGAGGAGGTAAGGGACGCCTACCAGCGTATACTGGACTCCGTGAAGGCGAGGGCCCCCAATGCCAGGATTAAGGGAATAGTTGTTCGACGCATGGCGGAGAAGAGCAGGGAAGTGATAATAGGCGCCCACCGCGACCCGATATTTGGCCCGCTAATAATGTTCGGCTCGGGAGGAATACTTGTAGAGCTCATAAGGGATGTGAGCTTCCGTGTAGCGCCCCTAAGCCTGGAAGACGCCTACGACATGGTGGAGGAGACGAAGGCCTACAAGGTGCTTAAGGGGTACCGCGGCGAGCCGCCGGGGGACATAGAGTCGGTGATATATACGCTGCTGAGGGTCTCGCAGCTAATGCTAGACTTGGAGGAAGTAGAGGACGTCGACATAAACCCATTCTTCGTCTACGATAAGGGCAAGGGAGGACTCGCCGTCGACGTAAAAATAGTACTGCGTAAACCCGAGGAAAAAAGCCGGCAGTAAGCTAGGCGCGCTCCACTACTATAAGCCACGTTTTTTCGGGCGACCTGTTTAGTAGAGAGGGGTCCTCGGCTACGCTTTTATTTGTCTCCACAACTCTCCCGTTGAAGGGCAGCGAGAGCTCATATATGCTCTTAAGGCTCTCGAGAGCCACTAGCGGCTCTCCAGCCTTGAAGCTTTCCCCCTCTTTTTTAGTGAACTCTACATAGAGGAACTCCTTGTACTGCTCTACAAGGCTCCTCGTAACACCCACGCGGATCCTGCCATTCTCCTCCCTAAGCCATATGTCGCCCATCCGCTTCCCCTATTCGCCGAGGACCTCTACTATAACCCTCCTAATGGATCTAGGGCCATCCATCTCTACAAGGAATATGTTTTGCCAGGTTCCCCTGATAAGCCGGCCATCCTTTACGGGGAAAACCCTGTCGGCGCCTATGAACGCCGAGCCCAGGTGCGCCGCCGCGTTATCGTCTATTCTATTGTGCTTCCACCCACCGTTCCTTGGAAACTCCTCCCTTATCTTTTCCAAAATATCCTGCATGAGGCCGCTTTCATGCTCGTTCGCCACTATGGCCGCAGTAGCGTGGGGTGCGAAGACGAGGCAGATACCGTTTCTGACGCCGCTCTCCCTTACAGCTTTCTCTACATCATATGTTATGTCTACTAGCTGGTACATCTTATCCGTGGAGAACCTGAGCTCCTTAAAGTACACCTTCATACCTACCCCCTCATTGAGACCCGCACACTCTCCGATAAACGTTGACATCGCTACACTATTATCCGCGTATACTCCCCCTCTCCGCCCTCAACCATCTCTATAATACTCGACACTCCGCCTATGGCAACGGGTACACCACGCTGCGCGGCCCAAAAAGCAGCCAAAAGCTTGCGGCGAAGGCCCTGCGTGACATCGACCCCCCTACTCTCCCCTACGACCAGCCGGCTCTCCGGGGATATCTCCCTTAAAAGCCTCGCCCCAGGCATGCTGGGCGGCCTGTCGTATACGCCGCCTGCCCCCATCACGTATACCAGCCTGGACGCGTCTAGGGCTACGGAAAGCCTGGCGGCCACGTCGTCTCCCGAGAGAATGGACGCGCCCCTACGAGTGTCCACTACGACGTCGCCGTAGAGTACAGGTACGGCGCCTATCTCGAGAAACGAGTAGACGACGCGTGTATCAAGACGGCACAGCTCCCCGTCCCTGTTAAACGCTATGGCGGACGTCTGGAGAGGAGACGCCGGCACGCCCGCTGAGAGGAGTTTTCGCGTAAACCTAGTATTCAGGACTGTCATCCAGTATCTAATCTCGGCGAACCCCCTGCTCAAGCGTTGTGGGGAAACTTTACCGTTAAGGTTGTAGGCGGCGGCTACTGGATGCCCGAAGGATCCGCCGCCATGTATGACTACGAGGCTCCACCCCTTGCTGTACAAGGCTTTGAGGGCAGAGGCGACGCGGTCAATGTTTTTAGTGTTAACTGTGAAATTCTTTGTTTTATCGGTTATTACGGAGCCCCCAACCTTTACTACGGCTAGTTTCTCCACGTAGGCACCCTTATTTTATTCGTGGAAAGAATAGCGGGGATGTAGGGGGACTAGTATTCCCTCTCCTTTATAAACACCGCCAGCTCTCTGAGTAGCCTTGTATACTCGTTTTCACCAAGCTCGTTGAGAGCCTGCAGCGCCTCTTCAACATACCTGTCCCTTATCTCTTCAGCCCTTTTCTTCGCACCTGTCTCGGCGATTATCTCCAGCGCCCTTTTAACGTCACCCCATGAGATCTGAGGCGTAGTTATGATACGCCGGAGCTCCTCTCCGCGCTCACTCCCCTCAAGCTCTTCCAGAGCCAATAGCGTCACCACGTTGCCCAGCTTGTGCTCTTTTATGTCTTGTCCAACACGCTTACCGGTGCGCTCCTCGACACCAAATAGGTCTATTATGTCGTCCCCTACCTGGAAGGCTATGCCGACATTATAGCCGTAGCGTGCGAGTGCCTCCACGATGCGTCGGGGCGCGCCGACGGACATGCCGCCGAACCTGCACGAAGTCTCTATAAGCCTAGCGGTCTTTTTCTCCACCATCTTCAGGTAATCCTCTATTCCCATCTTCGCCAGCCGGTTTTCCACGACGTATGGTTCATCCTCCCTGCCGGCCTGCTCCATAAGTACGTCCAGTCTCTCGCCGTCTAGCAGCTCCTTATCAGTCCAGGCGAGAAGCTCGTGAAATGCGACGGGGTCGGGTGTATCGTTTAACGCCTCTACAGCGCTCTCTCTGTAGTGGACGGCGACGAGGATGGCTGTGCTTAGCCCGTACTTTTTCCATACAGTAGGCTTTCCGCGGCGTTTTTCACTGTGATCAATAATGTCGTCTAGGATTAGCGAGTAGTTGTGTATAATCTCCACAGCGGCCGCCGCGGGGTAGGAGTCCTCGATCCTGCCGCCAGCGGCGCCTGCTGAGACCATTGTTAATGCTGGCCGTATCCTCTTGCCGCCGGCTTTAACCTGGTATAGTATTGCCTCCAAGAACTCCGGCGCCGCGTGGCGGGAAAGGTATCTCTCCATCACAGGGTCTATCTTCCTGCCTGTTTCGACGAGGATGCTTACCACTTCGCTCAACTACTTGCACCAGGGGGTATTCGACCCAGTGTTTAATTAAATTCGCCTCGCGGCTATCTAACCTTCTAGTATAGATGCCGTGGAGCGACATAATAATCCGCGGCGAATGTAAAGATGGGGCCTGTGAGATGAAGAGAGTCAGCTGACCGGGTGAAGAGGGTTCCCCCTTATCCTCGAGGCCCCCTCTCGTAGGGGAGGATTATTATACTCACAGGGTCTTATGATGACGTCTCAAGTATAGAGGGGTGATCGAGATGGACGCGTTTCTACTGGGGCACATGGTCGTGGACACGGTGACGCACGGCGGCAAGCCGAGGAAGAGCCTAGGCGGGACCGTCGCATTCGGCGCTCTGGCAGCGTTAAAGCATCAGGTGAAACCACACATAGTGTCCAAGATAGGGCTAGACTTCCCTGACGAGTACCTGATATTCCTGTCAAGACAGGGCGTAGATATAAGCCACGTAAGGGTCTCCAGGAGCAGGCCTACTACCAGGTTTAAGCTCGTATATGAGGACCACGGGAGGGTTCTCTATCTGCAAGCTAGGTGTGAGGACATATTGATAGGGGACGTGCCGCTCGAGGAGATAAGGGGTAATGTAGCTATCATAGGAAGCATAATAGGGGAAGTGCCCCCCAATGTAGTCCAGGCCGTGTCGGAAAAGGCTTCCTTGACGGTCAGCGATATACAGGGCTATATAAGGAAGGTTTCGAGGGACAAGAAGGTGTATTTCACGGCTACACCGGAAGCGAGGGCGGTGATATCTCTCTCAGACATTGTGCACGGAGAGGCGGTCGAAGCCAAGGTGCTATATGGCGATCTGGAGCCCAAACTCCTGGCTTGGAACCTGGTGAAAGACGGCGCCGGGATCGGAGTCGTGACTATGGGGCCAGAAGGGGCGTATATAGCGACGTCCCAGAAAGGCTATTATATACCGCCGGCCCCCTCCGGCCCAGTGGTCGATAGGACGGGTGCCGGAGACGTATTTACCACGGTGTTCGCTGTGGAGTACCAGAGAACTGGGGACGTTAGGGAGGCCGGCGCCTACGCGTCGGCGGCAGCGTCGTTTCTGATAGAGAAGCCGGGTATAGAGGGTATAAGAAACCGCTGGGAGATACGTGGAAGGGCTAGGGAGGTGTTAGAGAAGATAGTGGAGGAGGACCTGCCGCCTAAAGAGCAATAAATAAGACATTGTTTCTCCCCATGGAGATGCGCGGCAACGGTATTTATAGGATGCATGTTATTTTACATGATGGAGCTAGACGTAGACAGGCTCGTAGATGAGGTAAATATAAAGATCAAGGAGGCGCGTCAGGTTCTCCAAGGCGTTGCACACAGGACTCCCCTGAATTATAGCAGGACGTTCAGCAGGATGAGCGGGGGCGAGATATACCTTAAGCTCGAGAACCTCCAGAAAACAGGCGCCTTCAAGATCAGGGGCGCCTACTACAAGCTGTCCAAGCTGAAAAAAGAGGGGGTGGAGAAGGTTGTCGCGGCGAGTTCTGGAAACCACGCGCAGGGGGTGGCTTATAGCGCCGCGCTGCTGGGCATGAAGGCTACCATAGTCATGCCCCGCTACACACCCTTCTTCAAGGTCGAGGCTACTAGAAACTACGGCGCAGAGGTCATACTGTACGGTGAGACCTACGACGATGCATACTCTAAGGCTCTCGAGATCTCCGAGGAGACGGGGGCCGAGCTCATACATCCCTTCAACGACACCGACATAATGGCGGGGCAGGGAACCATAGGCGTCGAGATATACGAGGACCTCGACTCGGTTGATCTAGTAGCCGTCCCCGTGGGCGGGGGAGGCCTCATATCAGGCATAGCGGTAGCGCTGAAAAAGATAAACCCTGACATCAAGATCATCGGCGTACAGCCGGCGGGGGCCCCCTCAATGTACCTCTCCTACCATGAGAACCGCATCGTTGAGACCCCCCACCCCTATAGTATAGCCGACGGTGTGGTCGTGAAGAAGCCGGGGGACAAGACCTTCGCAATCATAAAGAGGCTTGTAGACGACATGGTGCTAGTAGAGGACAAGGAGATTGCGCGCGCAGTGTTCCTACTTCTGGAGCGGGCCAAGGTGGTGGCTGAGCCAGCCGGCGCGTTGCCCCTCGCGGCAATGCTATCCGGTAAGATACCGGTTAGCGAGAAGAAAGCCGTAGCGGTGATAAGCGGGGGCAATATAGACCCGTCCCTCCTAGCACGCATAATAAACCAGGCCCTCTACATGGAGGGGCGCCAGGTTAAGATTACGGGTATACTGCCCGATAAGCCCGGCCAGCTCAAAAAGGTTATAGACGCGGTTGCCTCTCTCGGCCTAAATATAATATCCATAGAGCATGAGCGTGTAAACCCGCTCGTCTCCCCCGGGACGGCGCAGGTCACTCTGGGCCTAGAGGTTCCTGACAAGAACAGCATCACGCTCCTGATCACAAAGCTCAAGGGCATGGGCCTCGACTTTAAGGTAGTAGAGTGGTGAGAAAATGCCGGAGACCGTGTTCACAGAGAAGGCGCCGCGCCCCGTAGGCCCCTATAGCCAGGCCGTAAAGTCCGCCGGCCTCGTCTTCGTGGCCGGCCAGATACCGATAGACCCCGAGACGGGGCGGCTCGTGGAGGGCGGTATAAGGGAGCAGACCCGCCGCGTTATAGAGAATATCAAGGCCATATTGGAGGCTGCCGGCACGGGCCTCGACAGGGTTGTATATGTGACGGTCTACCTCGCCGACCTATCACTATACCCCGAGTTTAACGAGGCGTACAGCGAGTACATGGGCGACGTGAGGCCTGCGAGGGTCACCGTCCAAGCGGCGATACCGAAGGGCGCGCTGCTAGAGATGAGCGTGATAGCTGAGGCTTAGCGCTGAAGGGCAAACTAGATAATACTCCACTGTGTTTTTCTAAAACGGTTACGTGGAGAGCGGGGGTGCCCGAGCTAGGACAAAGGGGGCAGCCCTCTTCAGGGGCCCCTAGGGACTTAGGCTCCGCTGGCGAAGGCCTGCCCGGGTTCGAATCCCGGCCCCCGCACCACTTGCCCGGAAACGCCGGCTAACACTTCTTCGAGCAGAGGTAAAATAGGAGTGAAGAAAAAATTAGGGCCACTTGAAGCGTGCAGCCGTATCCTCGAGCCTTTTCATCACATCGTCGCTGAGCTTGACGTCGAGGGCCCCGAGGTTTTCCTCTAACTGTGAGAGGCTTGACACGCCGATTAGGGGAATAATTGTTACGCCGAGCCTCCGGCCTTTTTCTATGAGCCACGCGATCGCCAGCTGTGGAAGGGTTGCACCCACCTCGGAGGCCATCTCGTTAAGCTCCCTTATGACTTCTAGGTTTTCCCTCGTCAATAGTCTTCGGAGCCTAGGCGAGTATGTGGCCCTGGAGAGCTCCGGGATACCGCCCAGGTACTTTGAAGATAACAGGCCCTGCGCGAGTGGGGAGTATGCCATTACGGCGAGCCCATAGCGGCGGGCTACTGGTATATTCGTTTTCTCCAATCTCCTGTCAAGCAGGTTGTAGGGATCCTGGAGCACCGTGTATGCGTGAAGGCCGTAGCGTTCGGCAAGCTCCATGCCTTCTACGACGCCTTCAGGCGGCTCGTTGGAGGCGCCTATGTAGTGTACTAGGCCCCTCTCAACGATCGTGTTGAGGGCACGTAGGGTTTCGAGTTTAGGTGTATCCGGGTCTGGCCAGTGGGTGAAGTATACGTCAACGTACTCCATGTCTAGCCGGCGTAGGCTTTCCCTTATCTGCCACATTATGTGCTTCCTGGAGAGGCCTTCTCCGTTGGGCCATGGCGCCATCTTCCCCCTGACCTTCGTTGATATCACGAGCATTTCCCTGTCATACTCTTTGAGTAGCTTGCCGAGAAGCTTCTCAGCATAGCCGACATGGTTCAGATCCACGGGGGTCTGGGCGCCGTGGTACCTGTTAGCCGTGTCTATGAAGTTTATACCTGCATCAACGGCGGCCTTTAGTACGCGCCGGAATTCGTCCCCGTCGACTTTAAGAACGCCGTACTCGTCGCGTTCGGGGGAACGCGGCAGGTGCCATGTGCCTAGGGCTAAGATTGACACCTTTACCCCGCTCCACCCCAGCTTCACGTACTTCATGCCTACTCCACGCCGCCTCTACGGCTCACCATAGAATACCTGTGCCAGGCATAAAAGACTTAAACACGTGGAGAAGGTGAATGTGGGGACTCGTATATGGTTAGAGAGTACTATGTCGCCCACGAAGTGCAGATACCCGAAGGGGTCACCGTCAACGTTGACGGCAAGCGCGTTGTAGTCGAGGGCCCCCTAGGCAAGGTGGAAAGAGACTTTTCCCACTTAAAGAAGATATTCATATCAAAGGAGGACAGTAAGGTGAGGGTTGAGACCTTCCACGCCACAAAGAGAGAGTACGCAGCAGTACGCACGGTGGCCAGCCATATAGAGAACATGATTATCGGCGTCACCAAGGGGTTCAGGTACAAGATGAAGATAGTTTACGCACACTTCCCCATGAGCCTCAAAGTCCAGGGAGACAAGGTAATCATTGAAAACTATCTCGGCGAACGCGGAACCCGGGAGGCGAAGCTCCTCCCAGGTGTAACAGTGAAGGTTCAGAAGGACGACGTGATCATTGAGGGCATAGACAAAGAAGCGGTGGGCCAGACCGCGGCCAACATACACCGTGCAGCTAAGCTCACCGGTAAGAGGAAGATGAGCCCACACGGCCGTGAGGGGAGCGGCCCGGGCATCCTCGACGGCATATATCTTTACGCTAGGGAGCATATAAAGGAGTAAGGGCCTCTAGCGTGGAGCTTCACATAGCCATAGACGACACCGACTCCCCCCTCGGCCAATGCACGACATATATCACCTACCTCCTAGCGAAGAATATCGCCGAAGAAAACCTTGCGCGCTTTCTGGACTACCCCAACCTTGTCAGGCTTAACCCTAATATACCGTTTAAGACACGAGGCAACGCTGCTACAGCGCTCCACCTCGAGGCAACTCCCCGGGAAGCCGAGAAAATTGAGGACATGGCCCGCAGAATCCTCGAGGAGAATGTGGAAAAGCATGGAAAAACCTCACCAACACTAGTGATTTTAAGGGGCGGCGTCCCCCATGGACTAAAAACTGTATATGAAAGGGCGCTGAGAGAGTTCCTGCCCAGGTCGTATCTTTCTAAGCTCATAGGGGAGGGGCTTCTAGGCCCCCTAAAGGTGTGGCCCAGCACTGAGAACAGGGGTCTCGTGGGGGCTCTTGCGGCTCTAGGCGCCTACCCGCTCAGAGATTATACCTATGAGCTCCTCGTTTACCGAGATTCCAGAGATAAGGGCCCACGGAGTGTGCCTGCGGAGCTTCTAGTAGAGCTTGACAGAAGATACAGGCCGGTGCTCTTCACGACATATGATTACATGACTAGACGCCCCTTAGCAGTGCCGCATGGCCCGGATCCGGTGG
>JALSNQ010000005.1 GCA_026986905.1 Thermofilaceae archaeon
TCGCCTGGGCAGTAGAGCAGGCCGGCTACAGGGTGCTGCCCGTGAAGATAACCGTCGACGTCTCCCCCTGGATGATCCCGGTGGGCGAAGCCTCCGAGGTAAAACTAAACGTCACGGTAGAGGCGCTCGGCGAGAACCTTGGCAACCTAAAGGTCACCGTCACCTCCCCGTTCTTGAAAGGCGAGAAAAACCTCCCCTCGCTCAACAACACGGAAAGGGAGACGTTCCAGTTCACGGCAACGGCGAAGCCGGGTGCTCCCGGCGCGGTCCCCATAAACGTCACAGTCTCTTCATCGGCCGGCTCCACCACCTATACACGCACGCTATACGCGGTCAAGGAGGGCGAGGGCGTTGTCTTCGACTACAGCCACGGGGAATACTACTGGCTATACAGGCTCAGCGGCTTTACGTCCCTACTGTCAAAGTATGGAACAGTGGCCGCCAGCAAGAGGCCCCTGGACGAGGCCTTGAAGTACGCCAAGATACTTGTTCTACTCAACCCCTCGAAGCGTTTCACGTACGACGAGGCCTCCAGCATAAGGGACTGGGTTAAGGGTGGAGGCATACTGCTGGTCTTCGGCAGCTACTATGCGCACTTCGAGCCAATAGTCCTCAACACGGTGACATCCCCGGCGGGGATAAACTGGCTCGACGGCAGCGTGCGCGACAAGGCGCATAGCACGGGCGGCCACGACTACCTGGTATACCTATCGGAGTTCCCGGATAACCCCATAGCCCGGGCGGCGTCCCAAGGCGTGGACAAGGTGCTCTACTCTGGAACATCACTAACGCTGAGCGGCGACGCGGAGCCGGTGCTAGTCGGCTACAAGACAACAGTCACCGTCGACAGGGACGGGCGTATACTCGCAAACGGCAGCAAGGTGGTGGCCGTCGCCGTCTCGAAGCTCGGTAAAGGCTACATCGTGGCCGTCGGCGGAGTCTTCACAGTCCTCGACTACAGCTACGGCGTGCACCCGTTCTCGGAGAACCGCCGCTTCTTCGAAAACCTCATCGCAGCGTTAGCCTCCCAGCAGGCCCAGCCGCCCAAGCCGCCTGTAAAGAAGGTCTACATCCCGCTCCTAAAGGCGAGCCTCGCAACAAAGGATAAGAGGATACTCGTAAAATCTCCCCGCGAGGCGTTCATAACCGTCTCGAACGTAGGTAACGGCACCGCTATAAGCATGATGATCCAGCTGGTAGGCTCAAACATGGAGGTGTCGCTCGACGGGAAGAACTGGACCCGCGCCGCCACAATAAAGGTCGGCAACCTCACGGCCACCAGCCAGTACAAGACCAAGATATACTTTAGAGCACTAGAGCCAGGGGACGCGACACTAAGGGTAGTAATCATATCCGCGAACACCGACCCCATGATACTAAAGGCCGACTTCGTCGCTGTAGCCCCCCAGCCGGCAGGCGGCGTCAACACGGCTCTGGTGGCCGGGGGCGTCGCCGCCGTTGCGGCTATAGCCGCGGCGCTGCTACTCCTCCGTAGGAGGAGCCGAGGAAAATCGGCCAAGAGCAAGAAGAAAAACAAATAAATCCACATATTTTTTTACAAAAAACAAAAAAACAGCCTTGTTTTTATATCCAGCCGCGGAGCTGCATAGCCTTCAGTACACGTTCAACCGCAAGCGCGTAGGCGGCAGTCCTCATCGGGTGGTCGTAGAAGCGTTTCTGCCACTCATCGTAGACGCGGCCAAAGTTCTCAACCATCTTGTGCTCCAGCCTCTCCAGCGCCTGCTCCTCCGTAAGCCAGTTGCCCATCCTGTTGTTCGCCCACTCTATCCAGCTCATTATCACGCCGCCCGCGTTGGCCAGTATGTCGGGTATAACTATGGCGCCCTTCTTCCTCAATATGATGTCCGCCTCAGGCGTTGTCGGGCCGTTAGCGCCCTCCGATATAACCTTCGCCTTTATCCTATCCGCGTTCTCCTTAGTGATAACCTCCTCGATAGCCGCTGGCACGAGGATATCTACAGGCAGCTCTAGCAGCTCCTCGTTGGTGATGAACTTCTTAGCACCCTTATAGTTCTGCACGCGGCCGGTCTCCTGCTTGACCTTTATAACCTCCTCCACGTTGAGGCCCTCAGGGTTGTATATGGCGCCCTTACTGTCGCTCACCGCCACAACCTTAGCGCCCCACTCAGAGAGGTACTTGGCCGCGTAAATGCCCACGTTGCCGAAGCCCTGGACGGCTACAGTCCTACCCTCCACTCCACCCCAGACCTTCTTCGCGGCCTCACGGGCCACTATAGCTGTTCCAAGGCCCGTGCTGACTATGCGCGCGTAGAGGCCCCCAAGCTCCTTGGGCTTGGCGGTCACCACGCCCCACGCATTGTAGCCTACAATACTGCTATACTCGTCCATGAACCACGCCATCGTCTGGGGGTTCGTGTACACGTCGGGCGCCGGGATATCGACGTCCTCGCCCACTATGCGCGAGATGGCGTGGAAGTATTTCCGGGAAAGCTCCTCGAGCTCGCGCGGCGACAGCTCCTTGGGGTTAACCTTTACGCCGCCCTTGCCGCCCCCGTAGGGTATGCCCGCAAGGCTGTTCTTCCAGGTCATCCACATGCTGAGGGCCACGACCTCGCCCTCACTAACATTTATGTGGTACCTTACGCCGCCCTTGTAGGGGCCTAGGGCGCTGTTATGCTGGCTACGCCACCCGAAGAACACCTTGATTTTTCCGTTATCCATGCGTACAGGTATCTTTACGCGGAGAAGCCTCTCGGGGTGCGCGAGTACTTCAACGACGTCATCGGGTATCTGGAGGAGGGCAGCTACTTCGCGTAGCTGTTTTACAGCCATTTGATATACAGGGTCGTTCTCATATGTCATTTCTATCAAGTTTATGTTTACTTAAGTAAAATATAAAGAATTACCTGTAACATTGCGGCTACCTATAATAAGGCTCCTTATAAACTTTTATGTTCTCATTTATAAATAGAATAATAGTATGAGCAACACCCTCCACGGGAAAAGTTTCCACATGTAAAACACAAATATAGAAAAACCTTTATAGCTCCTCTTCCTCCTCGTCCTCCTCGAATTCCTCCAGCTCCTCTTCTTCCTCCTCCTCGTCCCAGAGATCCTCGTCTATGTCCTCGAAGTCTTCCTCCTCGTCCTCCTCCCACTCCTCGTCGAACTCCTCTTCCTCCTCGTCAAGTCTAGGCCTCATGGCCTGCTCCAAGTCTACCCCTCAGATGAGGCGTATTTATACTTGTTTCTACGGCTACGCGGCTAGGAGATGCGCCGCTTCCAATAAGAGGAGATAGTTAAATATCCTATAACGAATTCTAGGTATCAGAGGAATGTCCGAGAACCCTGTAGAGGAGTACACTATAGACCTCGACGACCCGGAGGCCACGTTGAAGTCGCTTAAGGTAAAACAGATTATAATTCTCGACGAAAACGGGGAAAAACTCTTTTCCTACCCGAGGAGCGACGACTTAAGCCTCTACCGCCTCGTAAACGCCTACATATCCCTCTTCACCCACATAGAGCCGTGGACGATGATAGAAAACAGCGGGCGGCGCGCATACATTTTCAAGAACTCGGGGAAAATAGTGGCCGTCGAGGCGGAAATACCGCCCAGCGACTTCGACGCGCTGAGGGAAGTTATAGCCGACCTCATAAAAAGGCTCTCCGGCGAGAACAAGTAGGCCTCAGAAGCGACGGCCGCGCCCATCGCGAGGCTCGGCAGCTTTAGACCTTCATCATAGGCCACGTATATCCGGCGCTTCCCCCTATATTTTCCCCGGGGCCGCAAAAAGTATTTACCGAGCCGGCCTGCAGTTTTCTCGGGCACTCTTGTCCCGGCATATATACGTCACAGGCGGCGTTGTAAGCGGTATAGGGAAGGGCGTCGTAACCGCGTCTATAGCAAAAATCCTGCAGTGGAGGGGGCTCACAGTAGACGTTATGAAGATGGATCCCTACCTCAACGTAGACCCTGGCACGCTAAACCCCGTCGAGCACGGCGAGGTCTTCGTCTGCGAGAAGAGGTGGAGGTTCGAGCCGCTCGAGGGGCTCGCCTTCAGCATAGCGGAGGTAGACCAGGAC
>JALSNQ010000006.1 GCA_026986905.1 Thermofilaceae archaeon
AAGGAATTGAAAGGATAGTGTTTATATATGGAGTCGCGTACTTTTCATTGTTTCATCTTCTTCTATTTTAGATTCTATTTTTTAGAGAATAGACAGGGTGTTTAGGTATTGGTGTTTAGTGATTATCACTGTTTTTTGGTATCCACAGTATTCCGAGGAAGTCTATGTCTACGTCTTTTCGTGCAGGCTTTATTTTCACAGTTTTTAGTGTGATATTTGATGTGTATTTTTCCATGATTTTCTTTATTTTTTCTTCTTTTTCTTTTTCGAGTTTTTCTATTTGTGTTAGAAGGCTCTGTGCTTCTGATTCGTATTTTCTTAGCGTAGCCTCCTTCGAAGCTATTCTTCTCCTTAATCTCTGTGTTCTTGAGACCTTGGATAGAGCTGAGGTGAGGCGTGTTAGTGAGGCTAGGGCTGATACGCCTGCCAGGCCTAGCTCTGCTTTTAGGTTTGCTATTTCGCCGCGTGTCTTTTCTATTTGTGCCCTCTTTGATTGGAGCCTTGTTTTTAGCCTCTCTATCTTGGCGTTATACCGTGAGGCTATCTTCTCAGCCTCCTCTCTAGCCATTTTCAGGGATTTTTCCCGGAGCCTCTTCTCGAACTCTTCACGCTTTTCCCCCGGCTTGCTATATTCTCTGTGGATTGGAGAATAGAAGAGTTCTATCGTAGCCTTTGCTACGGCGTAGCGTGCGAATAATGATTTGAGTTTGTTATAGAATGTTTTCTTGGCGTAGATTGGTGGGAGGTTCTTGAAGCCTATGCCTTCTGTCCACGTGTTTTCTGAGCTCTCTATTAGTGTCTCCGGTAGCCCGGCTTCTTCGGGGCTTTTGAACTCGGTTTTCTGGGGATCGGCGTAGGCGATTATTGTCCTTTCAAGGTCTATCGGGGGCCTAGTCTTTGACACATATATATGTGCGCGCGCCGCGAGAAGGGGCTCGTAGTATTCTCCATTTCCCGGTATGAATGCCTGGTCGAAGGCCTGGTTTACCAGTGGGGGCGCGTTGAGTAGGTCTATGGGGGGCTTTTCTGCGGCGTGTTTAACGCTGGGCGTTGGGATGCTGGTTTTCGGAAGCCTTTCTAGTTCTCTTAGGGTCAGGGGGCCTCGTAGGTATGTCATTGCCCATCTCGTCTTGAAGAGCTCTAGGCCGCGCTTTTTCACGTCCTTCACTATGAATACCCTCTTTGGGAGGCGTGGAATCTGCCTTCTGGCTTCTTCTCCCGAGCCCGTGGCTATGCGTAGGCCGTCTGAGACCCTGTCTATGTCGTTCTCTGTCTGGAGGCGGCCTATCATCCATACGCCCGTGTTTGTGAGAACCTTGTAATCTATGTCTACCGGGTTCTGCGTCGCTAGCACTAGGCCTAGGCCGAAGGCTCTCGCCTGCTTTGCTAGGAGCATGAGTAGCCTCTTTGTGGGCGGGTTCGCCGGGTGTGGCGGTATGAAGCCGTATACTTCGTCGAAGTAGAGTAGTGCGCGTAGCCTGTCTGAGCCGCCCTTAGTGTACATCCATGTGTAGAGTGTCTGGAGGACGAGCGTTGTAGCGAACATCTTGTAGGAGTCGTCGAGGTGCGCCAGGTATACTACGACTGCCCGGGGCCTGCCGTCGGGCGTCCATAGGAGCGTGTCGATGTCTAGGGGTAGGCCGGTCAGCCAGTCGGAGAAGCCGGGGGACGCTATCACCCTGTTTAGGGATACCGCTAGGCTGCGCCTCTTCTTTTCCGGCAGCACCATGTCGAGGTCTAGGACGCCTATCTTGTCGAAGGGCGGCTTGAGTATGGACGCTATTAGCCAGTCTAGGGAAGCCTCTCTCCCCTCCTCCCATGCCCAGAGTAGAAGGTTTGCGAGGAAAACCTCCTCGTCTCCCCCCTCGAGGCCGGCCAGCCTGAGAAGAGCGGCGGCGGTCGTCTTTGCTCTCTCCTCGAGTATGTCGCGGCCAGCGTTTTTAGGCGGCCTTAGGCCTTCGAGTATCGACAACGGCGTCGCCGCCCTGCTGCCCGGGGTGAGCACTAGTACTTCGCTTTTCTCGACCAGCTCCTTCAGTCTCCCTGTAATGCCGGCCCTTTCTAGGCCGTTTCTCCAGGTGTTCGCTACTTTTTCGGCGTATTCTTTTGTGGATAGACCGGCGGCGCGAGCGGCGGACTTGTCGATCCACGGCTCGAAGTCCTCTGGTCTGAGTTGAGGGAAACGTAGAGCAAGGTTTGCTAGGTCGCCCTTGGGGTCTATTGCTATTACCGGGATGCCGTTTAGTAGTAGTTCTTCTATCATCACTATGGCTGCGCCTGTCTTCCCCGAGCCCGTCATTCCTATGATTACGCCGTGGGTGGTGAGATGAGAGGGTTTGAGGGTGAAGCGTTGCCCCGTCTCTTCCATAGTCTCGGGATCCACGTGGAAGCCGAGGAAGAGCTCTCCGCTCATCGTGCTCGCTGACTCCTCTCATCCGAGGTATATAAGGTAGACTGTAGAGGGGGCGGCTCGGGTCACCTCCTTCTCCCCACCCCTGCGTCGGCAATCAACGCCCTCCACATAGCCGCCCTTATAGGATTTTCCCGCGGCCCTAGGATATTACTATCGGCCTCGCCTCTACTATCGCCTGCACGAGCTTCCTCCTAGCATTGTACAGTATCCTCCAGAGGGTTCCCCGTGAGATGCCCATCCGGGCAGCGGCCTCCTCCTGTGTGAGGCCGAGGTAGTATGTGAGCCTTAACGCCTCATACTCGTCATGGCCGAGGTATACGGGCTCGCCGGCTACCGGGGCGCCGGGGGGAGAAGGGTTGAACACTATCCTCGGCGGGGGAGACTCTATTCTTCTCGGCTTTGGAGGCCTGCCCCTCCTTCTCCGATGCCACCGCCACGCCATCTCGGGTAACCTGGAGTATTAAGGGGGAGGAGCGTGGTAAAAATAGTGTAGCCTATTTCTCCACGAGTATAGCCGGCCTGGCCGGCAGTGCGGAGGATGCCCTCGGGTTATCGACTTCTTCCTCGCGTCTAATCTCCACTGTCACGCCGAGGGTCTTGGAGTAGAACTCCGCTGCCTCCTTGAGGGCCCTTTGCTCCAGGCTGGGGTCTAGGAGTAGCTGTAGGGGTCTCGGGTTCTTAGTTATAATGTTGATTAGGCGGCCGGCTATTTTGCGCTTTTCAGGCGGCAGGCTTCTAACAGCTTTTCTCAGAGCTTTTACGAGCGGCTCCCCGGCTTCTAGACGCTTCTTCGCCTCCCTTATGAACTCGTATTTCCACTCTGAGGGAGTCACTATCACTACTTTCCTGACGCCGCCTCTCATCAGCGCTACAACCTCTTTTGCGTCGTCGAGCACTAGCCTCACTATGTCCTCCGCTTTCTCCAGGTCGGGCTTTATGGCTTCCTCGGAGGCCTCGGGCCACTCGGCGTAGGCGATATACCCGGGCTTCCCCATGAGCCGCCACGCCTCTTCGGCGGTGTGGGGCGTTATCGGCGCCAGGATGAGCGTCTGGGTTTCGATGAACTCTTTCAGGAGCTCCCTGTTGGGCTCTCCGCGGCGTTTTATGTACCATCGGTAGTAGTTTTGGAGCCCGAAGTAGCCCTCCACTATGACGTTCTTGGTGTTTAGCGCCTCTATCTCATCCGTGACGCGTTTAATCGTCCTGTGGAGCACGCTCCTGAACCAGTCGTCTATGAGGAGCCACCTCTCGTCGCCCTTGCCATAGTTCTCTGCTACGAAGTCTAACCACTGGTTGAGGAGCTGGACGGCCTTCGCCGCCAGTTCGGGCTCGAAGTTGCCGTCGTCTAGGCCGCTGTTTCCAGCGTATGCCTCGGCGAAGCGGGTGGCGTCGGCGCCCCACGTGGAGAGCGCCTGGCGTAGCAGTATAAAGTTGCCTTTGTGCTTGCTCATCTTTTCTCCACCCACCATTATCCAGCCGTTCACCCCTATTCCGCGTGGCCAGTGCTCCTCGGGGAATATCGCCGTGTGGTGGAAGATGAAGAATGTGAGGTGGTTTTGTATAAGGTCTTTTCCGGAGACGCGTAGGTCCACCGGGTACCAGTAGAGGAATTCGCGCCTCATCTCCTCTAGGAGGCCTCGGCTTATTTTGTTCTCTTCGGCCACCTTCTCTGGGTCTCCTTTTCCGAGGAGTACGTAGTCGAATAGGCTGCGCTTTATGTCTTCCCACCTTATGCCGTACTTCTCCGGGTGCTGGAGGTATTTTGCTATAGTGTAGTAGGCCATGTATATCGTCGAGTCGCTGAGGCTCTCCAGCACCCATTCGGGATCCCAGGGGAGGGGGGTTCCCAGCTCATGCTGGTGTGTACATGCCCAGTCCTTATACCAGTCGATGATCGAGTGGAAGGTCTCCCTAACGCTCTCCGGCAGGAACCTCATCCTATCGACGCACCTGTGCGCCTTAGACTTCCACTCGGGGTCGCTGTACCTGAGGAACCACTGGTTTTCGACTATTTTCACATGCGTCCTGGCGCCGCAGCGGCAGTAGACCGGCGTGGGCAGCGTGTAGTGCCTTATAGCGTAGCCCTCTGAGACCAGGTAGTCCGTGATCTCCTCCTTGACCTCTGAAACCGTTCGTCCACCCCACTTTTCACCGTATACCTCTCTCCTTAGACGGCCCTTGTGGAACTCCTTGGTGTATATCTCCTTCGTCGCTTTATCCAGCTTCTCGGCCTCGACCTGTGACGTGACGCCGTGTCTGAGAACGGCGTCCCGCGCGGGTAGTTCGCTGTAGCCCTCTAGTTCGATGAGTGGTACCGGCTTCAAGGCGTCTATCAGGGAGGGGTCGAGCCCGTAGCGGTCAAGGAGATAGGGATCCTTGCGGAGGTCCTCTAGTGCCGCGTAATCGTAGGGCGCGTGGGATGGAACGGACATTACGACGCCTGTGCCCGTCTCTGGGTCGACGAAGCTGGCTGGGAGGATGGGTATTCGCCACCCCGTAACTGGGTTCGTGGCGAACCTGCCTATAAGCTCCGACCCCTTTATCGTGCCCACGATTTTTACATCGTGTTTCTGGTCGGCCAGCTCCTCGGCGGCGTAGCGGCCTATAACCCATTTCTGGCCGTCTACCACCGCTATAAGGTATTCTGCCTCCGGGTTTACCCAGATGTTGATTGCTCCGTAGACGGTCTCGGGCCTGTAGGTTGTGCAGGGGTATATGAGGCCGTCCTCGCCGGGAAACTTTATTATAACCACCTGCTCCGGGCTTATGCCGGCGTACTCGTCGGGGCGGTCGTGGTCGCCGACCACCTTTTTCTCCTTTGGGCACCATACTACCGGGTGGCTGCCTTTGGTTATGAGGCCTTTTTCCCTAAGTACCAGGTACTGCCACTGTATGAACGAGTTGTAGGGCGGGTTTAGATGCGTGGTGTGGAACTCGCGTCGCCAGTCTATGGAGAGCCCGTAGCGCTGGAAGTCCTCTCTAAATCCTCTGCTGAAGTATTTCACCCAGTATTCTGGGTCTTTGAACTTTGGTATCTCTTCCTCGGGCACGCCCATCATGAGGAGGGTTCGTATCTGCTTCTCGTCTCCCTCTTTTATTCTAAGGGCGGCGGCCACTATCGGGCCTCCGGTGGCGTGCCAGCCCTGGGGGAAGAGCACGTTGTAACCCCGCATCCTCATGTACCGGGCGATTATGTCGACGCGTAGGACGGTGTATGCCGAGCCGAGGTGTGGAAAGGCGTTTATGTAGGGGTAGGGGAATGTTACGAAGAACTTTTTCCTCGAGGGGTCTGGATCCGCCTCAAAGATCCTGTCCTCGGCCCAGCGGCGCTGCCACTTCTCCTCTATTTTCAGAAGCCTTTTGAGGAGGTTCTCGTCGGGTCTTGGGAGTGCGCCTGTCCCCTGTAAAGGTTTGTTAGCAATAACTACCACCTCGTAACGCTATATGTGGAGGGCTCTTATCTTTTACCATGGAGGCTTTTCCCACCCTTTACGACGTCAAGGTAGTCGAATATTTCGCCGCGCCTCACCATCTTTTCGTAGATTCTCCACACTCTCTTCTCCGTGACTAATCCGCTATAGAACCCCTCATTGTCGAGCTCCTCAAGCACGTACTCGTACAGCTCGTACGGCTTCATCAACGGATGCCTGGAGAAGGCTGCCTTGATCGCCTCCCCTATATCCCTGTCATGGGGGTACGGTTTTTTCAACGCAGTTCCGCCTCCATGCTCATAAGTACGCGTACAGCGGCTACATGTGTACACGTCTCGGCGCTGCGGCGCCACCCATAGCTCCTAGAGTAGCAGTCACAATACCAGCCCTTTCTCGTCAACACCACCGTATAGTAGGGGTACCTGTCCCCAAGCGATTTTACCCCCGGCACCCTCCACGCGTAGGGTGCCAGCCTTTCAACGCCTATCAGGCACCGTGCAACAACCCTGAGGTACCATGATCTGGATTTGCCTGGAAAAAGTATTACGGCTCTCTTGAGTATGCGCGCCGCTTCTTCATCCCCGGCTCCTCTCAGGGCGGCGCGTGCACGCCGTATGGCGTCCTCTTCGGGTACGCCCCGCACCTCACATCCTCTCCGGAGGCGTGATGCCCAGCAGCTCTAGCCCGTTTTTAAGCACGGTGGCCACGGCCGCGACCACTGCGAGTCTCAATGCGCGCTTTTCAGGGGTGGGCGCCTTGAGCACGGGCGTAGTGTCGTAGTACTTGTTAAACTCCATTGCAAGCCTGTTCAGGTAGGCCGTGAGGATATCCGGCCTCAGCTGGTCCGCTGCAGCTGCAACCTGCTCCGGGTATTCGCCTAGGAGCATGATGACCCTCTTCTCCTCCTCTCCGGCCTTTTCCCGGCGGAGCTCGGGCGCGGCCCCCGCCTCTCCGGCTTTTCTGAGTATGCCCTTGGCCCTCACATAGGCGTACTGCACGAAGGGGCCGCTGTTTTGCTCGAAGTCCAGTACGCGGCTCCACTTGAATGTTATGGGTTTCTGCGGCGATACGTTTAGGAAGAAGAACTTTAGAGCGCCGACGCCGATCTTCCAAGCATCCTCCGGGTCGCCGATCTTCCTCTTCTCTATCTCTGCTCTCGCCCTGGCAACAGTTTCAGCTATAATGTCGTCCGCCGCCACGTACTCTCCGCGGCGGCCTGACATCTTCCTGCCTGGAAGCTTGACAAGCTCGTACGCGTAGTGTATCAAACGCTGCCCGATGTCTCTGAAGCCTAGGGCGTAGAGCGCTAGTCTCAGCTGCGCCTGGGCCAGGGATTGCTGTATCGCTATCACGTTTACTACCCTGTCGGCCCTGGAGAGCTTCCATATAGAGTACGCTATATCCCTGGTAGTATATAGGGTCGTGCCGTCCGACCTTACAAGCGTCATCGGGGCCACCTGGAAGCCGGGCGGTATGCCGGCGGCGCGCCTCGCCTCCTCGTCCTCTGCTAGCAGGTCTGCGCGGAAGACCAGCGCCCCGTCTCTCCTCTCTACTAGGCCTAGCCGTGAGAGCTTCTCTACGACGTCGTGTGCAGCGCCGTTCCATACTGTCAGTTCGCTCTCCCAGTCCCAGCTGTCGAATTCTATGCCAAGGGGGCCGAGGGTTTCCCTAAACCCCTCCAGTCCCTTCTCCACCATCTCCCTAACCAGGGGTACAGCCCATTTTTCGCCCCGCTCATAGGCTCTGTTTATCCTCCTTATCTCCTCCTCTACCTCCTCCGCCCTCCCCTTTATCTCGCGGACGAGCTCTTGGAACACCTCTCCCCTCTTCTCGGCGTATTCCTGGAGTTTAGCTGCTATGCTCGCCAGCTTGTCGTTTATTCTCGCAAGTTCCTCGCCCTCGGCCCTCCTAGCCTCCTTCTTTAATTTTTCGAGCTCGAGGAGAAGGTTTGTTATCGCGTAGACGTCCCCTATAAAGTGGTCGGGCTTACCGCGTAGGAGGTGCTTAACCACCCTGTAGCCGTAGGCTGCATATGCTACCTGCAGCCCGGTATCGTCCACGTAGAAGTGTCTCTTTACCTTGTGGCCGCGCGCAGCGAGGAGACGTGCCAGCGCGTCGCCGAGTATAGAGTTCCTCAGATGCCCCACGTGGAGGGGGTGTATGGGGTTCGCGCTTGTATGCTCCACTATTATCCTCTCGCGCTTCTCCGCCTCGCTGAAACCATACCTCTCTCCTAGCGTCAAAATGCTTTCAAGAACTACTTCCCCGTAGGCCGCGGGGTCTACCGTGAAGTTTATGTATCCTCCCGCCGCGGACACCTCCCTGAAGGGCGAGGGGGGCTGTTTGCCCCTGAATATTTGCGCTATCTCGTCGGGTCTAGCGGCGCCCTTTTTGAAGAGGTTAAACACGAGTACCGAGACGTCGGCGTGCTTGCCGCCGCTCTTAACAATGAGCTCCTCTAGGCTCTCTATACCCGCTTCGCTCAAGGTGGAGGCCGCGAACTGTAAGGCTTTCTCCTTGAGGAGTAGCGAAGGGTTTTCAACGACCCTCTTCTCCATGTTTACCCGAAAATCATCACTACGGGGTATAGATAAAAAGGGTGTCTAGCGCGATTATTATCTAGCCTATGTGGCTAGTCTCATAGAGGGCGTAATGACCGAGGACTTTTTCAGGGAAGACTTTGGGGATAGGGAGGCGTGGCTACTACTATTGTACTCGTTTCTTTTCCTCGCCGCCGCTACCGCTGTGAGGATTTTCGGCGCCTTAGTTGCCAGCAACAACGTGCTGTGGGTGGAGGGGCTTCACGTACTACTCGACACGTTGTTGTCCCTGTTCATAATCGTCCCCGTCGTGGTTGTTAGATCCAGCCTTAGCGAACGGTATCCTTACGGGCTATACAGGCTTGAGGACGTCGTAGCCCTGCTGATAGCCGCTATTATAGTCTTCACGGTCTACCTAGACGTGGGCGAGGTGTTCACGGTTCCCGGGGCGGTCTCTCCCCTTGTAGTGGGTGTCCAGGCGGCGAGTCTGCCTCTACTCCTGGCGGCGTCGCTGTATAAGAGGAGGGCCGGGGTAAGGCTGAGGTCGCCCACGCTCATAGCCGACGCTAGTCACGTTAAAGTAGACGTTGTGGAGGGCGGCGCTGTGCTCGTAGGGCTTCTAGCATACCTGTATACAGGGATAGTGGGTCTCTACACGTTAACCCTCCTGGTGGCGCTCCTAGGCCTCCTCTTCGCCGCATATGAGGCGGGTTTCGACTCGCTGAAGGCGCTGCTAGATCTTCCCAAGGACGGGGACGCGTTGAAGCGTATGCGTGAAGCCGCGGCGGAGGCGTTGGGCAGCGAGGGAAAGCTTGTGTCGTTTAAAGCACGCTGGGCTGGCCCCGCGGTTTTCGTGGAGGCCGTTGTCAGACTTCACCCGCTCACCACTATTGAGGAGTCTAGTATCGTCGCGCAGCGCATAGCAAGGGCCGTTAGGAGTAGTGTAGATGGCGTAAAGGGAGTCGCTGTCACGGTGGAGCCCGTGAGGCGTGCACGCATGACTGTTGCCGTGCCCGTTGACGGGGAGGGGGCCGCTGCCAAGCTTTCGAGGCATTTCGGGAAGGCGCGCTTTTTCCTATTAGCCGAGGTTGCCGGGGGAAAGATCGTTGAGACAAGGTTTGTGGCTGCGCCGTCTACGGGTAGCGGGGAGGCGGAGGATAAGGTGCTGAGGGGGGCGCGTGTCGCCGAATGGCTCCACAAGCTCGGCGTGACGGACGTTATAACCTGCAATATAGGTGAGATAGCCTTCTCGATTCTTCTGAGGCATCACATAGTGCTCTGGAGGGGGGAGTGCGGGAAAAGCGTGGGGGAAATCCTGCGTCTGCTAGCAGAGGGCGCCTTGGCGAGGATGAAGGAGCCCACACGTGAGGAGAGCTGGGAGAAGTAGGGGGTGGGAAGGCCGCGGCCGGAGGCCGCCGCGCCGGCCAATCTGCGCCACGGGCCCTCACGCCATATGGCGTTTTTACTACTAGTATTTTTTGCGCTGCGCGGGCAGGTTTATCACCTCGGAGGGTATAGTTTTTCTTAATGGAGGACGGAAGGAGCGGCCGCGTAGTGCTGCTGGCGCACTGCCTCCTAAACCAGAACAGCGTCGTATGGGGTCTAGCCAAGGCTCCGGGTGCCTTCCCGGGGCTTATATCTTTGCTCGTGGAAAGGGGGTACGGTATTGTTCAGCTGCCGTGTCCTGAGACGAGCTATGCCGGTCTAAGGAGGTGGTGGCAGAGCGTCGAGCAGTATGATAACCCGGGTTTCAGGGCCCATTCGAGGAGGATCCTGGAACCCGTCGTGGAGTATCTAGAGGCGCTGCGCGAGGGTGGGGTAGAGGTTGTTGCCGTGATAGGAGTCAAGGGGAGCCCTTCCTGTGGCGTGTGGGAAACGTTTTCGGCCGAGTGGAGGGGTAATCCGGCCGAGGCCGGGGAGGGGCGCAGGGTTAGTGGTAGAGGCGTTTTCATGAGAATATTGGCTCAGCTTCTCGAAGAAAGAGGCTTCAAGGTTAGGTTTCTGGAATTCGACACCTCTAACCCCGAGGAGAGTGTTGAGAAAATCAAGGGTGAGCTTCCGTGAGGCTTCTCTCAGTGGGGGACTTGAATCTAGACATAATATTCTATGTTGAAGAGATCCCCGGGGAGGGGGGAGAGGCTATCACCGATAAAATGGAGTTCAGCCCGGGAGGGGCTGCGGCGAACGTAGCTGTGGCGTTTTCGCGCCTAGGCGGAGCTTCGTGGTTTTACGGTGCGGTCGGGCCGGATTTTGTTGGAAAATGGCTTAGGGCAAGGTTGCGGTCGGAGGGTGTCCACGGAGATTTTCTCTTTGAAGTAAAGGGGAGGCCGTCGGGCGTCATGTGCATCATCTCTACGCCGAGAGACAGGACCATTATAGGGCACAGGGGGGCTAACCTCGGGCTACCGCCGCCGGAGGGGGCTCGGCTCGGCGAGGTAGGCTTTGATGCCATATTCGTGAGCGGCTACTCCTTTGTAGGCCCCGTTAGAGAGGCCGCCTCAAGGGTTGTCAGGCAGATGTGCGGGGACGCAGCGCTCTACGTTGATGCCAGCGGCTATTCAGCGGCTATTCTGAGAGATCTCCTCCCCAAGCTGGGGTGCCGTATAAGGGCGTTGATGATGAACGAGGCGGAGGCCTCGGCGTTCTTCGGCGGCGAAGGCCCATACGTGCCGGGGTATGCGGATGAAGTTGTCGTTAAGCTCGGCGGGAAGGGGTCTGTTCTATATACTCGTGGCGGCGCGCATAGCGCTGGAGCCTTCAGCGTAGACGTCGTGGATACTACTGGGGCCGGCGACGTGTTTGACGCCGCATACATCTGGGCTTCTCTGAGGGGGCTTGACCCCCGCAGCCGCCTCCTCTTCGCCAACGCCGCCGCGGCGATAAAGGTTTCCCGTAGAGGGGGGTGGAGCTCGCCTACCCTGAGCGAAGTCGTGGAGTTCCTGAGGATGCGTGGTGTGGAGGTTAACGTGTAGCGGTGCTTGAACGTTTTTACCTGAGTTAATGGTGTGTGATATGATGGACCCTGAAAACTTTGAGGTGAGGTGGGCTAGACGCTTCTACTCTAAGAGGCTTCGCAGCCTAGCAGACCTCTTCGGCGTCCAGAAGCCCATAATCGGCATGGTGCATGTGCCTCCTCTACCGGGGGCGCCGGCGTATGAGGGAGAGGACATGGAGGAGATAATAGACTTCGCGCTCCGCGACGCTAGGCTTCTCGTCGAAAACGGCGTTGACGGCCTCATAGTGGAGAACATGTGGGATCTACCCTACTACGCGGCCGAGAGGGTGCCGCCCTGGGAGATAGCTGCTCTCGCAGTGGTCACTAGAGAGGTTGTAAAGGAGTTCGACGTGCCCGTGGGCGTGAACATAGTTCATGATGGATATCTCGGGGAGATCTCTATCGCCAAGGCTGCTGGCGCCAAGTTCATCCGTGTGTGCATTCATGCAGGCATGCAGGTGTGGGATACGGGTGATCTGGATAGGGGGCATCCCGCGGATCTCTTGAGGATAAGGAAGATGCTCTACGCCGAGGACGTGAAGCTTTTCGCGGACGTGACGAAGAAGCATGCGGTGATGTTTCCGGGCATAGACATTAGGACGCATGCCGAGTGGACGGACTTCTACATGGCGGACGCGCTCATAGTTACGGGCACGATGACGGGTAAGCCCCCCACGGTGGAAGACGTGAAAGCTGTGAAGGAGACCGTGCCGGAGAGGCCCGTGCTGATAGGGAGTGGGAGCAACCCCGACAATATTAAGGAGTTCCTGAAGTACGCGGACGGGGCCATTGTTGGCACCTACTTTAAGATTAACGGAATTACGCAGAACCCCGTAGACCCTGAGCGGGTTAAGAGGTTTATGGAGGCGGTCAATGAGGTGAGGTGGGGGCAGAAATGAGCGATAAGAAGAGGCTTCTCTCCGCGGCGAGGCCTGAGACTGAGAGCGGTATACAGTATCATATTCAATGTAAGCCGGGGGACGTGGCCCCCTACGTGCTGTTGCCGGGGGATCCTGATAGATCAGAGAAAATAGCAAAGATGTGGGATGAATGGAAGTTCGTCGCGAAGCACAGGGAGTACGTGACTTATACGGGTAAATATAAGGGGGCGCCCATCTCCGTCACCTCCACCGGTATAGGGAGCCCGGCGGCCGCGATAGCGGTGGAGGAGCTGCTCAGGGTGGGGGCCCATACCTTCATTAGGGTCGGCACCACGGGCGCTATTCAGCCCGATATAAAGGTTGGTGACGTGATTATCACGACAGCCTCCGTGCGCATGGAGGGTACATCTAAACAGTATGTCAGGGTAGAGTATCCTGCTGTCGCAAGCTACGAAGTGGTGATGGCCCTGGTGCAGGCGGCGGAGCGCCTGGGGATAAGGTACCACCTCGGCGTCACAGCGACCACGGATAGTTTCTATACGGGCCAGGCCAGGCCTGGATACGGGGGATATAAGCAGAGTTGGATGGACACGCTTATACCCGACCTCAGGGCTGCAAGGGTTTTAAACTTTGAGATGGAGAGCGCGGCTATACTGACTCTCTCAAACATTTATGGTGCAAGAGCCGGGTGTGTCTGCGCGGTTCTGGCTAATAGGATTACAGACGAGTTCACCGTGGGCGCCGGCATAGAAAACGCTATCAGGGTCGCCAATGAGGCGGTCAGTATACTATACGAGTGGGACCGTGTCAAGGAGAAGGCCGGTAAAAAGTACTTCTACCCGGATCTTTTGAAAAACAACGAGTAGCTTCAAATCCACTATTTTTATTCCTCGAGATCCTCTGTCGCCCTAAGCAGCTCGTCCCTTATTTCGCGCCGGTACTCCTCTACGAGTATCATTATGGCGGCCTGAGGCGGTATAACGCCGAGCTCGGTTATTATGGCGTCGATGTACTCCGGAGGCGTCACGTCGAAGGCGGGGTTTCTAATACGTATCCCCGGGTTTCTTTCAAGAAACTCCTGCGGGACAACCTCCAATGGGGATCGTTCCTCTATTGTAACCAGCTCGCCTATCACCGTGTGGGGACTAAACTTTATGCTCTCCGCTGCAACGAAGAAGTTCACGTTGTGCTCCTTAGCCGCTAGGGCGATCTGGCTTGTGCCCACCTTGTTTATAACTGCGCCATTGGCTGTCACGGTGTCGGCCCCCACGACGACCTTGTCGAGCCTTTTCATCAACAGGCGTACAGCAGAATCTGGTATGAGGGTCACTGTAAGCCCCGCCTCCGCAAGTTTTGTGACTGTTATGTGGCCCTGGAACTTTGGCCTCGTCTCTGTGGCATATACTTCGAGGTCTTTCCCGCGGCGCCACGCCTCTATTATTACTGAGAGAGCAGCACTACTGTTGCAGTGTGTCAGTACGCGGTCTCCGTCCTCGAGGAGTCGGCTCCCGATTTCTCCGATCTTCTTGGTGGCGGACTTGGAGTACTGGATGAATTTTTCGGCTCTCTCGATTACGGCCTCTACGGCCTCCTTGACGCTCCTATACTCTGATTCCCTGAGCACTCTCATTACGTAGTTGACGGCGTTAGGTAGAGAGACCGCGGTGGGGCGTGTCGACTTTAAGAGTTTTGCCGCCTGTTCCATGTATTTTTTAAAGGTGGCGATGTCGTCGGGGCCGCTGTACTTCTCCGCGGCTATCTCTAGGGCGCGCGCGGCGGCTCTCGCTATACGCCCGGCGCCCCTTATCCTCATGGTTTTTATGTCTTCTGCTATAGCATAGGTTTCTTCGGGCAGCTTAGGCGTACTCAACCTCTAGCCACCTTTTTAAGTTCCCTAAGCTCCTCCTCTATTTTCGCAACTCTGGGCGGCCACCCGTATATCTCTCTAATCAACATTACGACGACCTGGGGGGCTATGAGTCCTCTCTCGGTTATTATTGCGTCGATGTACTCTGGAGGCGTCACGTCGAAGAGCGGCGCCTTAGCCTTCACCCTGCTTCCCCATGCCTCGCGTTTCTCGGGGGGAAGTATGAGGTTGGGGTCGGCTTCTGCGAGCTCCACATATTCCCCGAGAATAGTTTCAGGGCTGAATTTCAAAGTACTTGTGACTATGAAAACCCTGACCCTTGCCTCGTTTGCCGCTAAAGCTATGAGGCTTGTGCCCACCTTGTTTATAACTGCGCCATTGGCCGCTACAGCCTCTGAGGCTAGGAACACCTTGTCTATCTTCTTCATAAAATACCTCGTAGCGGAATCAACTATGAGGGTGACTGGAAGCCCCATCCTAGAGATCGTCTCGGCGAAGTTGAGCCCCTCGCTCCCGGGCCTTGACTCGGTCACGTACACGTTGAAGTCCTTTCCATCGGAGAGGGCTTTTTCGAAGGTCTTCTTTATAAAGACGCTGTAGGAGTTTGTTAGCACCACGTTGCCGTCTTCGATCCTTTTAGCCGCAATGGCGGCCGCTGTTTCGAGGCTCCTCTCCATTCTCTCTCTGAGCTTTTCATAGGCCTCGGACACGGCCTCGCGTGCAGCCTCGATTCCACCACTCCTATAGGCCTCTAGAAGGCTCAGAGCCATCTCGCGTATAGAGTTTTTGAGGAGCGCGGAGGTCGGCCTCACCTCTACGAGCTTCTCGGCCAGCTCGGCGAACGACAGTATTGCTTCTCTATTTCCGCCCCTTAAGACCAGGTTTCTAAGGGCCTCTAGGCCGTGTATAACCGTCTCTGTAGAACTATATATCCTGCCATATTTTATGTCCTCAACCAATTTCACGTATTCTTCCGGGATCATTTTTCTCGCCTAATCTCGGAGAGCCCCCTAGCCACGGCCTCGGCGACCGAGACTCGTGCATAGGGGTTCGGTACAGTGTTTGTTGATATAAGGTCGCGGACGCCGCTATTGAATATTTTCGCCTCTGCATCGCCTACCAGGAGTGCGTGCGTGCACGCTACATACACCTCCTCTACGCCCCTCTCTCTTAGCAGGCGTGCCGCCCCCTCAATGGTGCCGCCCGTACTTATTATGTCGTCGACTATCAGCGCGCGATTAGCGTTTACACCCCGCCCCCTTATTTCGACGTCCTCGTCCCCCCTCCTCTCCTTTTCTAAGACGTAGTACTCTGAGCCTATAGTCTCAGCCGCTCTGCGGGCCCACTGTTCAGCTTCGTCGTCGGGCGCCACTACTGGCATGCGGCCGTACCTGGAGGACACGTATCTAGCTAGTAGGGGCATCGCCGACACGTTTACCGCCGCAATGCCCCCGAAGACGTCCTTTATGTCGTGGAACCTGTGCAGGTGCATGTCCACCGTAACTATGCCGGAGACAGCGTCCTCCAGAAGCTTCGCGACAAGCCTGATACTTACAGGCTCGCCGGGTTTGAATGAGGCATCCTGCCTTGCATAGGGTAGATACGGTGCGGCTAGGATCACGTTTCTCGCGCCGTTTTCCTTGAGGGCGTAGGCCGCTAGTAGTGCTTCGAGTAGCCCCCTGTTGGGGTTGCCGCCCATGCATGAGAATAGGGCGACGTCTACGCCAGCTACGTCCGCGGGGATCCTGACGTATATCTCTCCGTCGGGGAAGTCGCGTGAATGAATCTGGTAAAAAGGGGTACCCATAACTTCTGCTGTTTCCCGTGCAAGCGCCCCGCACTTTTTACCTGACATTATCAACAGTTTTTTCATCAGCCATTATATGCCGGCCGGCGTAGTAAATAGTTGAGCGGTTGCCACGGCACCGCTTTTATACCGCTGGCACGAGAGAATTCAGAGCCTTGTAGAGGCCACATGGGGGATAGTGGTAGCCATGAAGAACGGCCTAGTGTTGCTATGCCTCGCGGCGTCGTTTCTCCTCTTCCTCTCTGCTTGGAGCGTGTACGCTTCGACTAGCGTACTGCAGGCGCCCCCTCTCATGCAGTCGAATTCTTCCAACACCACGACGACCACCTTTAATGTAACGCTGCGTATAGAAACCTGCGACGGTGAGGCGCTAAAAGAGGGCTCGCTCCTCCCCCACGTTGTGGTGAAGAAAAACGGTACAGCTGTATTTAGCGGTGACTGCTCGACCTGTACTATAGACGGCCTCGAATATGGCGTTTACCAGGTCTACGTGAAGTGGCGGGGGGTAAACGTTTATGAAAACAATATCCTCGTGAATAGCACTAACTCCTTAGTTGAGATTCCCATAAAAACCGCTACAAAGAGAGTGGGGGTCACCGTCCTCAACGATGAGGGATCACCCATCATGTACAGGGTATCCGCCACTATAACTCTGCCCAGCGGCGATGTAGGCTTTGAGCCGGGGGTAACCCACATACTGCCTTTTGGAACGTGGAGCTACTCGGCCAAGTATTCGTGGATGTGCAACCTGGTCGTCTCGAAGAGCGGCCAGTTCCCCGTAAGCTGTGGGTCGAGTTTTCTGAGGATAAGCCTGCCGGTTGCCGCGGAAGTGGTTGTGAAGTTCCGGAAGAGCGATGGAAGCAGCGTTCTGGGGCTTCCAGGTAACGCTAGTATCTACGCTGTCGTGAACGGTAAAAAAGCGGTTACCGTGGACTTCCGCGAGAAGGACGCTGTAAGTTTCATAAACATGCCCTACGGCAGTTACCGTGTAGTCGTTGCGTACAGGGGGTTAACCGTAGTAAACGCGGTTTTTAACGTTAAAGCGGGAGGCGACAGGCAGTTTACCTACACCGTGCCCGTGACGAAGAGTCTCACCATAACGTTTCTCGACGCAGACGATAACCCTCTGGTTCTGTTCCCGGTCGTTGTTGAGACTCCATGGGGTGAAAAACTCAGGCTGGGTACGAATGAGAACGGCCAGGTTAGTATAAAAGAGGCCATGTTCGGAACCTATGTCTTCACCTCAAGCCTCCAGGGGGTTATACTGAAGAAGAGCCTCAAGGTGGAGAAGCCTCAGGTTGAGGTGAAGTTTCCTGTTAGAAAGTCTGTTCTAATGCTGACGCCTAAGGGGTCCGCCAGCCTGCCGCCCGGGCTCAGAGTGAAGGTTGTACTGCCTAGAACGGGATACGTGGTTAAGGAGGAAACACTAGGTAAGGAGGCGTCGAGGTGGACCCTAAACCTCGGCCTCCTACTTGTCGACGCGAGTTATGAGGCCGACGTCTCCTATATGTCGTATACTTGGAACTGGGTTGTTTCTGCAAAGCCCGTGATAGAGGTGAAGGTGCCCCTCTACGACGTGAAGATAGATGTTGAGACAATGACGGGGGAGCCGCTTACTGGGTGCAACATAACCCTGAGCTACGGCGGCGAGTCGAGGAACCACGTCCTAGAGGCAGGCGGGCTCATGGTTCGTCACCTCCCGGATACCGACGTGAATGTGGGTGTTGCGTGTAGGGGTGTCGAGGTTTTTCACGGGAGTTTTAGGCCTAGCAGCGTTAACGGCACTTTAACGTTAAAAGCCTACGTCACCGATCTCAGGGTTGTTGTCAAGGGGTGGTTTGGGAAGCCTATTGGGGGCGCTAACGTTACTCTTCTAATAAGCAATGATGGGAAGAGGCTTGTTTTCCACTCGTACACCGATGCTAACGGTGTCGCTGTCTTTAAGCTAGTGCCGGTTCCACCCGGGAGTACGGCGGAGGCCCTGGTGAGGTACAAGAACGAGGAGAGTAGGGTTGTCGTCGACACGGGAAAGAGCGTAAACAATGTCTTCCTAGACGTGTTCCTAGACACCCCCCTGGGTGCTCTGGGGCTTTCAACCACTGTTGCCATGGTGGTGGGGCTCTCCGTGGCGGGTATTGTGTCTCTTCTGCTGCTTAGGAGATACAAGTACGTGAAGGAGGTTGAGGGGCTCCTGGTGCCCGAGGATGTCGCGTACAGCGGGCCCTACTACTACGGCGACGAGTATGAAGAGGAGGGGGTTCTGGAGAGAATAAAGGAGTTTATAAGAGAGTTGCTGGGGAGAAATGAGGAGGAGGGTGAAGGGATCTTTTTCGACTAGGAGGTTTTTCTTGAAGATAGATGAAAAGAGCGGGATCCCGCTACTTGGACATATAGCCTTCGGCGTCATCGATAGGGGGACAAATCTTTTACAGATAAGGGCCACCACGCTCTGCGCTCTTTCATGCATCTTCTGCAGCGTCGACGCTGGGCCCGGGAGTACTACGAGGCTTACAGAGTACATGGTTGACGTAGGCTATCTTCTACGCTGGGTGGAGGCCGCTGTTTCGATGAAGGGTATAGATAAGATACACGCGTACCTCGACGCTGTCGGTGACCCACTGACTCATCCCGGAATAGTCAGCTTGGTGGGCGGGCTTAAGTCGAGAAGATGGGTTGAAACGGTTGCACTCGAGACTCACGGGCCTCTGCTTACCAGGGAGCTTGCGGAGAGGCTCGACGAGGCTGGTCTCGACAGGCTCAATCTCTCCATTGACGCCTTGGAGCCCGGCCTGGCGAAGAGGCTGGCTGGCACGCCCTGGTTTGATGTGAACCGTGTGGTAGACGTCGCTGAATACATTGCTTCGAGCCTGAACATGGATCTCCTGATAGCTCCTGTGTGGGTTCCAGGGGTCAACGATGAGGAGATTCCGAGGATAATTGAGTGGGCGCTGGATATAGGTGCTGGAAAGAGATGGCCTCCTCTGGGCATCCAGAAATATGAAGCCCATAAATACGGGAGAAAGCCCCGGGGAGTGAAGCCTATGAGGTGGAGCGAGTTTTGGAGGAAGCTTGAGGTGTGGGAGGAAGAGTATGGTGTGAGGCTTAGGTTGAGGCCCGAGGACTTCGGTATACGGAAAGCGCCCCCTGTTCCCAGCGTCTTTAGGCGGGGAGAGAGGGTTGGCGTGAGGGTAGTGTACTGGGGCTGGCTTAAAGGAGAGTGGATAGGCGTGGCCCGGAACCGCGTGGTCACAATCCTAGGCGTTGAGGGGGAGCCGCCGCTCGGCATGAGGGTTCCTGTAAGGATTGTCGGGCTGAAGCATGGAATATATCTGGGAAAGATTCTTGCCTGAATAAAGCTACTGTGCCTGTGGGTCGGTGGGTCGGCGTGGTGTATAGGAGGCCTCGTGGAACCCGGGACTGGCTACCCTGGGAGGCCTATAGGAAGAGGTGGGTTGAGGGTAGGCTTCGCAGAGTGTTTGAACGCTACGGCTACGGGGAAGTGATTACGCCTGCGTTTGAGAGCTTGGAGCTTCTCGTGGCAAAAGCCGGTGAGGAGGTGAAAGAGCAGATATACTGGTTCAAGGATAAGGCGGGCAGGGACTTGGGCCTACGCTTCGAAGTCACGACCCCCGTTGCGAGGATAGTGTCGGGGAGGCTTGATCTCCCCAAGCCTGTAAGGTTCTACTACATACTGCCCGTGTGGAGGTATGAGGAGCCCCAGAAGGGGCGTTACAGGGAGTTTTGGCAGGCCGGTGTAGAGCTTATAGGAGTGGAGGGGGCGGAAGGTGACTCCGAGGTCATCGCGCTTACCGCTAGGGCGCTTGAAGAGGTGGGGTTGAGGGACATCGAGATAAGGGTTAGTGACAGGAGGATCGTGGAGGATTTACTGATTAGAGCGGGCGTTGAGAAGGGGAAGATAGAGGAGGCGTTCCGCGTACTAGATAAGCTGGAAAAGAAGGGCCGCGACTTCGTCGTTGAGGGTCTATCTAGGCTCGGTGTGGGCCGAAGAGAGGCTGAGAAGCTTCTAGCTGTACTGGGTGAGGGCGGTCTTGACGTCGAAGTCCGTTCCGAGGAGGGGAGGAGGGGGCTTAAGCACCTGAGGGATACCCTCGAAATCCTCGAGGAGTCCTATGGCGTAAAGTGTAGCGTCGACTTTAGCATCGTTAGGGGGCTAGGATATTACACGGGGCTTGTATTCGAGGTTAAGGCCCCCGGGGCACCCGGCAGCATCGCCGGCGGAGGACGTTACGACAACCTTATTACCCTCGTTGGCGGGCAGCCTACACCCGCCACGGGGATGGCTATAGGCGTTGAGAGGCTTATCTCGGTGCTCGAGGATAGGGGTATTCTGCCCGAGTACAGGCCTGTAGACGTCGTCGTGGTGCCTGTCAGCAAGGAGGGCGAGGTGTTTTTGAGCAGTATTAGGGTCGCTGAGACGCTTAGGAGGGCTGGTCTAAGGGTGGTCGTAGACTATGGGAGAGGGCTGAGGAAGGCCTTAGAGAAGGCGTCTTCGCTAAAGGCGTGCTACGCCGTCATAGTCGGTTCGCGCGAGGTAAAAGAGGGCTTTGTCACGGTGAAGCGCCTAGACCGCTGGGAGGAGTCTAGAGTCCCGTTAAACGTACTGGAGGATGAGGCGAGGCTGTGGTCGTGTTAGCTTAATATTTTACCGCGCTCTTTTCCTTCATATGCGGGGCAGGGATCCTTATGGTCTTTTAGGGTTAGAAAGTAGGGAAAAAATCGATACTGGAAAAATGCTTGTAAGGATACACAATTACCCGGAAGATCTCCGGGAGGCGGTTAGCAGGTATATCGAAAACTGCGCATGCAGCCTCTTTGAACCCCTGGTGAGAGAATACAACGGTGTAGTCGTAGTCGGTATGGGGGGCTCGGCTATAGGCGGGCTATTTCTACGCGACGTTCTTTCCAATTCCCTGGACGTGCCGATATTTGTGGAGAGGGGGATGGGCCTACCAGGCTTCGTAGACAGCAGGTACCTCGTGATTGTTGTCAGCTACTCCGGCAATACTGAGGAGACTCTCAGGAGCCTAGCTGATGCTGTTGGCAGGGGAATTACACCTATATGTATCTCCTCGGATGGCATGGTGGAGGAGATAGCCGCTAAGAAGAACTTCCCGCTTCTAAAGCTTCCAGGCGGACTCCAGCCGAGGGAATCTTTCCCCTACATGGCCGTGGCGTTGCTTGCGACCCTTAGGCATGTTGGACTTGACAGCATAGACGTCAAGGCAGAGATTGAGGAGGCGTCAAGCCTCCTTGAGAGGAATAGAGATTCCATTATGGAGGCTTTCTCTAGGGGTGGAACGGCTGTCAGGCTTCCATCCGGCGAGGGCGGCATGGCGGATGCTGTTTCCAGTATTGTATGCGGGGCTACGCCGGTGGTATATAGCTATGCGCCGTACTTGTCGCCGGGATACAGGGCTAAGACGCAGTTCAATGAAAACGCTAAGATACACGCGTTTTGCAGCGAGTTGCCGGAGGCGAACCATAACGAGATTATGGGGTGGGGCTGTAGTGCTGCGCTGGACTTTAAGCCGGTTATTATTAGGGGGAAGGTGGAGAGTGAGCCCATGAAGCATAGGATGGATTTCTTGGAGGGACTTTTCGAGGAGAAGGGGGCTAGGCCAGCTGTTATAAGATCAAGCATCGGGAAGCTTGTCCCGGAGTTGATCACGTTGTTCTATACTGTTGACGTGCTATCTGTCGCAGTGGCTCTTAGAAGAGGAGTTGACCCAACTCCCGTGGGCACTATATCCGAGTTAAAGAAGTATCTAGGCGCGAGAATAAACCTTAGAGACGAGCTACACAGCCTTTTTACTTAGCGCCTCTATGAACCTCTTCGCGTCGCTATACATGTAGACGTTGTTGAACATGACATATACTCGTTCCGCGTCTAGACCCAAAACATACCCTGCCAGTTTTTCCAGGTCGGCGTCGCTGTACCGGTACCGGTAGTTTACATCACTCCTACCAAGGCCGTGGAGCCTATAGTAGCGTACATTAGTCTCTACAAGTTCACGCCTCTTTAGGGGGTCGACTATATGCACTAGGCGCAACTCGCGGGCTATGTCCGCGATAAGGGAAGGTTGATTATACCATTCCCCCCGCGGCTCCCATCCTATTACAAATCCTCCCCTGTCTATTCTTCGGAAAAACCTCTTCATGTTCTCGATGTTCTCCTCTGTAGGCTTAAAGCTGGCAGGTGTTTGTATCACTATGAACCTTGATCCTAGGAGTTCAGCCGCCCTTACAGTATAGTTCCATGAATCCATTACCTCGCTAGTAGGCTTGAAAAAGCCGTAGTTGCTCCTGTTAGTGGAGGTCAACTTTATGTTGGAGCGCCGCCACGTTGGCGAGGAGGCGGGGTGCGTTATACCCTGAAAGGCTTTTACAGTGTATTCGAAGTGGGGCGGGGCTTCTTCTCTCCACTTCTTCAGGGTTTTCTCTCTAACAATTCTGTAGAAAGTATCCTGTACTTCTACTACGGGAAATTCCTGAAAGTACTTTTTCCTGCCTCCTTTAGCCGAGAAGCCACACGTTCCAACGAGTACTTCGCCCGGGGGCATATTGTTTTTGGTGGTGTCTCAGGCCTAAAAATTTACATATCCAGGTAGGAGATTTACGATATGGTTAGGCTCGTCGTAATAGACTGGGATCAGTTATACTGGGACGTGTACGCCTTAGCGGGCAAGATACGTGAAAGCGGGTATAGGCCCCAGCTCCTAGTCGCGATCGCTAGGGGAGGATGGGTTGTTGGCCGGCTTCTCTCGGATTTTCTATCCGTCAGCGAAGTGGCCGGTTTAACGATAAGGTTTTACAAGGACATAGGCGAGACGGGCGAGAAGCCCAGGATAACCCAGCCTTTGGGCGAAAGTGTGCGTGGGAAGAGGGTTCTCTTGGTTGATGACATTGTTGATACCGGTGAGACTATGAAGGTCGCCGTCTCCCATATTTTAGAGAACGGCGCAGATGAGGCTAAGACAGCTGCTCCCTACCTTAAGCCGTGGAGTATGTTCGAGCCTGACTACTATGTAAGGGTTGTCGAGGGATGGGTAGTCTTCCCCTATGAGTACGTCGAAACCATGAAGGCTCTTGAGGATAAGATCGAGAGTCTAGAGGAGTTAAAGAGAATGGGTTTAAGGAGAGACGTTGTCGACAGAATTAGTGCAGAGATGAGGGAGGGGGAGCAGGCTAGGCACTAGGATGGGGAGTACCGAAATACCAATCAGTAACACCTGTGGTTAGGTATACAGGCTAGCTGTTGAGGGAGGAAGACTAGTGTCGGTATCAGAGCTTACAGCTGCTCTGCTCAAAGAACTGTTATCCGACGAAATAGATGGGCTTAGCAGAGACTACTATAAACGCGTTATAGAGAAGATGAGAGAACTCGAGGAGAAGGCGGAGCTGAGGGGGGAGGCAGAGTTCATTAGGAACACGCTTCGGTACCTGTATCTCTATCGTCTCGAAAAAGAGATATCTTATCTCCGGCGTCACGGGGAGCTGCCTAGAGTGGAGCTGCCTGAAGAGGAAATGCGCGTGCTCGACCAAGTCAGGAACATTATATCTATAATTAGCGGCGAGGAGGCAGAAGAGGAGGGCGAGGGGCCCGAGCCTGTGCCCCACGAGCCGGCTGGGGAGACGGTTGTTCCGGCCTCCAAGCCGAGGAAGGGTAGGCGTGACTATGAAGGAACTTTGGTTGTCTTTCTGCAGCCCCACCCCAAGATACTCGACAAAGGCTTGGCCATCGGCCCGTTCGCCAAGGGGGACATAGCCTATATTCCGAAAAAGTTTGCTAGGGAACTGGAAGAAAAGGGTATAGTCGAGGTACTGGGGGGAGATTAGTAGGCGTGGCTTTAATAGGGAGGCATTGTTGATGAGAGTAGGGTGATATAGTGGGCGAGATAGACTACATGGAGCTTCTGGAGAGGGCGTACAAGAATCTCCCGGAAAAGAGGCTTGATGCAGCTGCGACGGAGCGTTTTACGCTGCCAAGATTTGAAGTCGTCATCTCGGGGAAGCGCACGTTTATAACCAACTTTAAGAAGGTGGCTGACACGCTGAATAGAAAGCCTGAAATCATTTTGCGTTATATACTAAAGGAGATAGGTGCGCCCGGCGTTGTAGAGGACCAGATGGCTGTTATACAGGGCGAGGTCTCCCCGAAAACTCTGAATCTCCTGCTAAACAGGTTCTATGAAATGTATGTGAAATGCCCTGTATGTGGCAGCCCGGATACAAAGCTTGTTAAGGAGCGTAAACGCAAGTACATGTATATTGAATGCATGGCGTGCGGGGCTAAGTCTCCGGTGAAGCCGATTTAGAACCTTTTTTCTCGGCCTCTCCCAATAGATATTCTCTGAGAACGTCTAGGTTGTAGTTATTCAGGGCGGATACCTGGAAATCTTCTTTCCCGAAAAGTCTCCTAGCGCGTAAAATATCTTCTTCGGATGAAACGTCTATCTTATTGTAGATGAGGACGACAGGCGTGTCTATAAAGTTGCCTACTATTTCATCGTACACTTTTTTCTGGTACTCTATGGGGAATCCGCATTTTTCGCTGGGGTCTACTATGAAGAGGATTATGTCGGCGAGGTATCTCATTGCCAGAATGGCCTGTCTTTCTATCCTGTTTTTCCTTGAAAGAGGCGTGTCCAAGAGTCCGGGCGTGTCCAGCAGCTGAACCCTAGCGTTCCGAGATATTATGTGGCCGACAATTATGCTCTTAGTAGTGAAGGGATAGGGTTTTATCTCCGGCTTCGCCCTGGTAAGCGCCTTTAATAGGGAAGATTTTCCAACATTTGGGGCGCCGGCGATCACCCCCGTGTATGCGTCAAGTTCCACCTCGGGCAGTTTTATTATAACTTGCTGGGCTTTCCTAAGTTTTTTAAGGCAGGGAGAAGCTCTTTTCAGAACGGAGAGTGTTCTACCGAAGAATGAGCGCTTAGCGAGATATACCTCCTTTTCTTCCTTTGCCGTCATCACTTTTTTCCTGCATTCCCTATAGATTTTTGCAATTATTTTTTCCGACGAAGCTATCTGTGATAAACATATTTTGTATTCATCTATATTCACGTTTATCTCTATGAGAGCTCTGTAAAACGGATGTAGTTCCCTAACATAGGGGGTAGACGTGTATATTTTTCTCAAAATAACGGACAAGTAATTGTATGCTCTACCTAAGCAGTCGAGTATTTTTGATTTTTTTCTCTTTAACCGGTTTTTTACGCCTGGTGTGGGTGCTTTTCTACACTCTCTGACCGCTTTTTCGAAAAGCGGTTCATGGGAGGGAGGAGCCAGTACTATTCTCTTCTTATTCAACGGCTTATAGCGCTCTTCTTCCACGATTCTTCCAGTCTTCATGGCTACTACTAGCTTTAGCAGTTGCTATTTCGGTGTTAAATTGTTGTGGCGAAAATAGTTGAGGGGCCATGAATGCTGTTAAAGCTAGCCCGTGCAGCTTTTCTTTCACGGCTTCTTCCAATGAATGCGCTTAGCGGAGACTTGGCGGCATTTACTCCTTTTGCGCTCTTTCCACCAGAGGTTGACGAAAAGGGCTGGTTCCTGGGGCGCGATGAGCTTGGGAGACCCATTTTCCTTGACGTGGAGAAGCTTCCAAGCATGCATGGTGTCGTACTGGGGACTACTGGAAGCGGTAAAAGCACGCTGGCCAGGCATATATCTCTCGAGGCCTGGAAGAGTGGGGTGAACGTATGGGTTATTGATCCTCACGGCGAAGAGGAGTATAGGAGGCTGATTGTTGAACGTATGGGAGGTGTAGAGATAGACCTGAGCATGCAGGGTTTCGACGTTACGAACCATGAGGGTTGGGTTTTAGGAGATTACGCGCAGACATTAGCGGAGATTGTTGCGTCCAGTTATGGCGTGCCAGCCATGTTTTCCTTTTCCCTTAAGGATGGTATATTGAGGTATCTGAGCCGTGGGGAACGCGACGCGCTTCTCTCTCCGTTATTGAGTTTCAATGGAGAACTAAGGATTAGTGAATTGGTTGGAAAAAACGTCTATGTTACTATGAGGGGTGAAAAGGGCCGGGTCTCTCTGCAGAGGATGAGAATCGGGGTTCAAGTCTTACTTGCAAGGCTAGATGGGATAATGAGGAGCCGCGCCCCCACCCATGCAGCAAAGCTTCTCATAGTAGTAGATGAGGCGCATAACCTCTTCCAGTTATATGAGGGAAGTTTTCTAAGCCAGCTTTATAGGGAGTCCAGGAAGTTTGGATACAGCATCTTATCTCTCGTCCAGATACCCTCCTTTTTGCCGGAAGACATATACTCCTTGGCGGGCTTCATGGTGTATCTGAGCGGCCCCAAAGAGTATGTAGAGGAACTTGCCAGGTATAGTTACTTAACTAGGGAAAACATTGAGTGGCTTCTCTATAGGGTAAGGGGCAATGCTGTGCTGACGCGCCAAGGGGATCCTAGGCCTCGGAATATAGTCTTGGAACCTGCCCCAGAAGCACTCGGCTTAGGGGCATACGGGTCACTTCGACGCAGCTCGGGGGGCTTTCCCGGCTAAAAGGGAGTATATAATAGTGAGGAGGTGGAAAATAGAGCCGAGGTGGAGGCAATATGTCCACAAAGCCAGTAGAAGCTGGAAGCATAAAGACCGGCTCCTTCGTGGTCATAGACGGTGAGCCCTGTAAAGTCGTTGAAATAGAGAAATCGAAGCCTGGAAAGCATGGCTCCGCTAAGGCTAGAATAGTGGGGATAGGTATTTTTGACGGAGTAAAGCGTACCCTCATAGTACCTACAAGCGCCAAGGTGGACGTACCACTAGTCAGGAAATTTAATGCCCAGGTTATAGCCATTCTCGGAGACACTGTTCAGCTGATGAGCCTCGAAGACTACACCACATTTGAGGTTCCCATGCCAGAGGACGAGGATCTTCGAAACAGGCTTGTAGAGGGAGCAGAAGTCGAGGTATGGGAGATAATGGGTAGGTATAAGATACAGAGAGTCCGCGGTCAGTGATGGGTTACCATGCATATTTTGCTCATCCAAACTCCGCTGGTTTGAAAACCCAACATATTTTCGCCTATATGTGAAGTCCTGTTAACCTAGTGTTTATAACAAAATATTGTATCTTATTACTGTAAAATACAGTATCCTTTTAACGGTGGGAGAATGAACCCTCTAGCTCAATGGGCTAGCTACGCCGCCTCATGGGACAGGTTACTATCAATGATAGGAATAGAAATTCACTGGATAATACTGCAATACGTACTAGGTTTCTCATTCATAGTATTCCTCTTACTACTAATACATTGGAAAACTGGAAACAAGCACTACTTCAAGTTGGCTAGAACCCTCACCAAGGCCGTAGGCCTAGTATTTGCAGTAGGTGCAGCCACGGGTACAGCCTCTGAGTTCGGGCTAGTACTGCTATGGCCCAACCTAACCGAGGCGGCTGGCCGCTACATATACTTCCCCCTATACGCGGAGATATTCGCATTTCTCATGGAGGTAGTATTCATCTACCTACTTGTTTTCGGATGGAGCAAGCTTTCTCCAAAGGCGAGGATAGCTGTGGCGCTGCTAGCTTTCGTAGGAGCCTGGTACTCGGCCTCCATGATTGTGAGCGTTAACAGCTACATGGTTGCACCCACGGGGATAGTGGCGGCCTACGACCCGCTAAGCGGGTGGAAATACAACCAGGGATACCCCAAGATAATGCTAGTCGTACCCAGCAACATTGTCGCCGCCCTGAACGTGCCGAAGCTGCAGAGTCTCGGAATGGAGGTTGTCGGTAAAACAAGCGACGCCGTAATAGTTTTAATGCCGTCAAAGATAGTGCAGAGACTCGCATGGGAAGCCTGGAATAACGTCTACGTAAAAGACAGCATATTAATGCTTGTTCTCAACGATGCCGCTAAAAACAACGCGGCGCTCCTCCATACACCTGTGAAAAACATTGTGGACACAATACTTGTAAAGACCGTAGAACACGTGGGGCCATACACAGTCACCTTTATGTCACCGGTCTACCCGGGGAGTATCCTCCATGCCCTGGGTGCGGCGTTAACAGTGTCCGGGTTCACACTTATCGGTGCATACGGCTTCAGGCTGTTAACCGCAAAAGACGAAAAATACAAGAAGTACGTGGAAGACGCCTTCAAATTTGCAGTATACTTCTCCCTAATAGTAATAATTCTCCAGGGCCTCGTCTTCGGCCACATAATGGGAGAGGAGATAGCCCACTATAATCCCGAGAAGCTTGCGGCGATGGAAGGCACGAGCAGCAAGATACTTAGTCTCTCCGCTCTCACAGGCTCAGAGAAGCTGATGCCTCTCATAATATACGGCAACCCGAACGCGAAGATGCCTATCTACGATCAGATACCTAAGAACTATTGCTACCTACAGCCAAGACCCGGCCTACAGGACTGCAGGCCGCCCCTCATCATCCACTACATCTATTATACCAAGATAGGGCTAGGAGTCCTTCTAGGCCTAGACACGCTCATTCTAGCCTTCCTGCTGATACGCGGCATGAGCATGCCGAAATGGCTGCTTGAATTAAACATCGCCTCGCCCATAGTGGCCCACATCGTAAGCTTCTTTGGATGGGCAACCAGGGAGATAGGTAGAAAGCCGTGGACAATATATGGTGTCATGACGGTAGACGTGGCTCATACGCCGAACCCCGCGCCACCCGCACTAGTGGCTATAATCGCGCTTTACTTTATCGGGATAATCATTGCACTAGGCGTTGCTGTGTGGAAGCTGATTTACATTCCATCACTTAAGGAGGAGGTGTAAGCCATGGGTGTGAGCGAGTTCTTCCTCGCATTCGTGTTTGGCATACACATTGTAATGGTTAACATAGGCATAGCGCTGGCCACGCTCATACCATACCTAGAGTGGAAGTCGCTGAAACTCGGAGACAACAAGCTCCTTGAGAACGCCAAGAGGCTCTTCAAGATCTACGCGGCTACATACGGCATCGCGGGGGTGTTCGGCACGGCATATACAGTATTCCTCCTCAGCTACTATCCAGAGTTTATAGGCATAGCTGGAAGCGTTACTCTCTACCTCTTCGGCATAGCGATACTATTCATAGTATTACACTTCCTCTGCATAGTGACCTACTGGTACGGATGGGGACGCTTCAGCGACACCACGCACCTCTTTATAGGAGGCCTACTAGCCTTCTCCGCCTATATGATACCCTTCGGCTTCCGCTCGGTATTCGCATTCCTCAACTTGCCAGCGGGGCTTGAGATAGTTGGGCCATCTAAGCTAGGGCTAAACCTGGCGGCAGCCCTAGCCAACCCCACATTCCTTCCTCTCTACCTGAAATCCATCGTGGGAGCGCTGATAACGGGCTTCCTCTTCGTGGCGGCGATTTACGCCTATAAGAAGTATAAAGGCGAGCTAGACGACCCAGTATATGAGCAGGAGCTCATAATCAAGCCTGCAAGAACGTCATTCTACCTCCTCCTAATCCAAGCAGCCCTAGGCTTCTGGTATATTGGTAGTCTCACACAAGTGCCGTACAAGTTTAACAACATATTCGCCGCGCTTGGAATGAAAATACAGGGGCCAGGCCCAGCTCTAAACCTTTCCTGGCTCTTCATACTCAAGATGCTCTTCGTAGCTATACAGTTTGCAGCGCTGGCCTATGTCCTTACAACCTGTAAGACGGGGCTTACCGTGAAGGATCTCGAAATGATTAAGCTAGCTGCAGCATCGGCCGTATTAGGCCTACTCTCCGGCGAGTACCTTAACGCCTTTAGCCAGTACCCATACTTCGTGGCCGCACTGCCCCAGATAGCGGACAAAGTCCCTGAACCATGGAGAACCGTACTAGCCAGAGCACTAGACTTGCGCAAAGCGAATCCCCTCACCACTGATCCGGGTCTAATAGCCTTCACAGCGGTTTTCCTAGCTGTCTTGCTAGCAGCAGTGATTTACTTCATCTACGTGATATTTATCAAAGAGGAGAAAAATAACCAGTAAAATATATGTAAAATTAAAATATATTATTTATTTTTTAAAACGAGTAATTTTAAAACAATTACTTCGTATCTATCTGCTACACGTCTCCACAGAGGGGTCTCCCAGCCCCTAAGGGACACTTTAACCATATAGCCGCAACAACTTGTTTCATCCCTCAGCGAGAGGTCGGCCGCTACACTATAGGGTATCTTCTTACATATGAGACCATCAACTATCGTCTCCTCGAAGACGCCGAGCTCCCCGTAAAGCCTCTCCCCGCACAGCACGCCGCAATCCTTATATACGGTTAACCCTCTGACAAGTCCTATCCTGCCTTCTTTAAACCTCACCGGGACACCGTCTAGCAGGCCATATACGCCCTCACCGCATTTCTCCTCACGGCGCCATGCATATTCGCCGGGCCGTATACGGGGAACATACTCTCCGTCCAGTACGATGTATTCCCTAATAACCTGTGTTCTCCCCGTCTCGAATGACAGCGACACGTGAGGGTCGCCGTATTTGCCGCGCAGCCTTATAACTCTGACTATGGCCTCACCTAACCCTAGCAGGGCCTTAGATATACACCTGAGTACTGGGTCGCGGTACACGACCTCGCGTATACCATCATACAGCTTGTCCTTCTCCCACACTTCGACGAAGTGTCCGCCATAGTACCCGTAGATCCCGAGTCGTGGGTTATCTTCTCGAGGAAAAATGTATGCCTCGATGGCGTCGCCCCTTATAAGGACGGCGTAGCCCCCTCTGCATTCTAAGCCGAGCCCGCAGGCCCTTGCAGCCGCCTCCGCTATCCCACACACAGTTCCCTCCTCGATATAGGGCATCAATATATCCTAGGCGGGGTTGAATACATGATAAAAATGCCTCGCGTCCATGTTGATGAAATAGTCCCGGATGTTTATGTTCTCCGTGTAGACGATGAAGAAACAAGGTTCTTTGAAGCCCTCTGGGAGATCCCGGAAGGCATAACGTACAACGCGTACCTAGTACTTGGCGGCGAGAAGAACGTGCTCATAGATGGCTGGAAAGGCAGCTACGGCGAGCTGTTTATGGAAACGTTGAGGCGCATTGTAGAGCCTGAAAGCATCGATTATATAGTCGTGAACCACATGGAACCTGACCATACCGGCACCCTGCCTCTCATGCACGCCAGCGCTAGCCACGCGGTCATACTAGGCCACCCGCTTGCCGCAAAAATGGCGGGGTCGTTTTACGGGATTAGAGATAGAATAAAACCTGTCAGAGACTTAGAGGAGGTAGACCTTGGAGGAAGAAGAATGGTGTTTCACTACACGCCGTGGCTGCACTGGCCGGAGACGATGATGACGCTGCTCAGCCCTGATAACATACTATTTTCCTGCGACGCCTTCGGGGGCTACTCGGCGCCGCCTAGCATATATGATGACGGCGACTGGGAAACATACTCCTATTACGCTAAGAAGTACCTGTTCACCGTTATAGGCGCATACATAGACCATATCGCAAAAAATCTGGAAAAACTTGAGAAGCGTGGCGTAAAGCCGTCGATAGTTGCCCCCGCACACGGCCTTATTTTTAGGAAAAACCCAGAAAAAATAGTCAAACTTTACGGCGAACTGGCAGCCGGCAAAACCATGCATCGAAAAGTAGCCGTAATATACGACTCGATGTACGGCTTCGTCGAGGAGCAGGTGTACGAGGCTGTAGCAGGGCTAAAACAGCTAGGAGCCACCGTTAGCGTGCACCGCTTAGTAGACGACTATCGGTCGACTATAGCCGACTTTATAGGAGAAGCTGGCGACGCCGAAGCCATAATTGTGGGGGCTTCCACCTACGAGGCTGGCGTCTTCCCCCTGATCGAATACGTGGTTGACATTTTCCTGAAAAAGATAAGGCGTCCGAAGAAGGTGTTGATAATATCGTCATATGGATGGGGTGGGGTTGCCGGCAAGAGGCTGGCAAAGAAGTTTAGTGAGGCAGGCCACGAGGTCGTGGCAGTTGTAGAAAACAGGGGTAAAATAGGCGAAGATGGGAAGAAGACCCTGAGGGAAGCCTTGGCTAGGCTATTGGAACACTAGTTTTTATAGTTATAGTTTGAAGTTGAAATAAATATCTAGCAATTTAGCTACCACATATGTGAGCGAAACAGCCGCTACTATGGCTAAAGAATAGAAGGCGAAACCCACTAGGCCTAGTAGAAATACTATGAAAAGCCTCACGTCCCTCGACGCAAACATTGGTACGCGGCCTATCTTTGAGGGATGAACGCCCAGGCTGGCCTCCCCCCGCGCGTGAAGGTAGCTCACCATAATATCGCCGAGAAGCGCTAAGAGGCCTAAAACGACCGCCGGCATGCCCCACTCTTCATAGGCCCACAGCGTTATTCCACAGATAACGGCGGCGTCGGCGAATCTGTCCAGCATGGCGTCTATGAACCCCCCAAGGCTAGAGGCCGTGTTCCTGGCGCGAGCAAGCTCCCCGTCAACCCCGTCTATAATTGATGAGGCCTCCACCAAGATGCCGCCGACCGCCTGTTGGCCCAGGTAAAACGCCAGCCCGGCAGCGACGGCTAGCAGGAAGCTCCCAAGTGATACCTGGTTCGGCGTTATGGGAATGTTCCTGTTCAGAATGAACCTCGTAATCCTATGTGAAAACCACCTGTTGATCATCCTAGACACAGGGCCATCAGTACTTTTCCCCAACTCCATACTCCTTCACCCGGTTATCTACCGTCTTCAAAACAAGCTGCCAGCTTTCAATAGCCGCGAAAACCACGTCCCTACGCCTACCCCCTGTCACATCAAGGTAGTCGTCGACCGTATCCACCTCCGTCCAAGGGATCCCCGTCACATCGGCCACACGCACCCTGTACCCCATCCGGATAGCGAGGTTTATGACGTCGCTTATTCCAAAAGCTTCTTTATCGAGTGCTAGCAGCCTCGCAGCCTCGAATATTTCTCTTCTCATCACAAAGACCCCTGTATCCACATGGCTCCAGGGGCTGAGCCTTTTACCCACTTTTACCACCTCCCCCTCCCGTGCCCTTATCCTCGTCGCTTCCTCCACGTCGACATAGAGAGGCCTACGGTCGCCTCCAACAACGGCTACCGAGTCTGAATGCTTAGAGTACTCGAGGAGCACTTTTACTGGCAAATCACTAGGATAAATGTGATCGCTCATAGAAAGCAGGAAGGAGTCGCCATCTAGGCATTTCTCCGAAACCAGTAGGGAGAAACCGTTCTCCCTACGCCATTCATTGTTTACGCATATCTCGTAGCTGACAACGTCGCCCAGCCCGCGCAAAACCCTCTGTAGTAGTGGGATCAACTGGCCACGCGTAACTACTACAATTTTCTTTACCCCAACACTGGCTAGGCTGAGTATAGGATAATGGATAAGCGGTCTACCAGCTACATTTACCGCAAACTTAGCGCCGCGCGCTATCTCACCGAGCCTCGACCCTACACCTGCGGCTAATATTACACCCTCCCTTATCACGTCTCTCACCCCCTACCGGATAGCATGAAAGGAGATAGTAGGGAGTAGCGTGTATAGGAGGAGTAAGCCCCAGAGTAGCTAGGGCTTCACGAGATATTATTCCAGGAGTGGTTTATAATTATTTCTTTGATAAAATTTCATATAAAAAATATATTTTTACCAATAAGGATAGCTACCCTTAGGTATCTGCTCACCCACGCGTCCCGCGATCTTTATGCTAGGCTTTATAGTGGGCTTACCAGGCTCCCACTGCGCAGGAGTTACCTCGTCGGGGTGTTCACGTATGTACTGGAGCGCTTTGATTTGCCTTAAGAGCTCGTTCACATTCCTACCCATGTTAAGCGTCACTACCTCGTAGGCCTGTATAACGCCGTCGGGGTCTATTATAAAGCGGCCGCGGAAGGCGACGCCCTCATCCTCCTTGTAAACGCCGTATGCGCGGGCAACCTTCCCTGTGGGATCGGAGCCCATGAGGTGCTTAACGCGGCCCTTGAGTAGGGGCTCCTGCTCAACCCAGCCCTTGTGGTCGAAGACCGTGTCCGTGCTTATGCTAAGTACCTCGACTCCCAGTTTCTTCAGCTCGTCGTAAACGTTGTTCATTGCGGCCAGCTCAGTTGCGCATACGAACGTGAAGTCGGCGGGGTAGAAGCAGAGTACAAGCCACTTGCCCTTAAAGTCCTCTAGCTTAACCTTCTTTATCTCGCCGTTAGTTGGGTCATATGCGTCGATTTCGAACTCAGGCGCCTTTACGCCTGGCTGCAGGACCATGCTGTCTCACCGATACTTTATTATAGAAGGGTATTTCTTAACCTTTTCGTTAGAAAAGTTAACCGATATATTTGGCGCAACTAATCTCGGTGTAACTCTATCAGGATAACCCCGTAACGTTTTAAACACTATCTGTAGAAAATATGAGGTAGAGGGCTGATGTATTTTACAGGGATGCTAGAGATTCTAGGTGTACCGAAGCGTCCTGCAAAGCCCCGTGAAAAAGGAATAACTATGGTACTCGACAAGCTAGTCCCAATAGATAGAGATTACCTGGAGGAGGCGGCCCATTATATAGACGTTGTAAAGATAGGGTGGACCCTAAGCTCTACGGTATCTAGAAGCTATCTTGAGAAAAGGATCCGCTTATACAAGGAGCTTGGGATAGAAGTTTCCAGCGGGGGCACAATACTTGAGCTCGCGTATGCGAAAAAGAATGTAGACAGGCTTCTTTCCCTCTTAAAGGAACTTGGCTTCGACATTGTCGAGGTAAGCAACGGTATACTCAATCTCATGCCGGAGGAGAAGCGTCTTCTCATTAAGAAGGCAAGGCTTGCAGGATTTAAGGTGGTGGCGGAGGTAGGGAAGAAGAATCCCTCTTATAGGATGGGGGTGGAGGAGGCTATAGCGGAGGCTAAGCGAGACTTATCAGCTGGTGCATGGAAGGTTATAGTTGAAGGCAGGGAGATGGGTAAGGCTACATGCATCTTCGACGAAGAAGGAGAAATCCTGTGGGAGAGGGTGAACTCTTTCCTCAGCCAGCTGCCTGGTGAAGCGTTGGTGTTCGAGGCGCCTCGCCAGGAGCAGCAGATAGAGCTGATCCTTAATATCGGGCCGGAGGTCAACCTGGCTAACGTCGACGTCAATGATGTGCTTCCCCTGGAGACGCTCAGGCTAGGCATAAGGGGTGACACGTATCTTTTGGGGCGTGAAAGGCCATTAGACGTCTCCCCTTCTGCCCGTTTCGTGTACTATGTTCTCAGGGAAAGGGGGCCGTTGACGATTAGGGAGTTACAGGAGCATACCGGGCTAAGCAGGAGGACTATTCACAACGTTTTACGAGAGCTGAGGAGTGTAAACGCGGTGAAGACATACGGCAATAGGGGTAGAGAAAAGCTTTGGGGAATAACGTGATAGCCTTCACCCAAGCTTGTTGGCGAGATATAGCCGTCTCACCTCGTTGCTTGCGCCGCCAAAACCTAGTGCGACAAGCAGTAAGCCTCCCAAGACGAAGAGAGGATACCTAGTTATGAGGGCTAGTGATCCTAAAACTGCGAGCCCGCCGTACTTGTCCAGCATTTCTCTCATGCCAAGCTTTACCGCTAGGCTGTGTAGATAGAGTCCCATTGTTACGAGGACTATAAGTTTTCCTGTGACTCCTAGGAATTCTCTAAGGGAGAATGGGGGCAGAAGGTAGGGTGCCGCCTCTAAGATTATGCCAGTGGCTAAAAGAACTGTTGCAAACCTCTCTCTCCTCCCATTAACTCTAGCAAGCGTGTAGGCCGCGAAGACCACGGTTACCAGAAAATACCCCTCTGCTGCTATCATGAGTACGATGCTTCCAAGGGCGTATGAGAGCAGGGCTATCGGCGGATAGAGAGCCAGTAAGCCTAGAGCGTCGGCTAGACGCTTGTAGAATGTGAGCTCTTCCTGAGGCACTCTGGGGTATACTCTTAGGGGCTTTACCATTACTCCACACCACCCGGTTAATCAGTAGCTTAGAAGAGCTGTAACGATAAAAATAAGTTAATTTGGATTTAAAAACAGTTCATCGCTAAAAATTAACTTATTTTACCGCCTTTTCTACAAGCTCCTTCTCGAGCTTATCAGTCTCGGCTAGGAACTCTGGGTCTTCCTTCTCCAGCTTTTCAAGCCTCTCAAGGTACAGCTCTTCGCTGCTCTTTGTGAGCAGGTCCTTCACGGTCACGCCGAGGTTCTTGGCACCCAGCTTCAGCGCCCACACGAGCAGGGCGGCCCACATGAGTAGGTAGAGCAGCCATACTATTATCTCGCCAGTCCTGTCGAGCGTTATAAGCGCTGGAAGGAAGGTGGTCGGCGCGTAGGGACAGCACGCCATGAGCGGGTCCCAGAATCCTCTAGCAAGCGTGTAGGGCAGGTAGCCGAGGTAGAAGAACGGCCATATGAGGAGGCCTGTGATGTAGAGCAGCCCCGTTCTCCCGTAGTTTCTGAACTCGCAGCCAAGCATGAAGACTGTGCCGAGTCCGAGCAGGAAGCCTCCGAACAAGTCCATTGGGAGCGTTGTCTGAACCCTTATGGTCTTCATGGAGATGCCTGTGTGATGGAACTCGAGGCCCGTGGACTTTGCGAATGCCTCTGCGAACTGGGCTGTAGCCCAGTGGTGGCCGTCGAGGATTCCGAATAAGGCGAAGCCTAGGAAGAAGGCCGTGCTGGCGATGAGTATATGGACGGCATATGCCGTGAAGGGCCCCATGGACTTGAAGACGACCCTTATTGAGTAGGGGAGCTTCCACTTCCTGCCGTACTCGAGCTCCTTCTTCTTGTCTGACATTAGCTGACCCATCTCGAAGTCTATTATAGCGCACTCGGTACCGAAGCCGGTCTTGGCTACCGCTAGGCCTAGGAGGCCGCCTACTATCAGCATCAGTATAATGTTCGGCAGGTTGGAGGCCGTGAGCATGTGCTTGTATATCAGAGTTTTCTCAAAGGGTATGCCGAACACCTTGACCGCGTAGGTGTTGCCGAAGAAGGCCATGTAGAGTATGACTATCGCGAAGATTATCCAGAAGGCGTAGAGTGCCAGCCTTATCCAGTCCTTGTTGGGGTCATAGTCCTCCCTAAGGGTTAGGCCGTCAGCCCATCCCTTGCTTTTAGCGTACTCCACGTACCACTTTGTTTCCTGGCTCTTGAAGTATTGGGAAAGGTTTAGCCTGGAGAGCACCCACAGCCCTATCAGTGCACCTACAGTCGCGGATAGCATGACCACGTAGCTCTTCACGTTCATTGCCGCCCAGCCTCCCAGGAGGTGGTGTAGTGTACAGCCGCCAGCGACCCTGGTGCCCCAGGCGAAGAAGAATGCGCCCAGCGCGACGAAGGCGAGGAACTTCTTGGGATAGTATGCCCACGTCCTAAGCTCGCCCTCGAGCCAGGCGAAGATTAGGCCGGAGAGGAGCGCGCCGAGTATTATCCACTGTATGTCGGGCTGGTAGTCGGGCCTGGTGGCTATGAGGCTTGTCCCCGTGAGGAGCGACTCCATGCCGGCGAGCATCCTCGACATTCCGGTGGTTACTCCGATGAACTTGTGCTTGGGGTGTCCGAGGGGGATTAGCCAGAAGTTTATCGCCTCTGCTAGGCCGGTGAAGAGGCCCGCTGTCCACCATGGCCACTGTCGCTTTATGAAGCTCTTAGGGGCTTCGGGCTTTGACAATGTTTTCACCGACTATTGTTAACATAGGTGTTGTTATTTTAACAATTTTAAGTGAGATGTTCACATAATTATTAATCGAAGGGGAATATTCTACATTATAAATGTGAATTATTAGTGCAGATTTTGCATACAAGGATGCTAGTAATAGTTATGATATATACATGATCAGAAAATAATTTATACATGATACTTTACTAGCCGTACACCAATAATATATCTATGGCCGCGCCAAGCCCTCATAGAGCCATGCACTGCCGGCTAGCAGTAATTAAAAACATTCAGAGAAGCCCCACCTTAGTGCATGGGATCATCGACGCCCTTAAATCCGCAGCTGAAAACGACCCCTACGCCAGGCCCCTGGGGTTCACTAAGCACGCGGATGGCTGGGGTTTTGTTGCCGCTGACAGGGAGAAGGGAAGCCTGCACTTCTATAAGACCTCAAAGCCCATATGGCTCGACGAGACCTCACCGGGCACGGAATATTTCCTCTACATAGTTCATGCACGTAAAGCCTCCACCGGCATGCCGTTAGGAGTGCAGGCCGCGCATCCATACGTCGTCGGGGTAGGAGACGGCTCCCTTCTCGCCGTGGCGCAGAACGGCGGCGTAAAGGCCCATATTGTTTCAAGCATTTTAGACGACATGGGGGTTGCTCACCCAAGGGCGGGAAGGGTCACCGACACATATCTATACGCAGTGGCGCTGGCGAGCATGCTGTCAAGCTCTGATTCACTCTCCCAGGCGATAGATCGCCTCGACCGGATGCTGGAAGAGAAGGGAGCTACTGGGCGCTGTATGAACACGGCCGCGCTGATCATTTCCCCCGGCGATGAGATGGAACTTGCAGTTACGCGGAGAATATATTCCGACGACAGCAGGCTAGTCGACTACTGTGAACTCTTCGCCGTAGAGGGGGAAGGGGTAGAAGCCGTGGTCTCGAGCACGGTGGTGCGATACCTGGAAGAAATAGACCCAAGTATAGACGTCGCGCCTTTATCAGAGAATACAGTTTTCACTCTTTACCCCTAGCTATACCTACAAGTGCTGAAAGCGAGGCAACTACGCCGGGTGCGGCGAGGGCTGCTGGTAGCGACGTGTGGGACATGGGTGCGCCTATTAGGGGGCCTATAGCGTAGCCGAGGCCTATCGAGGCTTCGAAAATGCCCGTATATCCGCTGCCCCGGTCGAAGACCTCTCCCAGCGCCTTGGTATACACCACGGCTTCTCCGAAACCTGTTAAGGCGCCTAGCAACGCTACCGTGTAGGGGTCGAGAATATATGGTACAAGTATACCTGAGGCCAGCAGGAGCGGCGACAAGTGTACCGCCTCCTCCTCTACCCTCTTTAACCTGCTGAGGGTTAGGAAGGCAAGTGTGCGGCTCCATATTATGGAGGAGAAGAGGAGTGAAACATACGCTGGCGGCGCGGAGATGGCCTCAACAAATACGGGATAGTATACTAGAAAGCCGCCTAGAGACGTCGAATAAGCGAATGCTAACAGCCAGGCTCTCCACAGCCCACGTACACCCGAAAACGTGGCGGGTTGCGCCTCTCCAGGGGGCACTGTGAAAAGTGTGAGAGACAAGGCGATGGCTGCTATGCCCATTGCTGCGAAGAGAAGTGCGGGGTCAACTAGCAGCGTCAGGGAGGCGGCAGTGGCGCCTACCGCGGAGCCGAGGCTCCAGGAAAAGGAGAAAGCGTGAACAGAGCTTTTCCGAGAAGCCGTACATGCCTCTATGGCCGGCCAGAAGAGCGCGAAAGACGCCATCCCTAGCAGGATAAACGTGGGAACCCCCGCCCACAGGCCTAGGCTGGAGGCCGCTAAGCCCATCATGGAAATGACCGCGGCTCCACGCTCGCTCCCTCTACCTATAACTGGGGAAGCGGCGATGGCTGTGAGCGAGTATAATATCATTGCTCCGCCACTTAACACACCTATGAGCCAGGACTCTACCCCCCTAGTAGAGGCGTAGACAGAGAAGGCTGGAAGGTAGAGCACCTGTATAATGGATGCCGAGAAACTTTCTATTAGCAGAATATACGTGTCTCTTTCCACAGCGGCGCCCAGTCTAGGCCTTACCTTTCATGTGTAAAAATGCTTTAGCCTTATTATAACTGAGGATTGAGAAGAACATGCAGACATAGGGCTGTCGATAAAGTTTTTGAATGAGTGAAACTGGGGTTCGCGATAACCCGTTAACTCGAGAAGCTCTCCATACATAGCCCGGAGGGTTTTCAGCTTGTAATGGGTAGCTTCACGGCTGGTGTAGACCAATACTAAGAAATTTCGGAGTCGGTTTACGGGTTAAAAATATTCACAGCTTTCTTGAAATGTTCCTGTAGTCAACGTTCGCCTCTGCTCTAGGTAGCTCTCGTAGCCGCTCGGCTTCTCATGGTAGCTCTGCTCCAGCTTTTCCCCGGCTAACACCTCCTTGTCTTCTTTACGCCATAGGGAGAATCGTTTACTGCTTGGACTCAGAACTGGACTCGGATATGGTGAACGTGGGAAGCGGGACTTTGCCATGGTGGTCATAGTGCTGCTGCTACTGGTAGTGCTGACGAACCTGCTCCAGCCCTTAGTCCTTACAACCCCGAGGAATATGGAGACGCTGCAAATATGCGTTAGATTAGGCTCTCGGAGATGCCCTAAGTCTCCCCCCTTGTGATGTCGCGGCTCTTGATGTGTGTCTCGCCCTCGGTCTGAACTAAGGTCTCTACGTAGCTCTTCGGCCCGTGTTCCACGTGACTGTAAGACATCTCATGAATCTCTGCTCTGTTCCACGCTCTAGGCTTGTCTTGCCTCTTGTCTCCTTCCTTGTAGCGCGTAGCTCCTCATATAGCCCCATGGGATGACGCTGAAGCCTATGCCTGTCGACTCCTGGAATATTGATTACTTGCTCTGCTACTCCGTTATCCTCCTCAATAGTTGATCGGTTGCTTTGACTCCGCTAGCTCTAGCATGACAATGAAGACGAACCCTCTGCCCATTGGACAGCTGACTCCATCAGTATCTTGACGATGTATAGCCCAGTCTTGAACCCCAAAAACTATGTAGCCTATTGGATTCTTCCCCGGGCTTCAACACACTCTTGAGGGATACGCTGGGCCTGAACTCGGTAATGCGCTTCATGATCTTCTCGTTTTTCTTAACGCACGGGGTCTGTACAGCGACTGACTGTATGTGCCTTACAGCAGTCAATTAATGTCGTAAGCCCCCGTCGCGGAACTCATTCGCTCTGCCTAGGTCGTAGTCTTTAGTTACCTATCCGACGGAAGTCCTCAACGCGTAGGTCTGCTCACGCGTAACGCTACGGCCAGCCTTAAAGTTCTCTTCGCACAGTCCTCCTCCCGGCGGGATAATGAGTACAGAGAGTACTATCAAGCGGCTGTGTTTTCCGATACACTTAAGCAAGCATAAATAGCTGTGGGTTATGTGGGAATTGTGGGAATCATGGTTGAGGTTGTTGTTGTGGATGAGAAGGGTAGGGTTGTTATCCCCAGGGGGGTTAGGGAGAGGCTCGGCCTGTCTAAGGGTAGCAGGCTGCTGCTGGTAGAGCTGGGCGGGGACACAATAGTGCTCAGGAAGCTCGACGTCAAGAAAGTCCTTGAGACAATCGCCAGGGAAGTAAGGAGGAATGGGATAGATCTGGAGGAGATAGAGCGCGAGGTGGAGGAAGAGGCTGACGAGATTGCGGCGGATAAGATCGAGGAGGTTCTTGCTGGTCACTAACGTATTCATAGCAGCCTTCAAGTCTGGATGGATCAAGACCACAGAGCTACTCCTAGAGCTACTGACAAACCCCGAGTACGAGCTAGTAGGAAACTCCGTGCTACTGGAGGAGTACAGGAGGTGGGCCCTAAAGCTAGGCATAGAGAATCCCGCGCTGTAGGAGCCAGCCACAACCCTTTACTCCCTTCTCAAGAACAGGATGAGGATCGTGGAGCCGGACAAGGAGCACTTGGAGGCCTACAAGCCCTACTTCCCCGAGAGCGAGAAAGCGGATCTATACCACGCCGCCACTTGCCTGAAGACGGGTGCCCCCCTCATATCTAACGACAGGCACTTTGACGAGATAGGGCGGTCCAAGCTAATCAGAGTGTTGAAGACAAGCGAGGCCATAAAGGAAATTATAGGCTGAGTCTCGCTTTATATATCAGGCTTCTAGCCGCTCGGTGCTGGTATGTCCAAGGGTAGTTCCTAGGGGCCTAGCCTTGGAGCCCCTGTAGACCTTCTCAAGGTGGTCCCTGCTAGCCTTGAGTTCTAGTCCGTAGGCCGATAGCGTTTCTTGGGCCTCCTCATAGTGCTTTACCAGGAGTCTTAAAAAGCCCTTCACCACCGCCCATACCTGTGCTTGTTCGCTGAGTTGCTTATTTCCGCTAGGAAGATCCTCGTATCTAAGGCCGAGAAGCTGTTTATGCTCTTTCCTCTATACTTGAGTCACTCCAGGAACTTGTCCACCCCCTAGAGGGCGCAGTACTGGGTCTCCGGGTTCCTGTTCTCGGACCTTAGGTGTAGGATGTATAGCTCCAAGAGCTCTCCGTGGAGCTTGGAGAGCTTCGCCTTTTTTTCTCATCAGCGATCTGCCCACGTTGTGAGAGTCCATGTGAACTGTCTTGAAAACAAGCCTTCCCTTCACGATGCGCTTTGAGCTCAGCTTAAAAAGGGGAAGCGCTGACTAACTCTGGGTAGGTCAGCACTCAAGATCTTCTTCATTCCCTGGGGGTCGGTGATAGCCTGGCTCATCACCGTGTATTAGTGGCGGGCTTGGTTTTATAATGATGGGTGTAGATTGTGGTTTAATTATTTTATATATATGGTTTGAATCTCTAACAAATATGTTTAAATATTCCACATGCATAGAGTATTTGCAGGTGAAAGAAATGGCAATGCCACTAATAGGGGACAAGTTCCCCGAGATGGAAGTTGTTACCACGCATGGAAAGATAAAGCTGCCCGACGCCTTTGCAGGAAAATGGTTTATTCTATTCAGCCATCCCGCCGACTTTACCCCTGTCTGCACTACGGAGTTTGTGGCTTTTGCCAAGCGCTACGAGGACTTCAAGAAGCTTAACACCGAGCTCATAGGCCTTAGCGTCGACAGTACGTGGAGCCACATAAAGTGGACGGAGTGGATAAAGGAGAACCTTGGCGTCGAGATACCCTTCCCGATAATAGCTGACCCGAGGGGCTTTGTTGCGGAAAAGCTCGGCCTTCTCCACACGGCGAGTGCGACCCACACCGTGAGGGCGGTCTTTATAGTTGACCCCAACGGTGTGATAAGGGCTATACTCTACTACCCGGCGGAGCTCGGCCGCAACATGGACGAGCTGCTGCGTATGGTGAAGGGCTTCCAGGTAAGCGACAAGTATGGCGTAGCGCTGCCGGCTAACTGGCCGAACAACGAGATAATTGGCGAGAACGTCATTGTGCCTCCTGCATCTACGGTGGAGGAGGCGGCTGAGAGGCCCAAGAAGTACAAGTGCTTTGACTGGTGGCTCTGCTACAAGTCTGTGCCCGAGGAGGAGGCCGAGGAGGCTAGGAAGTTCCTTGAGCGCGTGGCGAAGCCTAAGAGCGGCCAGTAAAAACCCTTTTTATATCAATAATCTTTTTGCTTTAGGAGGAGGATGGAGGAGGCCCGTAGAGGTTTTCTTCGTGTAGTATCTCGTATAAAGAACTCTGTCCTACTGGATAAGCGCGAGGTAGACGAGGTTATAAGGGAGCTTCAGAGGGCCCTGCTCAGGGCTGACGTTGACGTCAGACTAGTCTTCGAGGTATCTAAGAAGGTTAGGGAGCGATTCTTCTCGGAAAAGGTTCCGCCGGGCTTTTCTAAACGCGAGGTTCTGCTTAAGATACTCTACGAGGAGCTCGTGAAGCTGCTTGGAGGGGAGGAGCCCTACGAGTTCCGTGTGGATAAGAGGCCGAAGGTGGTGATGCTTGTAGGAATACAGGGGGCTGGCAAAACTACGACTGCCGCGAAGCTCGCCGCCTATTTGGCGAAGAGGGGGTACAGGGTTGGGCTTGTGTGCGCTGACACGTATAGGCCTGCGGCGTACCAGCAGCTTAAGCAGCTAAGCGAGAAGGTGGGCGCCAGGTTCTACGGTGAACCGGGCTCAGGGGATGCTGTAGGGATAGCTAGGCGGGGGGTAGAGGAGCTTAGGCGTATGGGCCTCGACGTTATCATAGTCGACACGGCTGGTAGGCACAAGGAGGAGAAGGGCCTGATAGAGGAGATGCGTAAAATTGCGTCGGCGGTGAATCCCGACGAGACTATGCTAGTGATAGACTCCACCATCGGTAAGGCGGCCGGGAAGCAGGCAGCGGCGTTCCACGAGGCCGCGCCCATAGGATCAATAATTTTAACAAAGATGGATGGGAGCGCGAAGGGCGGTGGCGCGCTTTCAGCCGTGGCCGCGACGGGTGCAAGGGTTGCGTTCATAGGTGTTGGTGAGAAGGTCGATGACCTGAAGCCATTTGACGCGCGTGAATACGTCTCTAGGCTTCTTGGGATGCCCGATTTAAAGGGCATACTGCAGCGGTTCGAGAAATTCGAGAAGATTGAGAGGGAGAGGGCCCGCGCCATAGCCGCGGGAAAGCTTACGCTTCTCGACCTCCGCGATCAGCTGAGAAGGGTCAAGTCGATGGGGCCGCTCTCCTCCGTCTTGGAGGCCCTGGGCGGTGTCTCTTTGCCTAAGGGCGTGGCGGAGCAGGGGGAGAAAAATATTGAGAAGTGGCTTGTGATAATGGATTCCATGACTATGGAGGAGCTGCTGGATCCATCTATAATCGATAAGTCGAGGGTTGAGCGCATTGCGAGGGGCTCCGGGACCAGCCCCAGGGATGTGAGGGAGCTTCTAGCGGCCTATAAGCGTACGAAGAAGCTCATGAGGCAGCTCTCCAAGTCTAGGCGCAAGTTCGCGGGCCTAGGGTTTTAGCGGTGCAGCGAAGGGTCTTTACGGCGTGTTTTAGGGGCTTTTACGGCCTCCCCCAGCCGGTATTCTCTAAAATAGTCTCCTCTGCGTTCTTTCTGTCCCATGATATAAGGAGGGACGTGGAGCTCAACATAGTTTTCTTCGAGGAGGGCGTCGCTGCCCGGTTTATTGGGAGCCGGCTGCGTCATATACATGTCGACGAGGCTTCCCTCAGAGGGGTGTACAGGAAGCTGAGGCTAGCTGTTGAGAGGGGCGGCGGGAGCCCCCATTGGGGAGTGTATGTGACGCCTCTAAGGAAACTTTCCCGCATGCATGGATACGTGCCTTCGACTAAAGGGGTTGAGGTTCGCGAGGTTCGTTGCGGTACTACGTGTCTTTTCACCCTTGGATGTCCGTGGGGCGGCGTCGAGGTTAAGGTGTCCGTGAAGCCGAGGCCCATTGACGCGTACATTGCGCTCGTGAACATACTGCTTGACAGGATAGAAGAAGGCTTACCGCCTCTGCCTCCTTGATGCTATAGTGAGAGCGCAGCTGCTAGGAGGAAAGGCGTTACTAGTGTGAGCGCCACGCCGTTTGATACTGAGGGTATCGCTGCCTCTTCCCCATAGACCGCGACATATATGGGAAGCGTGTTGTCCATTGTTGTCGCGCCGCCCAGGGCCAGTAGTCCTATAAACGGTCGCCTCAGAAGAGGCACAAGTAGGAACACGAGTTGCTCTCTGAGGAGGTTGACTATAAAGATTGAGAGGCCCTCCTCTACCCCTATATGGGAAGCGGCGAAGGGCCCGGAGAAGCTATACCACCCCATCCCCCAGGTGTATAGCAGGGATACCCTAAGCGGCGTTCCTATTATAACGGAGGCGGAAGCGGCGGCCAGCGCACCAGCGGCCAACGCGATGACACAGCTTTTTACCGTCACAGCAAGGCTTTTCCTAAAAACGTCGATCTCCACCCTCCTTGCAGTATCGAGGCCGGCTAAAGAGATAAGCGCCAAAACTTCCCCATCAATGAGTCTGCCAAGGGGCACTGTACTCGGCGCCTTGAGAACGCTGCCTGTGAGAAATCCTGATACAACCACCAACCAAATTCTCCACGGTACTGGCGCCTCACCTCCTCCTCTCCATTCTTTCTCTCTTCCTTCCGCTGCAAGACCCAGCGCGACCGTGTAGAGGGTTGTTAGTGCGAGGTAGAGGAGTGCTTTGCCCAATAGTGATGCGGCGGCGCGTCCCGCTATAACGCTGGCGCCCCAGAAACCCACCGTGAAGACTACGAGGTAAACTGACGCTGAAAGCGCAGGCTCTATGTTTAACCTGATCCTGCGGCCCAGGGCAAGCGTCGCCGCAAATACAGCTATATATAGTAGCGGGGTCATCCCGGTAACCCTACTTGAGCCGTAAGGGGTTATGAAAAATGGTAGCCCGGGGGGGATTCGAACCCCCGCCACGGGGGCCAAAGCCCCGTATGCTTGGCCACTACACCACCGGGCTCCATTAGTATATGCCGCCCCGGCTAGATATTTTTCTCCCCTATCTCCTCCTCCGTGAGCTTGAGGCCCCTATAAGTTGCCTCCTTTTCCACAAGGCGCCCCCTACTTATGCCCGAAGCTATGTGTGCCCTGCCCTCGGGGTATATTCCTTTAAAGAGGCCCCTCTCTACACCCGTAAGCTCGAGCAGCGTACCGTCGTCCGTGACCATATGATGCGGCAGGGCGGACACCTGGCCGCGCCTATAATGCCTGAGCCCTGTCTGGTAATAGTCCTTAAAACTCGCCGGGCAGAAGTGGACGGTTATCGGCACACCCGTCTCCGCGGCCCAGCCCAGCACGTCTAACGCGGTCTCTCTGCTTCCCTCAGCAGTTCTATAATCTTCGGCTAGTCTGAACCCGGCCCTCCGTAGGGCAGCAGAGTTCGTCTCCGTGAACTCGAGCTCGTTGAGGTTTATGAAGGAGGCACCCATTTCCGCGGCAAGCGATATGATCTTTTTCAGGGTCTCACCGCCATTCGGCAGCACGGGGTATTCGAGCCCCACGTCGACTTCACCCTCATACCTTAGGGCGATGCGGAGCTTCTCGGGTAGTAGGCTCAGCGGGGTATGTAGCCTAATCTCGTCTAGTCCTGCTCTCGCTAGAAGCCTCATCTTTTGTTCATCTAAGGTGAGCGCAGAGGTGTACAAGTGGATATGGAAATCGTCTCCAAAAGACTCCTTCAGCGTCCTTATAATCCACACGGTTCTATCCATCTTCTCTAGTGGATCCCCGCCTGTGATGCCGGCACCTAGGGACGCTGAAGTATACACCTCGTTCAATACAGCTGCTCTCAGGGCTTTACGGGGCAAGTCTACGTCTATCTTTCTCTCATTTACGTAGAACACGTCACGGCTTCGGCGGGCCTTGGAGAGGGGACAGTAGAAGCATCGAGCTGGGCAAAGCCCCGTTAAAAAAACAACGCTCTTCAACCCCCGCTGGCATAGCTCGCAGCCGCGGGGGAGCCGCCCATACACGATGTTCCCGGTGGGGAGTACGCGTGCCCCGCCCATCCTACTCCTCGTCCTTTAATTGTTCCAGCTGCGTTATTACCTGCCATATCCTGGTGCGCGCGTAGAGCGGGGCGTTTGGATCCATTGAGACCTCGTCCAGCTTGGATATCACGTTGGCGGCGCGCAGTCCAAGGGACATTTTATTATCTAGGAGTATCTCGATGGACTCTGCGGCGACCCGCCTAATGTTGCGGGGCACGCCGCGGTCCTCAGCGATCTGGCGTAGCAGTTCTATAGCGTTTTTAAGCTGCTGTGGCTGTTCCATATATATCACCTCTTCCCGGGCGATAGGCCTTTTAACCTAACATTGTTTTCTCCTAAAAACTTAGCGTGGCCTAGCTATCGGGTAAGGGTTGCCTGCATTTTATAGGTGGATCGTGGCCAAGCGATAAATACTGAGGCGCATAGTGTGGGATGGTGCCTGACGTGGGGGACGCCGTCAAGGCCGTTGAAGGCTGGGTAAACAATTCAAAGGTTCTCGGCAGGATAGCCTTCCTCGAGGTAATCGACGACCTCAGCTTGGGCGTTTTAACTGTAGTTGTCAAGAGAAGCGAGGTTGGGCCAGAGACCTGGGAGCTTGTGAAGAAGATAAAGATAGGCTCCGCGGTGCGCGTCGAAGGCGTAGAACCGCCAGAGGTTGTTAGCCGTAAGGGCCGCGAACTTCATGCCCTCAGGGTCGAGGTTCTGGCAGAGCCCGAGGAGCCTCTGCCGGTAGACGTTACGGGAAAGACGCCGGCCGGCCTCGAGACTAGGCTGGAGTACCGCTATGTTTCGCTCCGGCTCCCGGCTTATAGGGCGATATTCGTGGCTAGGGCTAGGCTCGCCAGGTATACTAGGGAGTACTTCGAGGAGAAGGGTTTCCTGGAGGTCCACACCCCCAAACTCGTGGGGGCCGGCGCTGAGGGGGGTGCGACGCTCTTCCGTGTAGACTACTTCGGCGGTACCGCGTATCTTTCCCAGAGCCCCCAGCTATACAAGCAGATGCTTATGTGCGGTGTGCCTAGGGTGTTCGAGATAACGCCCTACTTTAGGGCAGAGAAGTTCGACACACCCCGCCACTTAAACGAGAGCTGGGGTGTCGATGCCGAGATGGGGTTTATACGGAGCCACCACGACGTGATGGACATCCTTGAAGGGTACGTCCGGCATGTTTCTCAGAGGCTTGACGAGGAGATGGGCGATGAGCTGAGGAGGCTCGGGTTCCGCCCTCTAGGCAAGCTGGGTAATATACCCCGGGTGACGTACAGGGAGGCTATAGGCATAGTTGAGGAGCGGGGCCATCGTGTAGAGGGGGAGGGGGGCGATCTCGATACTAGGGCTGAGAGAATTCTAGGGGAATACATGGCGGAGCAGGGCTACGACGCCTACTTTATAGTGGACTATCCGTGGGAGGCGAAGCCCTTCTACATCATGAGGGAGGAGAATGGGCTAAGCAGGTCTTTTGACTTGGATATACGTGGGACCGAAATCGCGTCGGGCGGTCAACGGGAACATAGGAGGAGTGTTCTATACTCCAACCTTGTAGAGAAGGGCTTGGATCCCTCGAGCTTCAAATTCTACCTTGAGGCGTTCAAGTACGGCATGCCTCCGCACGGCGGCTTCGGCCTAGGCTTCGACAGGCTTCTCATGAAGCTTCTCGGCCTGGATAATATAAGAGAGGTTGTGCTGTTCCCCCGTGACAGGTTCCACCTTGTCCCATAGGTGTAGAGCTTGGACCTCGAGAAGCAGGCTAGGAGAGCCGTGGATGGCGGACGTGTAGTAAAGGTGATTTTCAGGGGAGGAGAGTTTTTCCTCGTGGAGAGCCGTGATAGGAAGAAGTCCTACCTCGTCTACCCGGGGCTATACTGTAGCTGCCCCGACTTCCTGTTTAGCGTGCATATAAGGCATGCTAGGCCCGCATGCTACCATATGCGCGCGGTGGAGATAGCCCTTAAGGAGGGAAAATACAGGACGTGGAGGGTGGACGAGGCGGAGAGCTCTTGGGAAAAGCTCTTTCGTAAAATAGTTAGCGGTATATTCTTGTAGCCGCTCATCGGCCGGAAAGGCTATGTGTAAATTTCGGAGTTTAGGAACAGTTGATACTACACTCTAAGAGGTCGTGTTGATGAGTGAGGAGGGCAGCGAGTACAAGAGGCTCGTCGAGGAGATAGCCCGCGTAAAGGGGCTCAGCGTGGCTGAAGTAGAGGAGATGGTTGAGAAAAAAATCAGGGAATTCGAGGGTCTCATAAAGAAAGACGCGGCGGCCCTAATGCTTGCCCGAAGCCTGGGTGTTGAAGCCGAGACAGCCCACGCGGACGTTGTGGGCAGCCTGAAGCTCGCCGACCTCGTACCGGGCTTCTTCGGAATCGAGGTTGAGGGCGTGGTCATCGAGAGGGGGGAACCTAGGGAGAGTAGGAGGGGTGACCTGTTTGCGAGGCTTATAATAGCGGATGAGACGGCGGCAGTCCCCCTTGTGGCCTGGGGGCCCCATGCCGCTAAGCTACGCGGCGTTTCCCTCGGCGATAAGGCGGTTTTTCGGAACGTCTCCGTGAGGCGTCGAGGAAACGGCGTTGAAGTTGTTTTCTCTGAGAGGAGTAGCGTAGAGGTTGAAGGAAGCGTTGAGCCGGGAACCCTATGGCGTCTCTCGAGGGAGTATGAGGCCAGGACGCTCGTTCTGGAATGCGGCGCCGCGTCCTGTAGTGCAAGGGCGTGCTGCCTGTACGGGTTTACGCCAGATGGGACGCCTGCCAGCCTCATGGTTCCAGGCGAGCTGGGGGAGGCTGATTATACGAGGCGGGTTATCGCCGCGTCCAGGGTTTCTCTAAGGGGGACGTCCCCCATCTCTGCTAGGCTTTACAGGGGAGGCGTGATAGATGTGGTGGCTGGCGGCCAGGCTTCTAGGGAAATGGGAGATGTGAGAGGAGAGTTCTCTCTCTCAGGGGTCTTGGCGGGATACATTGTTTTTAGAGCGAAGGGGGGTAGACTGTTCATAGTTGGAGGTGAGACGCCCGCCGCTATAGCCGTCTTCGACGATGAGGAGTTCTTGGAGGCGGCCAGGAGCCTTGGCCGCGAAGTAGAAGTGTGGGGGTTTAGGAAGAGTACGCGGGGATTGGTGGCGAATGATTGTTTCAAGCTAAATGTGCTGGGCCCGGCGGCCGTCCGCTATAGTGAGGGCCGCCTCGTTGAGGGGGGATGGATACGTGCCTCTGCCTCTCTATTGGACATGTCCGTCTATACTAGGTGTATGGGTAACGAGGTCTTGGTTACGCTCCGCATGCTCATAGATGACGGGGTGGGAAGGGTTAGGGCCTTCACCTCGGGGGTTGAAGCGCTAGGAAGGCTCCTCGGGCTGGACCCCGAGGATGTGTGCGGGGAGGGTGCTGAGAGCATAGTAGAGTTCGCGGTGGAGGAGGCCCGTGGAGCGGACTATGTGTTTTCAGGATTTAACGATGTTGAGAGGAAGGTTATGTACGTCTTAGAGGTTGAGGGAGATTAGTTTTTCTAGCAGCTAGGGCTATGTGTGGTGAGGCGTTATGGGTAGGAGGAGGCGTAGGCGTAAGATACGTTTAAAGCCTAGGCGTAGTTTGCCTAAAATATTTCAATGCCCGCGTTGCGGCGAGACGTCTGTTAGCGTGATGATAGACAGGCGGAAAGGCGTGGCCAGGGTTGTCTGCTCTAACTGTGGACTGGAGGCGGAGTTTGAATATAACCCCTATTTGGCGGAGGTCGACTACTATAGTCGTTTCCTCGATGCGTACGAGGAGGGTAAAATAGGTGTAGAGGAAGAGGAGGAATCCAGGGAAGGCGAAGAGTCCGAGGGCGAGTATTATGGAGGGGAAGAAGTGGAGTAGTGTACGGGACTACATACTTGAGGGTATAAAGAAGCATGGAGCGCTCCACATGACGCTAATAGACCCGGATAAAACCGGGCCTGAAGAGGCGGCGGAGATAGGCAAGGCCGCCCATAGGGCCGGCACATCGGCCATAATGGTGGGCGGCAGCATCGGCGTGTCCGAGAGCATGACGGACGACATAGTGTTGTCTATTAAAAGGGAAGTCGATATACCGGTTATACTGTTCCCAGGTTCTCCAACCGCGCTTAGCAGGCACGCAGACGCTGTATGGTTTATCTCCGTGTTGAATTCCCAGAACCCATACTTCATTACTGGGGCTCAGATGCAGGGCGCCTTTATTGTAAAGAAGTATGGGCTTGAGGTACTATCACTCGGGTACATAATAGTCGGCGTCGGCGGGGCGGTATCCATTGTCAGCTATACCAGGCCCCTTCCATTCAACAAGCCCGAGATAGTTGCTGCCTACGCGCTGGCCGCAGAGTACATAGGCTTCAGCTTTATATACCTGGAAGGCGGCTCCGGCGGGAAGCCTGTGCCCGCCGAGACGGTGGCCCTCGTGAGGAAGGCCGTGAAAGTGCCTCTAGTAGTGGGAGGAGGAATACGTGACGCGAAGACCGCCTATAAACTGGTGAAAGCTGGGGCCGACATCATAGTCACCGGTACAATAGTTGAGGAGGCGGACGACGTAGAGGAAAAACTCAGGGAAATAGTTGACGGTGTGAGAAGGGGCGCCGAGGATAGGCTAAGGCGTTAACGCGCCGAATACGCCCAGGTGCGCCATTATCACTACTACGGCGGTGAGGAAAGTCGCGGCTAGAACTAGCTCAGGCCTAACCTTTATTCCTCCAATGTCTTCTTCAAAGAAGGTCATCAGGCCCGCGGCCGAGAGCGGCTGCGGGGATCTCTCCTTGTCTTTTTTCTTCTTCTTAGACTTCCTCCTGGGGGGCAACGACCACCACCTTAGAATTAGACAGGCCTCCAGGCTTATCCGCTTTTCGCACCATCCACTTCCTCGACGAGCAGTTTTCTCCTGTCCGCGTTCTCTATTTTGCTTAGCCCCTCCCTGTCGTCGATGACCACTGTGAACCCCCCTCCCAGATGTTCTACCTTTTCGCGGAGTCTTCTCTCCTCTTCCGTCTCCTCGCCCCCCTCCATCGCCCTAATCCTCTCCGCCGCGTCTATGAACATCCTCAAAATGCCCTCGATGTTTGTGACAAACATCTCTGCGTCTATCCCTGGCTCCATTTCGAGCCCTAGTTCGGGGATCTTAATCCTAGCGTAAGGCGACCTGATAACCTTTGCCTCGTAGTCCCTCTCTCCCTCTACCTTGTAGTATATCCTTTTGTGGCCTTCGCTTCTGAGGGGTATTACGTCGTTGCGGCGATAACCGCATTTAGTGCAGACCTTGTTTACTATAATCACCGGTCCCATGCCGGGTACGTCGTACTGTGTTTCGGTCACCACCATGTCTCCCCCGCAAAAGGGGCATTTCATCTTAAAGCTGCCCAAAACCTTCCCGTACGTAGTCTTTTTCCCCGCGTTTCTTTCCTCCATAGCCGGCCACCTCGCCAGAGAATAATCCTGCTATTATGTGATAATGAAATATATACCCGATTTACCCCCTACCTTCAGGTCGGTGAGAATGGCTGAGCTTTATCTAGCGTTCACCCCACTTGCAGCCTTTCTCCTAGAGGGGGAGAGTGTTGCAGCCCACCATAAGTGGGGTACGGAGGATCCCTCCGCGCTAGCGGAGATACTCCATAAACTTGAAGAGGGGAAACTGCCGGCTGAACTCGTAGAGTTTCTCCGCGGAGCTTTGGGGGAGGACACTGTTATCGTAGTCGAGGACGAAGATATAGCGCGTGAAATAGCGTCTACTCTGGGGTTGAAGGTTGAAATAAGGCAGGCCGACCCCGTGTACAGGCGTTTTAGGGAGAACGTGGTGGGGCTTGCGAAGGAGTATCTAGGGATTGAGCCCCCGGAGTATTACTCCAAGGTTAGAGCGGTTGCCTTAGCTCTTGCCAGAAAGAAGGTTCGCCGGGCAGCTGAGAAGAGGGACCTATTTATAGCGCAGGCGATAAACGCGCTCGACGACATCAACAAGACGATAAACCTGTTCGCGTCGAGAGTTAGGGAATGGTACAGCCTACACTTCCCCGAGCTAAACGATATCGTTGAGGACCACGAGGTGTACCTCAAAATAGTCACGGAGATAGGGTCTAGGGATCAGATGAACGAAGAGAACCTAAAGGAGCTTGGTCTCGGCGACGAGACGGTAGAGAAGATTCTTGCGGCTGCAAAGGAGAGCATGGGTGCGGATATCACGGACTTCGACCTCGAGGCGATTAGACAGGTGTCCAGAATAGGCCTAGAGCTATACCAGGCCCGCCGCAACCTCGAAAAATACATAGACGAGGCCATGCTCGAGGTCGCGCCCAACGTCAGGGGGCTCGTCGGCCCCCTGCTAGGCGCCAGGCTGATCGCGTTAGCGGGCGGTATTAAGAAGCTCGCAATGATGCCTGCAAGTACGATACAGGTGCTCGGCGCGGAAAAAGCTCTTTTCAGGTTCCTCAAATATGGCACGAGGCCGCCGAAGCACGGCGTCATATTCCAGTACCCGGCTATCTATAGGTCCCCCAAGTGGCAGCGCGGCAAGATAGCTAGGGCGTTGGCCGCTAAGCTCGCGATAGCCGCGAGGATAGACGCGTTCAGCGGCGAGTATAAGGCTGACGTGTTGAAAGAAGAGCTTGAAAAGAGGATCGAGGAGATAAAGAAGACGTATGCAAAGCCCCCAGTGAGGAAGAAGGCGGAGGCTAGGGAAGCTAGGCCGCCCAGGAGGGAGAAGAGGAAGGGTGGCAAGAAAAAGAAGAAGTTTAGAGGTAGGGGTAGGAGGAGGTGAAAGGTCATGATAAGGGCTACCGGGTATAAACCCCACGAAAAGTTCGAGGGAGTCTACTGGGTTGAATTCGAGGATGGGAGTGAGAAGCTGGCCACTGTGAACATGGTTCCAGGTATTAGGGTTTACGGGGAACTCCTAGTTAGGATGGGGGATAAGGAGTTTAGAATATGGAATCCTTATAGGAGTAAGCTTGCCGGCGCCATCCTTAAGGGTCTCCAAGTGAACCCCATCCGGCCCGGGGTAAAGGTGCTCTACTTGGGCGTGGCGAGCGGCACCACGCCTAGTCACGTGTCGGACATTATTGGCCCGAAGGGCCTGCTCTACGGCGACGAGTTCGCCCCAAGAGTGATGAGAGAGTTCATCGAGAAAGTCGCGGTGCATAGAAGCAATGTTATCCCTATACTTGCGGACGCCCGTTTTCCATCAAAGTATGCTCCGCTCCTCGAGACGGTCGATGTGGTGTACGCTGACATTGCGCAGCCTTTTCAGAGCAAGATTGTGGCCGACAACGCGGACATGTTCTTGAAGAAGGGTGGATGGATAATGTTCGCCATAAAAGCCATGAGCATAGATGTGACCGCCGAGCCCTCCGAGACCTTCAGGAGGGAGATAGAACACTTAGAGGAGCGTGGATACAGCGTCGAGGACAAGGTTCATTTAGAACCCTACGATATAGCCCATGCGTTTATAGTCGCCCAGAAGAAGTGAGAAACTCTTTTATATTTTCCGTAACTCCCTTCACATGTAATGGTGCCCCCCACTGTGCGCCGCGTCTTCGCCAGGCTTAGGAGGCTTGAGCTACACGGTAGCCAGTACTGTTTCGACGAGATTATAAGGGATAGGGACAGGATAATCGTCGCAAAGAACCTAGACGATGTAAAAGACCTCACCCCCAAGGTCGCGGAGGGGCTAAGGGGGTTTAGCGATTTCGTTAAAGGCGTGCCTATCATCGTCTCCAGGGAAGAGGGGGGTGAAAGACTCGAAGACAACATTATATATACCAGGTACAGGCTACCCGTGGTTACGCCGCAAACCCTTGAGAAGATCCTTAACGGCTCCGAGGAGCCACTAATCTATGTCTCGAAGGGCGGCGTATACGTTAAATTGCGGGGAGAGGAACTGAGGCGGGCTCGAGAGGAGAAAGGTATGTCGAGGGGCGAGCTTGCACGCGCGCTAGGCGTGACTAGGAGGACCATCCTCTATTACGAGAAGGGGTTGAGCGACGCTTCAATACAGGTCGCGGCCAAAATGGAGGAATACGTGGGGAGCCGCGTTTTTGCTAGGCTAAGCTTAGAGGAAGTTGAGACGCTTATAGAGGAAACCGGTAGGCGTAGGAGCGGCACACGCCTCTCCGTCCGCGACGAGGCCATAGGCAAGGTGCTAAGCATTCTTTCCCGCATGGGCTTCAGAGAATACCTTTTCTCCAGGTCGCCGTTCGACGCTGGGGCTAAGAAGGAGTCCGTGGAAGAGCCTAGGTTGCTTATAGGCAAGGAAAAGGTTGCTGAGGAACCTGTGGAGGAGATATTGGATGTCACGGAGTCCCGGGCTATACTATTGTCTGAGGGGAGCGGCGTCAAAGAAGGAGGGAGAGTCCTCATTTTGCCGAAGGAGAAGGTTGAAGAAATAAAGAGGCATGTCGGCTTTCTAGTGGGAGAGGAGAACTAGGGGTGGGCGTCGCAGAGGATTCATCTCTGTTTAAAATAGTGAAAGAGGGTAAGGCTCTGCTTAAGGTCCCCAACCCAGATAGGTTCCGTGACAAGCGTGGATTCTATGACCCAGCGTGGGCGCCTGTATTCTACAATCCCCGCATGAGAGTGTCTAGAGACCTGGGGTCGGTTATTGTCGGGGTCTATGGCGGACGCAGAGGTGATGTGAGGATTCTCGACGCATTGGCGGCGAGCGGCGCGCGGGGTATAAGGTACGCGGTTGAAAATAGAGGCCTCGTGTCTAAGCTTTTGTTAAATGATATTAATCCACTAGCCGCTAGGATAGCTAGGGAAAACATACGCTTAAACCGACTCGAAGGAGTCGCGGATGTGGCCTCGGAGGACGCAGCTGTGCTCATGCTACGTGAAAGAGGATTCGATTTTTTGGAGATAGATCCCTTCGGTAGCCCCGCCCCCTTCACAGATCCAGCCCTCAGGTCAGTATCTCATAGGGGCATGGCGTGTTTCACGGCAACGGATATGCCCCCGCTTCTAGGGAAATACCCCAAGACCAGTCTGAGGAAGTATTTTTCCTGGAGCCTAAGGACAGAGTTCTCGAGGGAGCTGGGGACAAGGATCCTCCTCTACTTTATAGCTAGGGAGGCTGCAAAACTCGGCAGGAGGGCAATACCCCTCTACGCGCACTCAACCGACCACTATATACGTGTATGCGTTAAAGTCGAGAAGACGAAGAGCGGCAGCGGAGGACTGCCGGGAAACATAGGGTATCTCTGGTATTGCCGTAAGAGCCTCCACAGAGGAGTTATCGAGGGAATCGTGCCGCGCGTGCCTACAAGCTGCCCTTCCGGTGGCGGCAAAGTGGAGATCGCCGGGCCCCTATGGATAGGGCCGCTATGGGATGGGGAATTTGCAGAGGCCGTATACTCACTTTACATGGAAAGGATGGGTGAAGGGTATCTTTCGAGGAAGGGCCTAAAGATTGCTGAGCTGATTAAAGGCGAGGTGAATGCGCCCCCGTTCTTCTACACGACGGAGGCGTTGGCATCGAGGTATAGCCTTAGGAGTGAACCTTCGCCTCACGCCGTCGTTGAATCTCTCTCCGAGGCTGGGGTGAAGGCTAGTTTAACCCACTTTGATCCGAAGGGTTTTAGAACGAACCTTCCTCCCGAGGAAATAATCAGGTTAATAGATGGTGGGTAAAAACGGCGTAGAGAATAGTTGTCAGGGGAATTCTATCTCCTTCGAAAAGCCCAGTTTAAACTTCAGTAACTGCTGGAGGAACCTCTTCTCGTTCTCGCTGAGCTCGCCCGAGAATTTTTCCAGGTAAGTGTTAATTTCCTCGACCGGGACATCGCTGTAAAGGTAGTCCCCCTCCTTCACCTGCCTACCCACCATGGCCTTGCTCCTAATCGAAACAGCCACTTCAGCCCCCTCCTCGGCGTACTCTACAGGCTGCTCGTGCTCCTGTATCTGCATGACTTCTCCTATCCTTCTCCCAGTCCTCGTGATAAGTGGAACCCCTCCCCTAAGCCTGCCGGCTATCACGCGTATACCGACAATTATGGGGTCTCTCCTCCTAAACACGTAGCCTGGCAATACCTGAATCACCACGGGCGGGGTCATCTTCTCCATTATGCGGCGGCGCTCCAGCTCCTTTTGCTCCTTATACCATTGGAGGTAGTCTTCCACCAGCCTGTAGATTATTCTCTCGTGGAAAATCGGTATGCCGCTCGCCTTTGCCTCCTCGCGCGCGTTCGGCGTCGCCTTCACGTTAAACGCAAGTATAGCGGCGAGCTTGGGATCCACGTTTTTCACCAGCTGTGCCTCGACGACGTCTCTCCTAACCACAGGGCCTACATCGGCCTTTCTAACCGGGACATCGTGCCTCTTCAAATAATCCACTAGGGCCTCCAACGTGCCAAGGGTATCCGCTTTTACAACCACACCTGCGATATCCCTCTGTACCCTTAACCCCTCGACCTCCTCCCTTGCCAAGCGGAGGTATCTATCAATTTCCGCCTCGTCCTCCACGACGTATATAGGGGCGCCGGCGACGCTCTTCTCGAGCCCCTCTGCCACCAGCTTGATGCCAGCAGCAGCTCTAATCTCCTCTACAGCCATAAACCTGTCTTCCGGCGACCTCATTTCGTCGAGGGGCTTCGGCATCAAGATGTACTTAACCCTTGTAACGAAGGGTTCCTCGAGGCCGCCTACAACTATCGTGTCACCCCTCCTGATAACTCCCTCATAAAGTATAGCCGCGGCGGTCATTCCAAGGCCAGGGTCCTCGCGTAGCTCAAGTATAACGGCTTTCCCAGGCCCCTCCTTCACTTTAAGCCTGTTTATAAGATACCTTTGCGCTAAGCCGGCGAGGACCAGCAGCAGGTCAGGTACCCCCTCCCCCGTGACGGCGCTTATAGGTATTAGAGCGACCACCTTCGTGAAGTCCCTTATCCTATCGTACCTGTCCGCCCTAAACCCCTGCGTCCTAAACTGGTTTATAATATACGCGAGCAGCTCCTCCAGCCTCGCTTGAACCTCCGGGCGTTGTTTTTTGTAGGAAAAAACAAAGGGCTCCCCGGGGTGGGGCTCCCAGCCAGGTATCCTATCGATTTTATTTACAGCGACTATGAAGGGAACCCTCCTGGCCTTCAGTATCTCCAACGCCTCATATGTCTGGTTTTCAAACCCCTTCAACGCGTCGACTAGAAGTATCGCGATATCCGCTATGCTCCCGCCACGCCTTCTTAGATTAGAAAAAGCCTCATGGCCGGGCGTGTCTATCACGAGGAAACCGGGTATACGTATGTTAACCTTTATCTTTGAAGCCAGGGGGCCGGCGAGCTCCTCTAATGCACTCCAGGGTAGAAAGGACGCACCTATGTGCTGCGTGATGGTGCCGGGCTCCCTCTTGGCTACGGCTGTCCCCCTGATCCTGTCTAAGAGGGTGGTTTTCCCGACATTAACGTGTCCTAGAACGGTCACTATCGGAGCCCGTATATATACACGGCTTTCCTCAAAGTCTTTCCCGCTTTTCCTAGGCCTCTTACCCACTACACAGCCCCCATTAGAAAGGAAGAATATACGTAAAAATCTATGTAACCGGGCTAGCGCCTCCCATAGAGCGCGGTCCACTTAAGCTTCCTGGGGTCGCGCCTATACTTTATAGCGCTCTTAAAACACTTTGAGGAACAAAACCTCAGGACTGTGCCATCCGTTCTCACATACATTAGCCCTGTTCCCGGCTTTATGGGCTTTCCACAGAAGGCGCACTTGTAGAGCCTAGGCACACTATACCACCTCCTCACACAATCGCCTAGTAGAATATATATTGTTTTTCCGACCATAAAACCAGGCGGGCCGTGAAGAAGCTGACCTGCACCGAGGAAACTATGCGGGGAATGCACCTCCCCTGAGCCCGTCACATTTTCTCAAAAAGATTTAAACGGCTTTTACGTCCTCGAAGGAAGCTATCTTTAGCTCCGCGGGTTTCCGTACTATGTCGCCTACGCGCGCCCCTATAATCATCTTCACGCCCTTATTGTACGCCAGGTCTACTAGCCTCTGCGTAACTATGCCGTCAAACACGACGTAGCTCACACCGTCCACTTCCTGCAGCCGCGAGGTAAGATCCCTCACTGGGAGCCTCTCCATCTCCCTCCACTCGTCATCGTACAGTATGGCCTCAAGCGTCCCCCTAAGCTCCTCTACGGCCTTGGCTACATGAGCGGGGACTTCAACCGCCTCTGCGGCCCCCGCCGAGCCACTGTTCTCGCTCTGGACTACCTTCTCCGGCGCAACTACTACCTGCATTTTCGCCTCCTTCCCGCCTCTCCTCTCCTGCCTCTCCTTTTCCAGCAGTTTCACGTACTCCTCTACTGGGATCTTGTTTTGGAGGGCTTTTGCGATCTCCTTACCCGTGAGCTCTTCCACTTCCCTGCCGGGAGGCGCTCTAGCCACGAAGTCTATGTCGGCGACGTTTAACAGGTTCCTGGCTATGAGTTCGCCCCCACGGTCCCCGTCTATGAAGAGTATGGTCTTCTTCTTCTTTGAAAGCTCGACTATGCTCTTTGGAATAGACGCTCCGCCGAGCGCGACAACGTTCCTGTAGCCGTGTTTTAGGAGGTTGAGCACGTCCGCCCGTCCCTCCACTATTATCACTGTGTCAGAGCTCTCCACATCAGGCCCGGCGGGGAGCTTCTCCGGGCCATAGGAGGTTATCTCCCCCTTCCTTATCTTCTCGAGGACCTCGTCTAAGAGCTCTTTCGTCTCAGGCACTGCCTGGTCGAGCATTCTCAGGAGTTCTACAGCTCTTTCAACGATTTTCCGCCTCTTCTCGGCTCTCACGTCCACGAGACCCGTTATGGTAGTCTTCGCCGAGTAAGGCCCCACGCGGTCGACGCTCTCTATAGCCGCCGCGATGAGCGCGGTCTCGACCTTATCTAGGTTCGAGGGTATCTCTATCTCGGCGATAGTCTTCCCGTTGCTTTTCTTGGTCTTCACCTCTATCCTGCCAAGGCGCCCCATCTTCTGCAGCTCTCTCAGGTCTAGCTCCTCGCCGAGCAGCCCCTCTGTCTGACCGAAGATAGCGCCTATTATATCGTGTTTTTCGACAAGCCCTGATACCTCCATCCTAGCCTTTATCACGTATTTTACCGATACCGGTGCTCCACCCATCACCTAACACCTTTCCACCTCTATCAGACGTGAATAGGTAAGCGTCATGCGCCCACCCGGGGCGCGCTGTCGCCGCTCGTCAACACGCCATTTCACCGCTGTGACGGTACATCGCCTTTCCGCTCAACGGCGCTCTCTGCGAGCGGCCCGCGCGCGCCCCCTCACCACTACAATAATAATTGGAATAAAAAGCATTCCCTAAAGGAGGATTAGCTGGTGCGGGGGCCGGGATTCGAACCCGGGCAGGCCATCGCCAGCGGAGCCTGAGTCCGCCCCCTTTGGCCAGGCTACCTGCCTTTTGACCTAGCTCGGGCACCCCCGCGCCGTTTTATATTTGTGTTTCGCCGACTTAAATCTTAGCTGCGCCTGCGCCGGGGCTAGCGTTCACTAGCCTGTGGCGGTAGTCTCGCCGCCCTCTATCTTCTTTATATACTCTTCCTCCTCGGTGAGGTTTATCTCCTGTCTCATGGCTAACTGCTGCTCTACCCTTTTACGCTGCTTGACGAGTCTCGTGATGTAGCCTGCTATCCTGTTTCTAAGCCTCTTAGAGGGTATCTCCGCTACCTCCATGAGTACCTGCTTGTTTTCCTCGAAATTTGTTGTAAACTTGTTGGGAAACTTCTCGAGCATCTCCTTGGCTGTCCTCTTAACGACCTTGGTTCTCACTTTACCCATTCTCTCCCCCCGCCTTTTTCCACGCGGCCTCTATAAATATTGCCCCGGCGGCGCGCCGCCTTCTCGCGCGGTGAAAGAGATATAGTAAGGTTAATACCGCCGGTTCGGAAAATATTTTATCGTGGTAGAAATGGCGCAGAAGAGCGAGAAGGGCGAAATACCCCTCGCGCCTATAGACAGGATTATACACCAGGAGGGGGGTGAAAGGGTCAGCGTGGAGGCGGCCCAGCTTTTACGCGACTACCTAGAGGAGTTAGGCAGGCGGCTGGCTAGAAACGCTGTGGAGCTCGCAAATCATGCTGGGCGGAAAACAGTTACTAGGGAAGACATGGAGCTTGCCATAAAACTTTACGAGCGATACTTTACGCACTAGGGTCTCTCGGATCCAGGTTTCAGGTTTTCAACGGTCACCGTTATAACTGTGGCTTAACCCCCTTTCTCTGGTGAAGGGCATGGTTGATGTAAAACTCGTGGAGAAGAAGATAAAGTCCATGTTTAAGGATGCGGACTATGAAGTAGAGGAGACGGATAAGGGGCTAAAGGTCGTGCTAGAGGGTCTCGGCGAGGATCCGGCAGAGCTTTTCGGCAAGATAGGAGACCTTGTCTCAGGGCTGAACAAGTTGACGAAGACTAAGAACGCCGACATAGTGGCTTCTCTCCAGGGAATGGCGTACGGGGTTGAAATCGAGGTTTATTAGGGGGTCAGGCCGGATTCGAGGCATCACCTGGCTCAGTGGGGAGCGGACCTCTTCATCCCCTCATCTGATTACCCCGCACTATATTATATTACATGCAGAGAGCTTTTCCTTTAGGAAGCTAACCCTGTCGTCGACTATGCTTTTCGTGTACTCGTCACTCACGCTTTCCTCTTCGACGGGCTTTATAGGAGACATGTCTCCCCCTAATATGGCCGCAAGCTCAAGCGCCCAGAGACGCGCCGCCTCTACGGGTACGTAGCCGCCCCCTCCAGTAACGACCACTTTAGCCCCCTTCTCGACGTAGCTGTGTAGGAGTAACGCTAGCCTCCAATACGAGTTATCAGTAAACCTCAGCCCCACCAAGGGGTCGCCTCTGTGGCCGTCGACGCCCCCTTGTAGCACTATATAACGGGGCCCATAGCTGTCGAGGAGGGGCGCCAGCAGTTCCTCGAGCACTTTTTCGAAGACGTCATCGCCGCTTGCAAGCGGTACGGGCACATTTACGTTGAGACACTTCCCCTCTCCCTCTCCTAGTTCATCGATCCACCCGGTACCTGGGTAAAACCCGTAGCCATAGCCGTGGACGCTTATCTTTAATATGCTGTCCCGGTAGAGGATATCCTGCGTACCGTCCCCGTGGTGCGCGTCCACGTCTACCACAGCGGTTCTTCCACGCTTTGAGAGTATGCGTGCAGCCAGGGCGACGTCGTTGAAAACGCAGAAGCCGCCAGCGCTCCTCCTCCTAGCATGGTGGAAACCGCCCTGAGGGTTGAAACACACGGATCGGTTGTCGAGTTGCTCGGCGCAGTGCACGGTGCCGGATACCGCTAGTAGTGCGTCCTCGAATACCCCTGGATACGCTGGCGTGTCCCCATAGTCGAGCCACCCCCTCCCACTCTTCGACATTCTTTTTACGTAGTCTACGTATTCCCTATCATGTACAAGGTACAGTATCTCTTCGCTGTATACTTCCGGCTCGACGACCTCAAATCCGAGTCCAGAGAGTAGTGGAACATATTTCTCGACGAAAATCTCAACCCTCCTCGTCCACGCCCCCCTCAGCTGGGGCGGGGTGAACGCGATCTTCCTGTATTCGTCTCTATATGAGATGGCGCCCATACTCCTCATGCGGTAGAAATAACGTGTGAGAGGCTATAATCGCTAGCTCCTCGGCGTCACTTATTAATATGCATGGGCTAAGTCTCTACTGGGGCCGCGGCACGCCTACGCTGCAGTGGTGGGCGACAGCCACCCGCTTTGTCCGGGTTCGAGTCCCGGCCCCGGCTCCATTCTCTATCCGTGAAGCCGTGCCTCTGCGCGGGGTGCCATGTTTTCTTCCCGGGCCGTTCCCTACGGGAAAAGTTAAAAAGGCTGTGGGGAGGGTTACATATGGCGGTAGCCGGGCCCGTAGTCTAGTTGGAAGGATGCCCCCGGGGAGGAGGGGCCTTAAGCCGCCCTGACAGCCGCCAGGGTTAGAGCGGCGGTGGTCCCGGGTTCAAGTCCCGGCGGGCCCACCAGTTTTCTGGGTATAATGCTTATATTGAGAGTCTTTCTAGGTAGGTGGGGCTCGTTAATGTCTGTGAAGGAGCTAAAGCTGGTTGAGGAGCGTGACAACAAGCTAGTGGGCAGGAAGGAGTATGTTTTCATAGTAGATCACTATGGAAGCGGGACTCCTAGGAGGGCAGAGGTTCGGGAGAAAGTAGCTGAGCTGTTGGGTGTGCCCGCGAACTTTATAGTTGTGCGTAAGCTCGAGACGGAGTATGGGTTGACTAGGTCTAAGGCGCTAGTCCACGTGTATTCGTCTGAGGCGAGGCTTAGAGAAGTTGAGCCGGAGCACGTTATACGTAAAAACTTTGGCGGTGAAAAGGAGGGGGGAGGTGAGTAGACGTGTCGTGGGTTCACAAGCTCTACGAATACGACTACGAGAAGGGGACTATTAGGCTGAAGAATAAGAAATGCCCGAGATGTGGGTCGATAATGGCTCACCACCTGAAACCTGTTGAGAGGTGGCACTGCGGGAAGTGTGGCTACACAGAGTTCGTAACCAAGAAGGGTAGCGGCAAGTCCCGGAGAAAGAAGGAGTAACGTCAAGGTTTTTACCTCTAGCGGTGTTTCTTCTAGGAATCATGCGTGGTGACGATCTACTTGTACTAGGCATCGAGAGTACTGCTCACACCTTTGGCGTCGGCATCGCTACTAGTAGTGGCCGGATACTGGCGGACGCCAGGTCTACGTATAAGCCGCCTCCCGGAGAGGGTATCAAGCCCGTCGAGGCTGCAGAGCACCACAGCAGGGTTGCTGGAGAAGTTTTACGCGAAGCACTGGATGAGGCCGGCGTGGGGCTCGGCGAGATAGACGGTGTAGCGGTGTCATTGGGGCCTGGGATGGGGCCATGCCTCAGGGTGGGGGCTAGTGTGGCGCGTTTCCTTGCATTGAAGCTCGGTAAACCCCTTATCCCAGTCAACCACGCTGTGGCGCATATAGAGATTGCGAGGCTCACTACGGGGTTGGAGGACCCGGTTGTCGTCTACGTGTCCGGGGGAAACACCATGGTTACAACCTTTGTGGGGGGTCGTTACAGGGTGTTCGGGGAAACTCTTGACATCTCGCTTGGGAACTGTCTAGACACATTCGCCAGGGAAGTCGGGTTGGGTTTTCCAGGTGTGCCAAAGGTGGAAGAGCTGGCCTCAAGGGGCAACGTCCTGCTAGATTTCCCGTACCTCGTGAAGGGTCAGGATCTATCCTATTCGGGGTTATTGACATATGCCTTGAGGGTTCTCAGGGAGGGGGCGAGGATCGAGGACGTAGCCTATACCCTGGTGGAGTACACGTATACAATGCTTGTAGAGGTCGCTGAGAGGGCAATGGCTCATACGGGGAAGGCGGAGCTCACAATAACGGGCGGAGTCGCTAGGAGTGAGAAGCTTTCCCGCAAGCTGGAGGACATGGCTGAGGAGCGGGGAGCCAGCTTTCGCCCCGTAGAGCCCCGCTATGCAGGCGATAACGGAGCCATGATAGCTTATACTGGCGCGTTGGCGATGAGCAGCGGGGTTAGCTTGCCAGTAGAGAGGAGTGCTATCAGGCCTCTCTGGAGGATTGACAAGGTCGATATTCCATGGAGGAGAGAGGTGGGAAGGAAAAGCGGCGAAACATTTGTGCCTCGGCTTAAATTACCTGTTTCCCTATCACGTGTAGAGCCCATAGCTCTAGGAGCAGAAGCGGCGCTCTTCGAGGGGTTCCTGGCGGGGGAGCATGTAGTCGAAAAGTACAGGCTCTCTAAGGGTTATAGGCTGCCGGAGCTTGACAGGAGGCTTCGCAGGAGGAGAACGGCGTTGGAAGCTAGAGTGCTCGCCAGGGCTGTTGAAGCGGGGGTAGACGTGCCAGGTATAGTATACGTGTCCCCCGAGGACGCTGTGATAATAGAGGAGTATGTGGAGGGGCGGAGGCTTAAAGAGATCCTTTCTGAAGAGGGGCTTTCGGAGTACGTGGAAAGTGTTCTTAAAGCTCTTGGCAGGAGCGTTGCGAGGCTGCACGTTTCCGGGGTTGTCCACGGCGATTTGACTACGAGCAACGTTGTTGTACACGATGGAAGGCCCGTGTTGATCGATTTTGGCCTGAGTGAGTTCCGTAGGGATATAGAGGCCCGAGCGGTGGATTTACATCTTTTCCTACGTTCGCTGGAATCCACGCATCCATGGTATTCAGACGCTGCCTTTGGGAGGTTTGCCGACGGCTACTCGGAGGTTGTCGGCAGAGAGAATCTTGAGAGAATCCTGGAAAGGGTGCGTGAAATACGCATGCGGGGGCGCTTTGTGGAGGAGAGGAGACGGGGGGTTTGGGGTTAAAGGGTGGGCAGGCCCGTAGCTGGCCGAAGTGCGGCCCCGTTAAGGGGGTGGCCGCCGCCCTGTCCACTAGGCTACGGGCCCACACATCTAAGATGTCTGCCGCTTAGATAACTCCTTTGCTACACTAGTTACGGCCGCGTAGCACCTGAGTACGTCGTTTGCGAGGCTTTTCAAGTCGCCAGCGCTTTCCCCTGCTATACAGTACTCGATGGTCGCCCCCGTGTGCCGCGAATGTAGGGCCACTGCTCCCAACTCCGCGTCGTCCGGTTTAAGTGAAAGCCATACTTCACGTGAACCGGGTAAGAGGATCCTGATCCTATACTTCATGGTTCTCCGCCAGGGCCTCCACGAGGCTGTCCACCTGGCCTTTCTCTATAAGTATCCCGCCTGCCGCCGGGTGGCCGCCACCATACGCGTTAAGCTTCGCGGAGACCTTCTGTAGTAGGCTACCTATGTCCACCTCTTCCTTCACGCGTCTAAAGGAGACCTTCAGGTGGCTGTCGTCGACTGGGGCTGCCACGCCTACAAGCTTCACTTTAGCAGCCGCGGCGGAGGAGACTAGGAGGCTTGAGAGGGGGCCCGTGAGCTTAGGCTTCCCCTCCTCCCCTAGTATATATAGGAGTATGCCGTCCCTTTCAACTAGGCTGCGCCCCTCCTCTATCGTCCTTAAAAGCCTTGATAGCACGCGTTTATACTCTTTCATCGCGTCGAGGGCACGGACCAGGTAGCGGCCTCTATAACCCATGTTTACCGCCAGTGCTGTGCCGTAACGGTCCATTCTGCCCAGCGCGTTGAGCATATAGGCGTATTCTCTTAGGTCGTGGAAGGGGCTTCCCGGGGCTTCGCGTGTATATAGGTATATATATCCGAAGATGCGCTCTGCCTCTTTTAGGGGCACGCCCTTTGAGAGCAGATATTTGATAAGCTCTGTTGCCAGTGTTTTTATCTCATCGGGTGTGAGGGAAGAATACATCCTTAATTTACCATTTTCTGTGGGTTTTATCCCTATTTTCCTTAAAAAATCGTAGCACGCCGCCTCGTTTCCCGTGAGACCTGGAAGGTAGGGGTCAAACGTGTTTGCCAGGGCCCTTACAAGCGGTCTCTGAGATACGCCGAAGAGTCTTAGACCGACCTTGTACTCTACGAGCTCTAGCTTCCTGGCTTCCTCTACAATCGTCTTGTTAATACCCACCAGGGAAAACTTTGGGCCGGCGTCCTGCCTATCGCCGAGCGCGCCTGTTAAGGCTAAATGCGCCGCCGCCTCCGGCGCACCGCCAAGCGCCTTATAGACTAGATACGTGACGCCCGCTGCGCTAACCTCCTTTGAGGCGTCTATACCCGCGAGATGGGGGTTTACCTCGACGATATCCTTCACGTCCCCGAGTGAGAGGTGGTGGTCTATGATCAGTATCTTCTCGGCAGGTATGTTTGAGAGAAGCGTCTTATAGCCGCTTCCCAGGTCTAGAAATACGATGTTTCTATATCCAAGCTTGCCGACCTCATCTACTATGGAGGGGTAGAGTTGCTCCACTATTTTAAGGTGGAAGGGAGCTTTCAGCTGCTGGAGGAGCATCGTGAAAATAGAGGCAGATGACAACCCGTCCGCGTCATAGTGGGAGACCACGAGTATAGGCTCGCCGCTATCCACCATGTCTTCTACGAGGCTGGCGCCGCTAGAGAGCATGTCGTCGAGGGATACGCCGGCCATCAACACCACAATAGTGTAATGGGGGTGTATAGTAAAAAGCTCTGAGTCCAGTATTAGACGTATATGGCTATCTTTTCTGGCTCGTACTTCCAGTCCTGCGGTAGGACACCTACCCGTTTATAATACTTTGCTAGCCTGTAGATCTTGCTTTCCACTAGTTGTAGTCCACGCTTGGAGTGGAAGTCTTTTGGGTGCTCTTCGAGGTGGCGCCTTATCCTCACAGCCCTGCGGATCAGGTTAAACAGGTCTTCTGGTATCTCCGGGGCCATGCCACGTTCGCGTAGTATTCTGAGCATTTTCTTGCCTGTAACCGCCTTTACGAGGGGGATGCCGTACTGGTCTCTTAGGAGTATTCCTATAACTGACAGCGGGTAACCCTTCTTATAGAGGTTTACGACAAGTTCTTCGACTTTTTCCGGAGGCATGGTCACCCATTCGGGTTTCTCAAGGATTGGCGGACGCGTGGAGTGAGAGCTTCCCCTCTTCTTCGACTTCCTCATATGTGTCCCCACCTTTCAGCCTTACCCGGTGATATTAACTTTACCCAAGCGTCACAATGCGACGGATCCTCTATTTTTCTTCGGAGACTTGGGTTCCCGCACTCTATACTCGTTGCCCCTAATTTCGAGCACAAGATAGCCTCGCGGCGGCTCAGGAGTCTCAGATACGGCTATCACTCTCCCCCTCTCATATACGCTTAGTGGAGCCCTTTCTCCCCTATATACTAGGAGTGCTTCACCTCTCCTGTAAGCATACCCTAAGGCGTACGCGAGTAGCCGCTGCGGCAACTCTGCTCCTTCCTTAGAACTCTCCGCTAACATGAAGATGTCTAGTATCATGCTAGCACAGTCTCTCCTAACATTGTCCTCGCTCCTCGCGGCTCTTTTAAGAGCCTCCAAGCCCTTACTCGAAAATTCTTCTATGAGTACTCTGCTACGCCACAAGGGTATACTTCCCTCCCCGGAAAGCGCGCTGCATACTACCTCGACGACGTCGCTTAAGACGGGCTTTGAGGAAAAAACCACACGACGCTTAATTTGGTCTACTAGGATGAACTCCGCCCTTCTTTCACGGAGCAGCTGTAAGAGAGACGCCAGGAGGTCCTCCGAGAGGAGACCCCCTTTAATCTGCAAGCCCCTTATATACCCTGACTCTAGGGCTGAGAGTATTTTTTCAAACATGTCTGCTAGCCTTGAGGGGGGTCCGCCTTGCCGGGTAGTCCTCACGGACCCTCGGCCCACTGAAGGCACGTCATCCCCCCACGCTTCTTAGAGCTTGTTCTAAAGAAAAGTGTTTCTAGCTGCCCATTTTTCCTTGAAAAGCGTATAGGTTGCCAGCGTCTTTGCATCAACTATTTCTCCCCTCTTTATCATTTCTTCAAACTCTTTCAGAGGTATCTCGAGAACCTCTATTATCTCATAGTCTTCAGGTTTTCTTTCCCCTCTTTCAGGGTTTTCTGCCAAGAATGCATACAACTTTTCGTCGCTGTAACCTGGGGAGGAATAAAAAGCTCCTAGAGAAACAACGCGCCTAGCGATATACCCCGTCTCTTCCGCTAGCTCTCTTACCGCGCAGGCCTCGGGCTCTTCCCCAGGTTCAAGCGTTCCTGCTGGAAGCTCATATATCCAGCCATCGAGGGCGGGCCTATATTGTTTTTCAAGTACAACATTGCCGTTCTTCGTTAGAGCCAGAATTACTACAGCCCCCGGGTGCCTTACAACCTCTTTCTCATATGTTCTACCCTGATGCGTGTAGCGGATCTTTTCTACAGAAAACCTTCTGCCTCTATACACCTCGTCTCGGGAAACTATTTCTGGCTCAGGGGGCCTATTCCCATGTTTCACACTCTTGGAGACCGCATCTCCCTTAAATACCACTTTCTCTTCTGTGGAAAGGAAATGTTAAGCCGCGGCGCCGCGTGGAAGAGAATATATGACCCAATACATGGTTTTATTCCGCTTACAAGGCTAGAGGTAGGAATACTTGACTCATGTTATCTGCAACGTCTACGTAGAATAAAGCAGCTGGGGCCTGCGGACTACGTTTATCCTTCAGCGACACATACGCGTTTCGCGCATTCCCTAGGCACCATGTTGTTAGCCGGCAAGATAGCCATGCTTACAGGCCTCAACGATTTTGAAGTGAAAAGCGTTAGGCTAACCGGCCTGCTCCACGACATAGGCCACATGCCTTTTTCGCACTCTATAGAGCTTGTGAAGCATGAAAAGCTAGGCTTGGCGATAATAGAGAATTACCTCGCCGATGCATTGGGCGACCACGCGGAGATCGTGGCCAAAATCCTGTCTGGAGAACACAGGCTTAGCCCCATTATAAGCTCTGAAATAGACGCGGATAGAATAGACTATCTTGTACGCGACTCGTATTTCACGGGGCTTAGATACGGCCTAGTGGATGCTGACAGACTCGTGGAGTCACTGGTTCTGGTGGAGAAGGCCGGGCGCTACGGCTTGGCAGTGCGTGAAGACGCACAAGCCGCCGTCGAAAGCCTGCTTATAGGGAGATTTCAGATGTTTAGGAGACTCTATTATCACCGAACTGTGGGAGGCTTTGAGGCCATCCTCTCACGGTTTTACGAGGAGAGTGTAAAGGAGGGAGCTATGCCTCCTCCCGACGAGGTGTTGAAGGGCGGCGGGTGGTGCGCGTTTGACGACTACAGTCTCGTCGCTGAGATGAGGAAACTGGCGCGGGAGAACAGTTACATAGGTGAGCTGGCGAGGCTCTTTCTCACTAGGAGGCCTCTGAAACTTGTGGTGGAGGCGAAGCTCTACCTGAGCGGTGTATCTGAAAAGAAGCATAGCTTTATTGTCAAGTTGTGGCGCAGAGGAGCATTACTTGACGAGCTGGAAAGTCTAAGCAACGTACCCAGGGAGTGGATATTTATCCATGTGCCCAAGATGAAGCTGGTTAAGGGCGACGCGCCGCTCTTCGTGATTCGCGACGATGGAGAACTAGTTGAATTAGATAAGCTTGGCGAAGGGATACTGCCGAGGCTCTACAATCTCGGATACTCGCCGATAAGGGTATACACCAAGAAGGAGTACGCGGGGGAGCTTAGAAGGGCAGTGGAGAACATTCGGGGAGGCTAGGCTCTGAGTATGGAGGGACGGCCGGGTACTACGATTTGCCTCCAGGGCACTTCTCCGTCTATTCTACCAAGGTATCGTTCTATATTGATGCCGCTCTCCTTAACGGCTTTACGCCAGCCACCAAGTCCTCCGCCCTCGAGAGCCCACCGCAAAAGTAGTTTTCCCAGCTCAGCACCGCCCCTAGAAATCACCGTCTGAATCTGCGCCCAGCGTGGATCATAGGGTCTGATCTCCGCTACACCGGAGACCCTTCGCTTAAGGTAGTGTATACGGCGGCGTGCCTCTTTAAGACCAACCCATGGTTCACGTTCAAACTCCGTATGCGGTTTTGGTACAAGGGGGCTTACCGTGACCTTTAACTCTCTGTTCCCTCTGAACCCTGATCTAGATATTGTCAATATGTATTCTACGTCGGCTTCAAGATCCTCCAGTTCTTCTCCAGGAAGCCCTATCATAAAGTACATCTTTAGCCCCTTGAACCCCAGCGCCTTGGCTGCTGTGGCTATACTAAGAGCCATGTCTGGAGGGACGTATTTGCGCAGCCTAATGGCTAGCCGCCGTGAACCCGTTTCAGGGGCGATTGTTAGCGTCTTCTGAGAAACCTTCCTCATAAGTTCTAACCTGTACTCGTTGAGCGTTTCTGCTCTCAGGGAGGGTATGCTCGCCTCAAGTCTCCTAAGATACACTTCCTCTAATAGTTCCTCTGCATGAGAGTAGTCGAAGAATGAAAGACTGATAAACTTTAAGCGGAGCGTGTCGTTTAGCCTGACTCCCTGATCTATTATTTCGAGAACGTCGCTGAGCGGCCTCTCTCTCATATAATTAAATATGTGTCCTTCCATGCAGAAGGAGCACATTCTAAAACATCCCCTATTCGTCTCGACCATTGTTGCGTGGGTATAGCCTTCTACTTGGTTGATGGGGCTAAACTGTGCTTTAGGATGGAATTCTTTAGGAAGCGGCACTGCATAGTTCATGTATACCTTTTCTCCTGTATGCCTCGTTTTACCTGTGTAAAAGCCCTTCTTCGGGTCAAGGCTCTCAAGAAATTTTTCTTTATCTGGATAGTGCTCCACGATTTTCCCTATAATGGGAGGTAGCGTTGACTCTATTTCACCTATAACCATGACATCGGCGAAATCCTCTATTGGAGAGGGGTTGGATATAATGGGGGGCCCGCCAACTATAATCCACGGCTTATTTCTCCGCGAAGCCCTTGGCTCTACGCCTCCCTTGATGAGGATGTAGAGGAAGTTGACGTAGTCCGGCTCGTAGTGTATAGACATAAACGCTAGGTCGAAGGCTCGTAGTGGTAAACCGCTTTCCAAGCTTGTCGGCTCTTCGCGCATGACTATTCGTTCCACGTAGAATTGAGGTATGCTTGCCAGATAGTAGTACAGCATCTGGTATGAGAGTGATGAAGCGGCTATGCTGTAATGTGAAGGGTAGAGTACGGCTACCCTTAGCATGCCGGGGCGCCACTTTTTTCTCACAAGGTTTCTCTCCTTCAGCCTCTCCATTACCTGCCTCGTCTACCCCCTATGGATGACTATAAAAGTAGTTTCCCCCTCTATTACTCCGAGTTAAATATATATAGAAGCGATAATTGTTGTCTCACGCAGTAGGGTGAAGGGTGAGTGGAATGGCTGTGGCGCCTGCTCAGATAGGCGGTGTGCCTGTACTCATACTTAAGGAAGGTACTACTAGGCAGCAGGGAAGGGAGGCATTGCACCTCAACATCATGATTGCTAGGGCGATAGCCGAGACTGTAAAGACGACGCTAGGCCCTAAGGGCATGGACAAGATGCTTATAGACACTCTTGGCGACATAACCATAACCAACGACGGCGCTACCATACTTGACGAAATGGAGGTTCAGCACCCGATAGCGAAGCTTCTCGTCGAGATAGCTAAGGCTCAGGATAAGGAGGTCGGCGACGGCACTACAACCTCGGTCGTCCTTACAGGCGAGCTTTTAAAGGAGGCTGAGAAGCTTCTAGACAAGAATATCCATCCCACAGTAATAGTGAGCGGATATAAGAAGGCCCTAGAGAAGGCTCAGAACGTTATCAAGGAGAAGGCTATTAAGGTAAGCCTCGACGACGAGGAGACGCTAAAGAAGGTTGCAATGACTTCCATGAGAAGTAAGGCTGTTGCAAGCGTGAGGGACTACTTTGCTGAAATAGCTGTTAAGGCTGTAAAGCAGATAGCCGAGAAGGGCGAGGGAGAGGGCTACAATGTTGACGTCGACAATATACAGATAATAAAGAAGAAGGGTGGAAGCTTCCTTGATTCACAGCTGGTCTACGGTGTGATAGTCGACAAGGAGGTTGTGCACCCGGCTATGCCTAAGAGGGTTGAGAATGCTAAGATTGCTCTTATTGATGCGCCCCTCGAAGTCGAGAAGACTGAGATAGACGCTGAGATAAGGATCTCCTCGCCCGATCAGCTACAGGCTTTCCTGGAGGAAGAGGAGAAGATCCTCAAGGAGATGGTCGAGAGGATTCGTGAGAGTGGTGCTAATGTGGTGTTTTGTCAGAAGGGTATTGATGATCTTGCGCAGTATTATCTTGCGAAGGCTGGTATTCTTGCTGTTCGTAGGGTTAAGAAGAGTGATATGGAGAAGCTTGCGCGCGCCACTGGTGCCCGTATAGTTACGAGGGTGGAGGACATATCCCCAGACGCCCTGGGCAGCGCGGAGCTCGTCGAGGAGCGCAAGGTGGCGGACGAGAAGATGGTCTTCGTAGAAGGCTGCCCCAACCCCAAAGCAGTGAGCATATTGGTAAGAGGTGGCCTGGAGAGGGCTGTCGACGAGGCTGAGCGCAGCTTAAAGGATGCACTATACGCGGTCGCCGATGTCCTCAGGTATCCCTATATAGTCCCTGGCGGCGGTGCTATTGAGATAGAGGCAGCTAAGGAGCTTAGGAAGTACGCGACCGTTGTTGGCGGCAGAGAGCAGCTAGCGATAGAGGCGTACGCGAATGCGCTTGAGAGTATACCTAGAACCCTTGCTGAGAACGCGGGTCTTGATCCGATAGATATCATGGCGGATCTAAGGGCTGCCCATGAGGATCCAGGTAAGTGGAGCTATGGTGTCGATGTGATTGAAGGGAAGGTTGCTGACATGCTCTCACTGGGCGTCTTCGAGCCAGCTCTCGTCAAGGAGCATGCGATAAAGGTCGCTACAGAGGCGGCGGCGATGATACTTAGGATCGATGACATAATTAGTGCGTCGAAGATGGAGGAGAAGAAGGGAGAAGAGGGCGGTAAAGGCTTCGGCGAGGAAGAGTCTGAGTTTGACTAAAAACTAAATTTTTAGACAAAAACGCGTCTTGGTATACCTGTTTTCTCTTTTAGTGTAAAAATAATTATCCCTACTTTACACTATACTGGGACTATGCCCTACCTAATACTCGTGGCAGGCATGCCTGGTTCAGGGAAGAGCCTTGTGAGCGATGTAGCTTCAAGCCTAGGATTAAATGTCTATGTTATGGGCGACGTTGTGAGGGAGGAAGCTAGGAGACGGGGACTTCCGCTTACAGATGAAGTACTGGGCAGGATAGCTGTTGAACTAAGGAAGAAAGAGGGTATGGACGTCATAGCCCGTAGACTCTACGAAAAACTTGTAGAGAGAGGAGAAAAAGTCGCATTCATTGAGGGTCTACGCAGCCTTGAAGAATACGATTTTTTCCGGAAGAACGCTGAGAAGTCACATCTGATAGCCGTGCACGCGTCGCCCGAGACGAGGTACTGCAGGCTAAAGTCTAGGGGAAGAGAAGATGACCCAAAAACTAGGGAAGAATTTGATGAGCGCGACAGAAGGGAGCTCGGTATGGGGATAGGATCCGTGATAGCTCTCGCACAGACAATGCTTGTAAACGAGAACATTGAAAAAACAGAGTTTTCACGTAGGGTGGAGGAGGTTCTCCAAGAGATACTTAGGAGGTGGGATCTGCTGTGAAGGTGGTTGTACGTGCACCCCTCTTTCCTACAGAGGATGTGGATAAGGTGATGTCAGCCCTTAAGAAGATCTTTCCAGACATAGGTTTTAGAGTGGAGGGTGAGGGAAAATTCCGCGAGGTAGTAGGTGAATGCATGTGTTCGCATTGCCTGGAAAACCTCCGGGGCATGCTGCGTAGGCAGAGGATACTGGACTCGGCTAGAAGCTACCTTTACCGGGGTAGGGAGGCCGGCCTCGTAAGGTTCTACTTGAATAAGCAGGCAGCATACATGGGTAAAGTGAGCTTTTGCTCGATGGAGTTCGGGGAAAGCCCCCTGGGTGCTATCACCGTTACAGTAGAAGTGGGGGACCGCTTCGACGAATTTGTTAATTGGTTAGCGCCAGCCACTGTCAACGGAAAGCCTGTAGGCGAGGTAGAGGAGCTCGAGTGTTAAAGTTCTCTCTCAAACCCGTATATAATGCTAAATACCCGCTCCTTGCGCCCGCTTATAGCTATGCGCATACCCCGTTCAGCCAGTATCGTCCTAGGGAACACTCTTTTAGCCTCCTCTAGTAGTTCGTAGACATGTCTGTACCTTACACTGTAGTGAAAAATCACTAGGAGCCTGCTCTTAGAGTATAACGCGCATAGCGCGGCTTCCCTGGGCGTGGAGTGCGGTGTTTCAGTATTATGCTCCCAGTCTTTCGTGGAAAGCGTAGCTTCATGTATTAGTAGATCGCTTCCTCTCGCCAGGGAGGCGAGCCTGTGGCTTGGAAGGGTGTCTCCGCTATAGGTAACCTTTATCCCGGGCACCCTCTCCTTTACGTATAGTTCTAGAAACCGTTTCCTCCCCTCAATCTCTACTACCCCCTCCTCCAGCAATCTTTTCCTGTCAGCGCCGCGTATCTTGTCGGAATCAAGTTTTTCCGGATTCAACTTAACTCTGCTAGGCGTCTCTATGGAATATGCATAGGAGAAGGGGGCATGGGGCACCCTGACGTATTTGATGCTTACATCCAGAAGATTTATCATGCCTTCCTCCGAGGCCAGTTCTGTATACTCCACAGGGTAGTTATAGGCCGCTAAGCCGTCTAGGACAGAGTCCCTGCTGAACGCCGGCGCTATTATGGTTATCTTCCTCTTTCTGCCGTTGAGCGAGAGTGTCTGCAGTAGGGGCCTTAAACCTAATATGTGGTCGCCATGTGCGTGGGAAATAAGAACCGCCAATGGAGCGTTAACGCCGAGTTTAAAATTCAAGAACGATTCCTGGCATCCCTCACCTACGTCTAGTATAAAGATTCGCCCCATCCAGCGGAGGAATATACATGGTAGTCCACGTGAATAGCGGGGCTGTGTAGCGCCCACTCCCCCGAAGAATACGTCAACCCTAGGCATAATAGACCCACAGCGTACGGGTTAACCCTGAGTGTATGTATATCTCGCATTTTTTGCTGAGGGTTAAGGCATCGCTGTAGGGGGGAAGAACATTGCTAGGTGAGAAGAACGCGCATCTACCGCCTCTTCTGAGGGCGTTTGCAGCGATGCTCTTTAAGGCGTTATATATTGTCTCGACTTTTTCGCCGTGCGTGGACGCGTATCTCCCGTAAGGAGGGTCAGTCGCTATGGCGTCAAAAGAGCGTCTCCTAAATGGTGCCCGGGTGCTGTCGGCGAGAACAAGGTCGACAAGGCTAGAAAGTTCATACTGCTTGATGTTTCTCAAAGCCCCCCTTATGTGCCTATAATCTAGCTCAACTCCTACGACGTAGAGTCCCCTCAGGGCCGCCTCTATAAGAACTCCTCCAGCACCTGCGAAGGGGTCGAGGAGATTTTCCGAGTTCCTGCTTAGTGACGCGTTCACCAGAAGTAGTGCGGTGGGCGGGTTGAGGGATGAAGAGATAAAATATATTCTACGTTCAGGTGAGCGCGGCTTAAATCTGTCTCGCCTCAACTCGAGAAGAGGTAGGTATACTAGGGGTCTGCTTAGCCATTTTATAATATAAGCCGTCTTACCCCTCCCTTCCCTGAAACCCCTTTTATATAAGGCGTTCTTCACGTGGTTTCTCTCTTCGCCACTCATATTCGGGAAAAGCATTTTTACGGTACAATACTTGGCGTCGCAAACAAGGTCGTCTATATATCCCGCATTGACGAATAATCCCTCACTGCATGGAAGGTAGTATATTTCCTCAAGCAGTTCCTCCACGTTTTTAGCGTCGAAGAGTACTATTCTCTTATTGACGACTAATCTTACCGTTACTGAGAGTCTTTTCAGAGCATCTAGCATAGCATGATAACTGCATTCTCCCTGGAGATGCTTTATCGAGAGGAGGTATCTAGGGGGAGCGTTCACTTTTCTTTCCCTGTGAGAGATACCCCGAGGACAGAGACTATTATAACGCCTAGCGTTACGAAGAGCCAGGTAAGGAGATTCCTAACGCTACCATATCCGGTGAGAAACTTCGCGGATTCTACAATCACCTGGCGCGACACTAGAATAATCGCTATTGCTGCGGGCTCCACGAGGTTTACATGTCTTCTGGCGACTAAGTCGTCGAGTATCCTTCCGAGTATCGGAAACGTTGCCCCCAACGCTAGGAGGTCTGCCACTATGAACTGGCTTCCCACAGGCGCTAGGAGCAGGTAGCCTAATGCCTCGGTTAGCCCCGTGGCGCGTAGCCCTCTAACGTTTTCGAATCCCTGCAGTAGCGCTATTGCAAGTATAAGCGCGGCGAGTACTAGGGATGCAAACGTTATGGGCCTTGTCTTGTAGATAGTTTTCGCTTTTTCGTCTAGGTTGAACCCCTTTATAGTGAGGAGTGTGCCGAAGGCCAGCGTCAGTAGCGGCCAGACAAAGTTGGGCACCATATAGGAGAGAAGAATGTATATTACCGCGAATATCCCCGGGACGCCAAGGGTGTATTTTCTATACTTTTCCTCCTCAACGAGTTTCTTAGCGTAGCGTAGTAGAAGAACAAAGGTCTCCTCCACTCCACGTGCCTGCTGCACTATAACCCGTCTAATAGAGATTATTGGCACACGCGACTGGATGAGGGGGGCTACAGCCTCATCCGTAGGACCATCCGAAACTAGTATTACACCGTTGACGTCGATCTTTGAGAGGATCTCGTCTAGCTCCTTGAGTATTTTTATGTCTGCTCTCACACCTTCCTCCTCAAGACCCGCTATCACGGCGACCTCGACGCTGTCTTCACCCCTCATCTTCTTCATTTCCCGCATGGTCTGTATAGCCGCGAAAAGGGCGTTCGCGTCGGAATCGTCGGGGCGCCGCAGTATATATTCCAAGGCTGTCCTGAGAACCGCCTCCTCCCCGATAATAGGTGTCTTCACGCCTAGTATAGCTCCTACGTCGTTGTCTCTATCAACGCACAGCACCAGCACTTTTCCTCTCTGCGACATCGTCGACGTCGACCCCTTAAGGGAAGACTGCTAACTAGTAGTCTTAAAAGGCGTTAAATATTGTTGCGGAGCCCCGGGTCTATAGGCCCCGCTTGGACAAGAACTCCTCCAACAGTCTTCTTAAGCTGTTTTCTTCGACCTCTACGAGTTCGTATTGCACATGTACAGCCGGCTTGTTTATCCTTATTATCCGGGAAAGATCGGCCGGCGTCCCCAGTACTACCGTGTCAGCGGGCACCCTATTTATTGTCTTTTCAAGCTCCTCTATCTGGCTTCGGCCGTAGCCCATTGCTGGAAGTACCGGGCCTAGATGAGGGTATTTTTCATATGCCTCCCTGATGCTTCCTACAGCGTAGGGCCTTGGGTCGACGATCTCTTTTGCGCCATACTTTACCGCTGCCTGGTAGCCAGCGGCAGTGCCCAGCGATCCGTGGGTAACCGTCGGGCCGTCTTCGACGACAAGGACGCGTCTATTGCTGATTAGATCGGGGTTGTCGACTGTTATTTCAGACTTTGCAAGAACGATCTCGGCTCTTCCATTTACATTCTTAGCATTTTTGATAACCTTTTCAACGTTTTCCCGTGGAGCTATGTTAACCTTGTTTACAACTACTATGTCCGCTAACATGAGGTTTATTAGGCCTGGGTATGACGACAATTCGTCGCCGGGACGCGTGGGGTCGAGCACAGTTATGTATAGGTCGGGCTTGTAGAAGGGCCAGTCATTGTTGCCTCCATCCCACAGTATTACCTCCGCCTCCTTTTCAGCCGCCTCAAGTATCTTACCGTAATCTACGCCAGCATACACTATGCTGCCTTCACGGAGATGCGGCTCGTACTCTTCCCTCTCCTCGATCGTCGGCTCATATTTTTCAAGATCATCGAGGCTACTGAATCTCTGTACAACCATTTTTCTTAAATCTCCATAGGGCATCGGGTGCCTGACCACTACGTAGGGAATCTTCCTCTCCCTAAGTAGCCTAGCTATCCACCGGCTTACCGTGCTCTTGCCAGCGCCCGTTCTCGAGGCGGTTACGGCTATCACAGTCTTCCTAGACTTTATCATCGTCTTTTCGACGCCCAAGAGCTTGAAGTCGGCACCATGCACGTTTACGAGCGCATCCTTCATCACTATGTCGTCTGCACGGAGGTCGCTGTAAGAAAGTACCACTTCCTCAACATTAAATTCCTCTATAAGCCTTCCTAACTCCTCTTCCGGGTATATTGGTATGCCATCTGGGTAAAGCGGCCCCGCGAGTTCTGGCGGGTACTGGCGGCCAGCTATATTTGGGAGCTGTCCAGCCGTGAAGGCTACAACCTCGTAGTGTGGGTTGTCGCGGAAAAGCACGTTGAAGTTGTGGAAATCGCGTCCAGCGGCGCCCATTATAATGATCCTGCGTCGATGAGGTTGCTGCATGGCGATCAGATAGCAAACATTATTTCTTCAAATAAAATTGTCCTAAATGTTGTTTCGCAAAAATGGATTAATGTTAATCATTACGTAAAGAACTCGCAGCTATTTGTAAATTATATTTATTATAGCTACAGCCGCACCCCCGAGGGAGCCATGCCACGCTATATATATTTCACCTCTGCTAATGACGGTATCAGTGGTGAAGAGAAAAGCTGTTCTTGACACCAGCGCGCTAATTTACCTGCTGGAAAACAGGCAGGATCCCGTAGATGTGGTGAGGAGCCTCGAAGGTGTACGGGATATATATGTTCCAAGCTATGTTGTAGATGAGCTAAAAAGGTTAGCTACGGGCGCGTCAGGTAGGAGAAGGAGGCTGGCTAGGGTAGCGCTGAAATACGTTATAAATGCGTCGAGGAGTAATTTGGTTAAAATAGTGGAAATGGGTGAAGGGTCTGTGGATGACCTTCTCCTTAGGGATGCTGAGGAGAAGGGTCTTGTTATAGTAACGGCCGATATGGGGCTACGCCGCCGCGCTGTGGAAAAGGGTTTAGAGGTTTTCTCCCCCGAGGCTTCGCGGAGAGGGAGAAGGCTAGTCTAGTGTCGATTAGAGTAAGATTTATATATTTCTGATATAAGGTTTTCATTGAAATGTTTAAAAAAGTTTCGGGCGACGAGGTCGAGGAGGACGAGACTCTAAGAGAAGCGCGGCTATTGAAATCTCTAACCGAGGGTGAAATTCCCTTAACCTGCCCTCAGTGTGGCAGCAACAGGCTGATCTACGACCCCTCCCGGGGGGAGATAATTTGCGCTGATTGTGGCTATGTTATCAGTGAACGGGAAATAGATAGGGGTCCTGAATGGCGCGCGTTTACTCCTGAAGAGAGGGAGAGGCGTAGCCGCGTAGGAGCCCCCATATCCAGGTTGACGCCCGACAGCATTAGCACGGACATAGACTGGAGGAGCAAGGACGCCTCGGGTAGAGAGATAAGCCTGAGGAAGAAGATTGAGATGCTTAGACTGCGGAAATGGCATGTTAGGGCAAGGGCTCAGAGCTCTATAGAGCGCAACCTTACCCAGGCGGCTATGGAGCTTGAACGGCTTGGTGCGCAGCTGGGGTTGCCTAGGGCGGTTCTGGATAGGGCGCTTGAAATATACAGGAAGGCGCTGGACAGTAGCCTCGTCAGGGGGAGGTCTATCGAATCAGTCATGGCCGCGGCTGTCTACGCCGCATGTAGGGAGATGAGGCTGCCGAGGACGCTTGACGAGATAGCAATGTATACCAGGGCTGGAAGAAAGGACGTTGCTAGGTGTTATAGGCTACTACTGAGGGAAGCCGCAATAAAGGTTCCTCTACCAAACGCGGCGGACTTTGTGCCGAGGATAGGGTCGATGCTCAAACTCTCAGGGCCTACAATTAGGAAGGCTATAGAGATCATAGAGAGGGCTCGTGAGATGGGGCTTACTGCGGGTAAAGACCCTGCAGGGCTCGCCGCCGCGGCAATATATATCGCTGCGATGCTGAACGGTGAGATGCGTACCCAGAAAGAGGTTGCGAGGGCTGCCAGGGTTACAGAGGTTACTGTCAGAAACAGGTACAAGGAGCTTGTAAGGAAGCTTGGGATAAAGCTGCCTATAAAGAAGTAGATGGGTGGCGGCAAAGGATAAAAGCGCCCGCGTCTCCAAAAAGAGGGGGCTTATAGCCCCCAGGAGGAGCCGGGGTGCCCGAGGGGTAAGGGGGCGGTGGCCGCGGCCCCGCCCGTTATCCCGTAAATTTTTACACAGGGTTTGTGCTGTATTCTCCCGTGCTAGTTGTAGGGGGGATAGGGCTTTACGGTGCCAGAGACATAACTTTGGGACTCACAGAGTATCTGAAGCGTGCGGACAAGGTTTTTTTGGAGGTATATACCAGCGTGGCCCCCTCTTTCAGCGAGGATCTTATCAAGGATATGTTCGGCGTGGAACCCGTACTTTTGACCCGCAGGGATCTCGAAGAGAGAGGCGGAGAGCCTGTTCTAAGAGCCGCGGAGACCGGTTTAGCCGTGTTCGTGACGCTGGGCCATCCCTTGATGGCGACGACACATCGTATGCTGGTCGTGGAGGCTAGGAGGAGGGGCATAGATGTAGTTATACTGCCCGCGCCCTCAGTCTTTGACGGCGTGGTGTCGGCGACCGGGCTTCACGTGTACAAGTTCGGCCGCATAGCCACCCTAGTCTACCCTCAGCCGGAGTACGGTTTTTATCCCCTCAGTACGTATGAGGCGCTGCTTGACGATCTTAGGAGGGGTCTTCACACGCTGCTCTTGCTCGATTTGAAAGTGGAGGAGGGTGTTTACATGGATGTGCCTGATGCTGCGCGGGTACTACTGGAGCTTGAGGAAAAGGCTGGAGGCGGCGTGGTGAGGGGGGAGCTTCTCATAATAGGTGTCGCTCGTGCCACGGCGCCAGACGGTGTTGTGGCTGCGGTTAGGCTCCGTGAAGTCGGGGAGGTGGAGTGGGGTCCACCGCCTCACTCGATAATAATTCCGGGGCTTCTCCACGAGAGCGAGATGGAATACTTATCAATCGTGTGGGGTGTTGAGAGAGAGGTGCTCGACTCTTGGAACTCGATTGTAAGGAACGAGTTCATGTATACGCGGGATACGTGAGGCATGCTCTTAGCCAGTTAAGGGGCGTAGAGGGCCCGATAAAGCCGCTGGTTGAGCTTGCACGTGCATACTTGAGCGACACGGAGTACTATCTAGCTAGGGGCGATGTATGTACGGCACTTTCATGTATCTCGTATTCAGAAGGGGTCTTGGACGCGTTGAAGAGGCTCGGCTTAGCTGTTTTTGAATGGCCTAAACCCGTGCTGAAGCCTCGCAAGAAGGTTCTGGTGGGCGGCGTGTTTGATGTTCTACACCCAGGCCACATATATTTTCTGCGTAAAGCTGCTGAATACGGTAAAGTCTACGTGGTCGTGGCTAGGGATTCGACCGTTATAAAGCATAAGGGCAGGGCTCCAGTACTAGACGAGAAGGCTAGAGTAGAAGTCCTGAATTCTATTAAATGGGTTGAAGAGGCCTTCTTGGGGGAGGAGCCGCCGGATTTTAGCGCTGTATTGAGGAGGGTGAAGCCGGACATAGTTTTTCTGGGGGCTGATCAGGGGTGGCTTAGGCCGGAGGTTGAAAGGGCGGCCGCGGCGGCCGGCGTGAGGGTAGAGATATTGATGATGGATAAACGTGTTGGCGGCTATAGTACCTCTAAGCTTAGGGGCGAGTCTGGGTGCTAGGGGTTTATATGCATTCAAGCTCGCCCCTCCCCAGCAGTGATTTAGCCCTGTTTGCCGCTATGTGTGCCTGCCTTATGGGCTCGGGCAGTTTATAGCCTTTAGATAGTTTTTTGACAAGTCTAATCGAGGTTTTAAGCGAGATCATATGGCCTACGCTTACGTATATCGGCTTGGCGTTTTTCCGGGTCTTGACGGCGGCTCCTACGACCTTTCCCTGGTAGTATATAGGGGCCCAGTCGCCGTTCCATTCGCCTACTTCGCCTACGAGGAGTTTTTTCGCGACACCTATGGTGGGTTTCCTTACGGCGAGGCCTAGTTGGCACGCGAAGCCTGCTAGGTAGGGATGCAGCCTACCGTTGCCGTCCACTAGCAGAAGGCCGTATTCCCCACCGAGTTTTCTTAGGGCAAGGTATGTGGGAGCCATCTCCCTGAAGGCTAGTAGGGTGGGTATGTAGGGCATTCGTGTACGCGTCGCCACCGTCTTCGCCTTTACAAGCATTAGCGAGGGGTATTCTATGAGTACGGCCGCGCCTATGGAGCAGTTATCTGTAAAAGCTACGTCTACGCCCGCCACGAGCCTTAAGGGGTGTTCTATGAGGTCCTCCTCTACTACGCGGGAAGCTATGAGTCTCTGTGCAAGCCTCGCTCTCTTTATCGAAAAGTTGGGCGGGAGCTTTTGTCTATCAACTCTCCATCTCCTTGAAGGCAACTAGAGCCGCCTCTAGCTTTTTTACAAGTTCACCGCTTTTCTCATAGAAGAGCAGGTCTTTCCTCGTGTTCTCTATTATAATTCTAGCGACATCCATCTTGTGCCTAACACCGGGTATAAGCGCTTCGGGGAAGGATAGCTTGCTCACCTCCACGAATATCTCCTCCATAATGTTAAGCGTTTTCCAGGCATCCGCGATCTTCCCCTCTCTAACCAGATTTAGTGCGTGTCTCCTTAGCTCGCCTATGACGTCCCCCAAGCCTGCCAGATACGATGACGGCGGCGCAAGGGATTCGTGGTAAGGCGGTATAGCGCCTGACGTAATTATGCTGTAAAGGGTCTTTGCCTCGACATACTCTGTTAGAGCGTTGTTTACGGAGCCCGTATAGAAGAGCTGTGGTATACGCGCCTTGTACCCCATTATCTCCCCATGTATTTTCTCCACTTCGCCGAGGAGGCGGCCCGCCTCTTCCACGTGCCCCGCATGGATTTTAAACACTATTTCGCGGCAGGCTCTCGTGAGTTCACGTGTGATTTTTAATAGTTTTTCCCGTTCGTCGTCGAGTTTTTCTAGCAGCAGGGATACCTCCTCTATAGACTTCTTCCACTCATTCATAGCGAGTGTAATATGTAACCCCGCGATAAAAACTAGGTAGAAATGGACGTAGAGAAGTTGCTTAATGCAGGCAGGATAGAGAGGGATGCGTTGAAGCTAGCCATCGACGTCACGCAGGAAGGTGAAGAGTACATAGAGATAGCTGAAAGGATAGAGAATTTTATAAGGAGCCGGGGCGCGGAGCCCGCTTTCCCCGTCAACATCTCTGTTAACGAGGTTGCTGCTCACTATACGCCGAGGCCGGGTGACACCTTAAAGATACCTCCAGGGTCTATCGTCAAGGTGGATGTTGGCGTCCACGTAGAGGGGTATATCGCGGACGCTGCCGTGACCCTATTTTTCGATGAAAAGCACAGAGGCTTGGCACTTGCGGCGTGGAGGGGGCTTGAAGCCGCGTTAAGTACTGCGAGGGACTCGGTTTCGCTGAACCTTATCGGTAGGAGGGTGTTTGAAGCTATACGCGCGGCTGGATTTAGGCCTATTGAGAACCTCACAGGGCATAAAATTGAAAGATATGAGCTTCACGCTGGTAAAAGTGTCCCCAACGTGCCAGCGTTTGAGTACCGGTTTGTGAAGATGAAGGCCGGCGAGGTATACGCTATCGAGCCGTTCGCTACGCCTGGGTCGGGTGTAGTGGTGGACGACGAGTGGAGTAATATTTACAGGGTTGTTTCCACAAGGCGTGTTAAGCGGTCAAAGGAATTAACGGGGCTTTTGCAGGGGCTTTGGAGGAAATATAGAAGTCTTCCCTTCGCCTCTAGGTGGGTTGTCGAGGAGGGGCTTGGCGACGTAGAGGCTCTAGAAGAGCTAGTAAGGGAGGGTAGGCTCTACCACTACCCGCGGCTTGTTGAGAGGAGTAGGGCAATGGTGTCCCAGTACGAGGACACGGTGATAATTGAGAAGGATGGCTGCCGCCCGACAGTGGGTACTCTAGAGTTAGCGTCTGAACTCATCTTCTAGGATTTTGATTTCACGGGAAGCGATGTAATATATTAGCGGGATGGAGAGTAGAGCGGTTTTTCGCCCCTCCTCGGTTAACATGTATAATACCTGTGGCCGCCCCCCTTTTCTCGAGAGCTGTCTCTTTATAAAGCCCAGCTTTTCGAGCTCCCTCAGCTTTAACGCAAGGCTACTCTGGTTTATCTGGAGGGTTTTTTTCAAGTCGGTGAAGGAAAGTGGCCCTGTGACGAGGAGCAGGTAGAGTATTTCTAACACGTGTTTCTTAGATAGCACGCTGAAACTCGGCTGGAGGGTTTCTACTAGCTGTGTTATATCTTCTGTCGATAGGCTGTCTTTCTCTACTATCGAGTCAAGCATCTCTTCTATGCCGATGATGGCCTTCGAGAGCTTCTCTTCTATAATCTTCATTGTATGCTTGTCCAGCTTCACGAAGAGGCCCCTCAGTTTAGTTTTTAAACCCCGGTATAAATTATAAACCGTTCAGCCATGAAGTACGACGCAGTTGTGGTAGGCGCAGGGCCAGCAGGCCTCGCTTTCGCCAGGAGCCTCTCCGAGAAGGGATATAAGGTAATAGTCGTCGAAAAGGAGGATCAACTCTCGAAGAAACCCTGCGGCGAAGGCATAAGCGCGCGGGTACTAGACACCGCCCGTATACCTAGGCGCGAGGCGGACCGCTTCGCTTCGAGGAGGATAAATGGTGCGGCTATCATAGCGCCCAACGGTAAAAGCCTGGTGATACGTCAAGAGGGGGAGATGGGGTACATAGTCGATAAAAGGGCCTTCCTCCGGGTCATGGGAGAGTATGCAGCCGCTGCGGGGGCTGAAATAAGAATGCTTGAACCTGCAAGAGAGTTTCACCGCAGCTCTGAAGGCGTTAAAGTGAAGACTAGAACCCTTGATATAGAGGCGAAAATCCTCGTCGGCGCCGACGGGTATCTCTCCAGGGTTGCCAAGACTTTTGGCCTAGAGAAGCCCGGCGAGCGGAAGGTGATACCCACCGTCCAGTACGTCATGGCTAACGTGGAGCTGGAGGATCCCGAGTTAACATACTTCTACCTTGGAAGCAAGGTGGCGCCGCTAGGCTATGTCTGGATATTCCCGAAGGACGGCAAGCTTGCTAACGTGGGTATAGGCGTACAGGGAGCGTCTCCCAAGAAGTATCTTGACAAGTTTATACGGGAGCACCCGGAGTTCTTCTCCAAGTCTACCACTGTCGAGTTCAGAGCAGCAGCTGTAACGATTGGAGGGATGCTTGAGAAAATAGTTGATGAGAGGGTGATATTGATAGGAGAGGCTGCCGGGCAGGTCATACCGCTCACCGGAGGCGGTATACATACATCCATCGCTGGAGGAGCGATAGCCGCCGACACCGTCGCTAAAGCCCTTGAACGCGACGACTTTTCCGTAAATCTTCTGTCAGAGTACCCTGCGGAGTACAACAAGTACTGGGGTAAGAAGATTAGGGACAGCCTTAAGGGACTAAAGGCCATAGAAGCCATGAGTGACGAGGAGCTTAACATGCTGGCAGAAATCCTTGAGCCCGAGGACGTCGTCAACCTTGCAAACGGGGAGAACGTTGGGAAAGTCGCCCTAAAGCTTATGAAGCACCCGATATTCAGCGTGAAACTTGCACGGAAGCTTCTTTCCTAAACCCCGCTGGAGCGCTAGTTTTATATAATCCCTCCCTCCATATCTTTTCGCTCCGGCCATAGCCACCGGGCCACGCCCGAACCCGTCAGATCTCGGAAGCTAAGCCGGTGGCGCCGCTGCGAGTACTGGGGTCTGCGGCCCCGGGAAAGCGCGGTGCCGGAGCACCTTATAATCGTTAAGCTTTATTTCCTAGGGTATTTTCATTTCCTAGGCGCCCGGGCATGGGGTTAGAGGTAGCGGTAATAGGCGTCGGCAGGTGGGGTAGAAACCACGCAAGGGTTCTCTCCGAACTTAAGGGGCGGATGGTTGATCGTCTAATCATAGTTGACAGGGATTCTAAGAGGGCGGAGGAGGTAGCTGGGCGGTACGGAGCTGACGCGGTGTATAGGGAAGTAGACGACCTGGTTTCCAGGGAGAAAAACCTGGATGCAGCAGTTGTCGCTGTGCCTACAATGTTCCACTACAGTGTCGCCAGCAAACTCATACCGTATACGAACGTCTTCGTCGAAAAGCCTCTGGCAGCAACGCTTGAAGAAGGGGCGTCGCTTGTAGAGGAGGCACGGAAGGAGAATAGAATAGTCGCTGTGGGCCATATTGAGCGCTTCAACCCAATAGTGAAAGTGTGTAAGAGAATAGTCGAGGACTCCGAGATTCTGGGGATGACGGCTCGCCGCCTAGGCCCAGGCCCCGCTGGAGGATACACACTTAACCTCGGCGTGGGCCACGACCTGCTGGTACACGACATAGATATTGTAAACCTCTTCATGGGGTCTCTGCCAAACGCTGTTTATGCGAGAAAATACATGATCCAGGGGTTCCCCTACGAGGTTGAAATCGCAGCCCTCTATGAGTACGACGGCACAACCGCGTTCTTAGAGGCTAGCTGGAGAACCGCTCCCAAGTACAAGCATAGGAGCTTCGAGGTACGACTTGTAGACAAGGTCGTCGCTGCGGATTATATTCTCAGGAGAATAATAGTCGACGAAGGAATAGAGAGGATCGGCATAGGTGGCGGTAAGAACGCGGTAATGCATGTTGAACGCTTCGGAATAGAGGTTTCCTACCTCCAAGAGGAGCCTCTACGGTTGGAAATGACGGACTTCCTGGAGAGCGTTAAGGAGTCCAAGAAGCCTGCAGTGGATGTACTGGACGGATACATAGCGCTGAAAAGCGTCATATATGCCATCATGAGTGGCGAGAAGGGAACGCGTTTAAGTATAAGCTGGGAGGAGTTAGACAGGTACGCCTAACTCTCCTATCTGTAGCAGCCTTCTAGGTAGGCTTTTTCTCCACAAGCCAAGAAGTGCCCTTAGCAGCCTCTCTTCCCGGAGGAGGGGGCTTCTAGAAGAGGCCAGCAATGGCATCCACCCGCTAGCCTCTTTTCCCATGAAGAGCTGAATCGAGTTGATAATAGCGGCCCTACCGCACCTCTTTCCTGAGACGTGGACGACCTCTTCGCCTACAATACCTATCCTGACGTGACATTTGCCTAGAAGAACCTTTGTTGAACGCTCGTACTCCGCGTGCCCGATAACGAAGTCGTAGCTGCTGCCGTCCTCTATGACCTTGAATCCCAGGGGCTCGCCGGAAGGTATCCCTAGTATTTCTAGCGCGGCTTTGGCGGCAGCCTGTTCGACTTCTTCGTCAAAGGGGTTCTCTACGCGGATTTCCCCTACCCTATGTATTTTAAACAGGGTTTCGCCGCTTACAACGCACTTTTTGTACATCTTTTCTCCCCTTCTAGCTCTAGAAAGATACTTGGAAAGCTGTTCGCTCCCAGGCCCCTCTACTTCCTTGCACCCCTTTCTCTCCATAAGCGTTAAGCCTCGCCTAGAATAAAGGGGGTAATCTTCGCCGTCGAGGGATAGCCTAGGCGTAATGACCTCCACAGCCAGGGCACCGCTACTGCGTCCTTCCCGGGGGAGCCTTCTAGCCGATAGACTCAGTAGCATGGGTGAAAACGGTCTTTCGCCGCGTGGCCAGCCTCTCAGGGAAAATGTCTCGTGTATCCATTCCCCCTCTTCCACGAATATTTCGACTCTAGATGTAAGTCTCCGCAACCAGTAGACGAGTGAGAGGGCAGGGTACCCTGAACCGTGTATGGCAATTTTTTTGAACATCCAGGGATACACCCTATCTGTGCCTGTTCAGCTGGGACTAGTGGGAAAGCCTAACACGGGTAAATCAACGTTTTTCTCCGCGGCTACGCTAACGGATGTCAAGCGTGCACCCTACCCCTTCACGACCATAGACCCCAACGTGGGTGTGGGGTACGTTAAAATTAGGTGCGTATGCAGGGAGCTGGGCGTAAAGGATGACCCGAGGAATTCTATCTGCATTGACGGGTGGCGCTTCATTCCCATAGAGTTGATAGACGTGGCAGGTTTAGTCCCAGATGCGTGGAAGGGCCGAGGCCTGGGAAACAGGTTTCTGGATCACCTACGTAGAGCTGCCGTGTTGATACATGTTATAGACGCCTCGGGAGGGACGGACGCTGAGGGACGGCCTGTAAAGCCGGGAAGCTATGATCCGCTAAACGACGTAGCTTTCCTTGAGAGAGAGATTGATATGTGGATGTACCAGCTCATAAAGAAGGATTGGGGGAAGATATCCAAGGTTATGGATCTAAAAAAGGACTACGAGGAGCTGTTTTCCAGGTTTAGCGGCCTAGAAGTGAAAAGAGAGAAGGTCCTAGAAGCGATTGAAGAGCTAGGCCTCCATTTAAAACGAGTTACCGAGTGGAGCGACGAGGATCTCCTTACTTTGGTGAAAAGGGTGAGGGCGGCCGCTAAGCCTATAGTTATAGCCGCGAACAAGGCTGACGTGGATCCTGCCGAGGAGAATATTAAGAGGCTAAAGAAAGAGTTGGGGTCGAGGTATATTATAGTGCCCACCTCTGCTGAAGCAGAGTTGGCGTTGAGAAAGGCTGCCCATGCGGGACTTATAAGGTACATTCCCGGCGAAGGTGACTTCGAGGTTGTAGGCAACCTAACCCGGAAGCAGAGAGAAGCGCTAGAGTATATACGAGAGAGGGTTCTACAGAGATACGGTTCAACGGGTGTACAGGAGGTTTTAAACCGAGCCGTCTTCGACGCGCTCGGCATGATAGCCGTCTACCCCGTAGAGAACGAGGCGAAGTACACCGACCACGAGGGGAGAGTGCTGCCCGACGTGTATCTTCTTCCAAAAGGGTCTACTGCCAGGGACCTCGCCTATATGATTCACACAGAGCTTGGAGAAAAATTCGCTTTTGCTATAGACGCTGTCACTAAACGTAGGCTGGGAGCAGATGAAGCCTTGAAGCATAGAATGGTGGTAAAAATAGTGCTCGCGAGGTAGCCCACCTTGCTGGCCGAGCTGAGGGGTGTGTCCTACCGTTACCCCTCATCTAATGCGTGGGTGTTGGAGGACGTGGATTTCCACGTGGATAGCGGCGAGTATGTGCTACTGGCCGGCCCCAGCGGGTGCGGTAAGAGTACGCTAGCCCGGATTCTAAACGGGCTTATACCGAATTTTTACGGCGGGACGCTTAGAGGTTTTATAAGCATAGACGGGAAGGATCCCCGTAGCACGCCCACGTATAGGATGGCGTTAAGCGTGGGCTTCGTTTTTCAAAATCCCGAGAACCAGCTCTTCTTCTCCGACGTGGAGCGTGAACTGGCGTTTGGCCTAGAAAACCTAGGCGTTGATCCGGGCGAAATAAGGAGGAGGGTTGAGGAGGCTATAAGGGAGTATGGGCTAGAGGGGATAAGGCACAGGTCGCCCTCGGAGCTTAGCGGGGGCCAGAAGCAGAAGGTCGCAATAGCCTCCGTGATGGTCATGGAGCCCAAACTGCTCGTACTTGACGAGCCCACGGCGAACCTGGATCCGCTCTCGGCCGTGAAAATACTTGGCCTCGTAAAGAGGGAGGTTCTGCGGAAGAATATCGGCGTTGTAGTAATCGAGCATAGATTGGAGCTAGCGTTACCATATGTCGACAGGATGGTTGTGATGAAGGACGGCCGTGTAGTGGCTGAGGGAGACCCATACGTTGTCGTCGAAGAGGCCGGTGAAGTAGTGGGTGTTCCCGCTATTTTCGATGTGTACAGGAGGCTTGTTAGGGCTGGCCTGGCTCTTGGGAACCCGCCTAGAACCCCGGAGGAGCTTGCTGCGAAGATAATGGCTGTTCTCGGGGACGGGTGATCAAAGATGGACGCGGCCATCGTCGTCGACAGGGTGCACTACGTATATCCCGGTGGCGTAGAGGCGCTGCGGGGAGTGAGCCTTAGAGTGGCTAAGGGGGAGTTTATAGCTATCATGGGGGAAAACGGGTCGGGAAAAACGACTTTGATAAAACACTTTAACGGGGTGCTTAAGCCGTCTTCAGGAAGAGTTGTTGTGGACGGCGTGGATACGAGGAAGGCCCCTATATCGGTTCTTTCCCGCAAGGTAGGGCTTGTATTTCAGAACCCGGATCACCAGATATTCTCTGAAACTGTGTGGGAGGAAGTGGCTTTTCCTATGAGAAACTACGGTTTCCCGGAAGAGGTTGTCGAAGAGAGAGTTGAACGGTACCTTAGGATAATGCAGTTATACAAGTACCGTGACAGGTCGCCTTTCCTGCTAAGCTTAGGGGAAAAGAAGAGGCTGACCATAGCGGCGGTCCTGGCGTATGACCCGGAGATAATAGTTCTAGACGAGCCCACCGCTGGCCAAGACTACCTCCAGAAGGAGCAGATCTCCGGGATAATGAACCTTCTCCGAACAATGGGCAAGACGGTGATCGTAGTCACTCATGACGTCGAATTCGTTGTACAGCACGTAGACAGAATAGTTCTCATGAGCCAGGGCAGGGTAATAGCGGAGGCGCCGCCGAGTAAAGCTCTAACAGACCCCTCCTTACTGGCCAGGGCAAGGCTTATGCCGCCACACCTGGCCAGGCTAGCCATACAGCTCTCGAGAAGAGGCGTCTATAGTCTAAGCGGATACCCTGAGATAGGAGATGTGGTTGACCAGGTTCTTAAGAGGTGGGCTAGGTGACGAGCCCGCTGCAGGCTTTCAAGTATACTAGGAAGGACACCTTTCTCGACTCGCTGGATCCTAGGTCGAAGTTTTTTCTCTCCATATCTCTGCTGCTTATCAGTCTTTTTACGCAGTCTATAACTGTACAGTTAGCCGTGATTGGATCGACGTTTCTGCTTGTAGCCGCTGCAAAGAGGCTCAGACAGTGGGTGCCTACGTTACAGGCGATAACACCACTAGTGCTGCTGATATTCGCCGTGAACCTGCTTTTCTCCACGCCCCCAAGCCTCGCCTATGCAGCACTCATGTCACTGAGATTCCTCGCCGTCACAGCGGCGTTCAGCATGTTTTTCCTGACAACGACTCCTGACGATCTGGCTCTTGCGTTGGAACAAAGCGGGGTGCCACGTGAATACTCGCTAATGTTCACGATGAGCCTCCGCTTCATACCTACACTAGCTGAAGACGTCGAAACCGTTGGCGCTGCACTTATGAGCAGGGGGTTTAAACTGGACGAAGGAAACATTATCAAGAGGGCGAAAAACTACGTCTATCTCCTTGTCCCGCTGATAGTATACGAGGTGCGCCGCAGCCTAATGATAGCCGAAGCCCTCGAGGCGCGGGCATTCGGCGCCTCAGAAAAGCCTACTAGGGTAAAAGAGCTCAAGATGCGTGCACGCGACTATATAGTCCTCGCGGCCTCGCTACTAGCCTCCTTTTCACCCCAGATAATAATGTGGCTGGGGCTCAACCCGCCCTAGCCGCTGCGCCCAGAAAGCACGCGTAGCCACGGATTGTTGGAGGCAAAACTTGGCAACCCCTCTTCGCCCCCCGTCGACGGGGTCTCGACAACGCTTTCACCGAGTGGTTTTCTCAATCCGCGGTTACTGCTGGCAATCTTTTCTAGATTATTGTTTACACGTTCAAGTTCAACAAGTATTCTCCTAAGCAGTGAGACTATCTCCTTACATTCAATATTGTTCACCGATGGCTTATTCGACTCTGAAACATACCCCTGGTATTTGTCAGCAGTTACACTTCTCCCCTGAGTAGCGAGAGAGGGAGATGGAACGCTTGCGACACGCCGTCTAAACGAGAAATTGGACGCATCCAAACCAAGTTTTGAGGCTACACGCCTGTACTTGTATAACGCCTTATATACCGTACGCTCGGAAATGTTTAGCGCCTCTGCTATCTCCTTGGCCGATCCGCCGTGTTCGGCAAAATACTCTACTACGCGTCTCTCAGTTAAGGTTAGGTGTTTCATGACGTCGCTGTGGATTTTCATCCAAACCCCTTATCCTCCGCCCCCTTTTATCACGGTTTCCTCTACTTATCCACGCCCCTTCAGGGGGAAGCGTGACAACGGTTACTTTTCCAAAACACGGAAAACGCTGGTGGGGCCGCCGGGATTTGAACCCGGGATCACCAGCGTTTTGGCAGCACAGGGCTATCCCCAGGCTGGCATCCTCCCAAGCTAGACTACGGCCCCCTCACTCAATCATAAGTGGGCTGGTTATAACTTTTTACCCCGGCGTTTACGCTAGAAGTCTAGGGGAGGTTTAATATAACGCTAGCATGATTGTAGAAGGGGGCCCGTGGCGCAGATTGGATAGCGCGGCGGCCACCCCCTTTGGGGGCCGTAGTGCGGGCGGCCGCCCACCCCCCTTTCTAATGTTTAAGTTAAGTTTAAAAGAAGAGTCTAGGTTGAAGGGTGGGTGGAAAGTAGTGACGGAGAGACTAAGCGTGCCTACGTGTACTTCATGCGGCAGGCCTATTCCTCCATTCGAGAAGGCGGCTGTGTTCCGCTGTCCCCGCTGTGGGGAAGCTATCATATGGCGTTGCAGTAGATGCAGGAAACAGGGTAATCCCTACGTTTGCCCCAAGTGTGGCTTTGTGGGGCCTTAAGCCTTCTTTCCCGTGGCCTGCGTGCTGGGTGTTTCTGCAGAGAGAATATCCTTATATTATCTACATGCTAATCCCACCAGGTGCTAGAACATGGTAAAGGTAGCTGTGCTCATGAGAGTGCTGCCAGAGGAGGCGTCGATAAAACCCGAGGATCTGCTTAACAAGATAAAGGAGAAACTGCCTGAGAGGTATCATATCGCCCAGTACCAGTCGGAGCCTATAGCCTTTGGCCTTGAAGCACTAAGGCTGATAATACTCATGCCGGAGGACGTGGAGGGTGGAACAAACGAGCTTGAAGAATTGGTATCCTCTGTTGAGGGCGTGAGCCAAGTAGATGTCCTTAATGTTGCCAGGATGATGGAGTAGTGGAGGGGTCCATCTAATGCCTTTTCTTCACATGTCAGCGTAACTCTGACATATCATCCCCCTCCTCTGTGATTTTTATTTACAATGATAGTTAAGTTTTAGTCGTCTTTTCTATCTTTAGTGGACTGTACTTAGAGAGTTTCTCTATGGCTTTCCTTAATACTAGCTTGTCTTTCTCGTTGTCGTATGGCTCTAAAACCTCCTCACAGTAGGGGCATATGTAGCCGTAGCTATCCGCGTCGTCCAGCGTATATTTCCGTCCACATTTTGGACAATAGAAATACTCATTTTCCTCTTCGAGTCTAAGTCTAGCCTCAAGTATTTTAAGCGCCATCCGCTTCCTGTCTTCTAGTACTCTATGGGCGGGCTCGTCCGTAAGCCGCCAGAAGTATTTATACCACCCTATTTTTTCGTCTCTTGCACGCCTATACTTTACTAGGCGCGACTCAAACATCAAGTTGAGCAGTCTTCTCACTTTGTTTATGTCCACCTTGAGAATCTTTGCAAGGTCGTCGTCGGTGACCTCGCCCTTCTTCATTAATATTTCTGCTATCCGTCCTGCGAGTTCGCCGTGTATCTTCCTAGCCAGTATTACTAGGGCCTCCTCGTCGCTTTTCGCTATCAAGGCGTCTCACTATTTTATCGCGTGGGGAGGGAATAACCTTTATGGCAGCGTTCCTATACTCCCTGATGAGTTCTTCTCCACCGAATAGTCTGTCTAGAAAAACTGCTAGTGCGGCTATCTCGCTGTGAGGCTGGTTACCTATAGCAACGTTGTAGTCTGCAGCTTGATACATCCATCGTGGAACCTTCTTGCCTCCCACCACGATCAATAGGGGGTTCTCCCGTCTCCTTATCCTCTCTACAATGTTAGATGACTGTATGTTTATACCATACATTGTCAGGTGGACGATGACGCCACCCCCCTTTTTCCACGTGAAAACCTCCCTACGGGGCGAATCCGTTACTCTTACCTCGAAGGGTCCTCCCCACCTCTTCGCCGTTTCGAGGAGGGTTTCGATAACGCTCTTCTCTACATGCTCCTCGAGTATTATCCCGTCCGCGCCGAAGGCTCTGGCCACTAGCCCCACATGTGTGGTTACCCTATGGTCCCTCACGGGCCTATGCCCTATCCTAAGCACGTATACGGGCCACCCGTATAGCCAAGACATATGTCTCCACTAGCCGACTACTGCTTTTAATGTACGTCCCCTGAAGCGCGCTATGACTTCTTCCCTCCCCTCTACCTCGAGGGCTATGCCTAGATCCGTGTCTCTGAGGCTTATTATACGGCACTTTTCGCCTATCTCTTTTATCAAGTAGCTTTGACTGTAGGGTAGTATCAGTTTCTCGCGTGTTTTTCCCGGGAGCATTTTTAGTATCATTAATTTAAGCTCGTCCACGCCCGTGCCCTCAATGGCGGAGATAGCGACGGTTTTCATGCCGTATCTGCCGAGCATTTCTAGGCGCGCCTCTAGTGTCTCGCTGTCGATCCTGTCTATTTTATTTGCCACGAGCATGATCTTCCTCCTCGGTATCGCGAGGCTAAAGAGGGTGGAGAGACTCGCTAGAAGTTTTCTCCTAATCTCTGCCTCATCCTCCGAAACATCTATGACGAGAAGTATGAGGTCTGCAAGCGTGTTTTCCCCCAATGTTGTATAGAAGGCGTCGAACAGTGTATCGGGGAGGCTGTCTATAAACCCTATAGTGTCGCTTATAAGTACGGGGAGCCCCTCTATCTCTATCTTCCTGGAAAACGTTGATAGAGTTGCGAAGGGGCGACCGTCAACATAGCCCTGCTTCCCCGTCAATGCTCTGAAAAGCGTTGTTTTCCCGGCCCCAGTGTAGCCTGTGAGAGACACGCTGTATAGTCCAGCCTCGACGCGTCTTTTCCACCTGTTATTTTTCTGCCTCCTGATGAAGCGTAGCTCCTTCTCTATCCTAGCGATTCTTCTGCTAACATATGTATAGTATGTGTCGACCGCATACTTTCCTCCACCGAGGAATCCGTGTAGTTCACCGCGCTTTGCGAGGCTTATATATTCCTTCGCGAAGCTTAACTCGCGTTTTAGCCGTGCAAGTTCTATCTGTAGCTTTGCCTCCCTGCTGCCGGCTCTGCTGGCGAATATCTCCAGTATTAGCTCGAACCTATCTTTTACTTCTACGCCAAGCTTTTTCCTTAAATTATATGCCTGGCTAGGCTTTAGCTCGTTAAAGAACACTACCGTGTCCGCGTGCGCCGCTTTGACTAGAGCCTTCAGTTCCAGTACCTTTCCCCGCCCAATATTGTACTTAGCGTCTTCATGCCTAACCTGTTCAAGCTCCCCAGCGACGATGTAACCCGCGGCCTCAGCCAGTTCGCGTAGCTCGTAGAGAAGGCTTCTTTCACCTGGAAGCCTCCTCTGGACTATTATCGCGCGCCTCATATTTTGGAGAACACCTATTCTCTGAACTCTACAATATCGCCCAGCGTTAACTCGTAGTCGCTGCCCCCCTCGCCGCCTCCATATAGCTCTTCCTCCGTATACGTTTCGACAAGCTTTATCTTCAACACCTTCTCGAGCTTTCTTGCAAGTTTAATGGTGGGCTGAAGCTTGCCGGACTCTATCCGCCTAATGGTGGACTCCTTCTCACCCACCATCGTGGCGAGAACTTCCCTCGTCAACCCCATTTTTTCGCGGGCCTCCCTTATTCTCGTCGCGTAGTCGTCTACTATTTCCTCTATAAGCTCGCTTCTCCTACTCCTCCGCATACCCATCCTCCTATACGTGCCTCTCCTCTGTGGTTTAGAAAAATCTATAACCGATACCACGTGCTTGCCCCTAGCACAGGAGGGGCATACTATGAGTTCCGCCCGGTCTACGATCACCTTATATGCAACACCCCTAATTTCTCTGCCACAGAGCTCGCAGCGAACCATACCAATCTATATCCTTCACGGCGGCCGGGCATAATATATATTCTCGCGCTCTATGCATGAGAGGTGCCTTCCCTATGGCGGAAATAAGCTGGGAGAAGCCTTCAGTGAAGGATAAAAAGACCGTCGCCGCATTGTTCCTATACCAGTATGGCGTAAAGCCCGAGGATGTAGGCCTCGAAGACTACGATATCTCCAGGTCTAGGAAAACCGGTAGAATACGTTATCTCGGAGTTGACGGCAGAATATATGCGACGATAAGGGCCACAGACGGCTTTATAGTGCCGTTGCGCCCACTAGCGGCTAGGCTTGCAGGTGAATCGGAGTATAGGGTTGCTGTTAGCAGTGAGGCGGCCGAGTACGTTGGCAGGGGGAGAACGGTGTTTGCACGCCATGTAGTCTCTGCGGGAAATGTAATAAGGCCGGGGGATGAAGTCGCGGTGACGGATGTAGAGGGAAAAATTGTAGCGGTAGGTAAAGCGTTGCTGCCGGGTAGAGACATGCCGACTATCATGAGGGGGAAGGCTGTTAAGACCAGGCACGGATTTCTACAGTAGACTCGAAAAACCGTGCTTTGGAATCATTACAAAAAATGGCGTTTTGACGGCTACCTCCTGTATAATACTACGTATCTAAACTGGCGCCTATTCTCAATCTTCGCATTTAGCCTTTCCTTGAGTGCTCGCTCTATCTCCCTATAGTAATACTGGTTTGTGAGCCTTGCAGGAGGTCTTATCCTGGGCACGAGCCCCCTGATAATGTTTATGTCCGTTGTCTTCTTGATGTAGGAGACGTAGGCGTATCTGAGGAGTGTCCTCAGTTTTATCGAGATTTTCTTAGATTTTGTCGACTCGATAATCTTCTCAGCGATGATTACTACCTGTTCGATAAGCTTCTCTTTTTCTTTGTCAACCATAGAAGCTGACATGAAGTCACCCTTTTCTCGACTCCTGTAGTATTTTTATATAAAAAATATTTAAGGATAACCGTTTTTCATTTGAGTGAAATCGTTTATAGTCGATAAATTATATGGCTTGCATATATTTCTGGACGATGCTTTCAACATGCTTTCTGTCCACACCGAGGGCTCTAGCTATTCTGCCGATCCTATCCTGCAACGGCGGCGAAAAATACATGTTATCCGTATAGATTAGTGCACCGTCCTCTCCAATTATTTTGAAAAGTACACCCGATTTGCCCTTTACGCGGTCCTTGTATGCATAGACCTTTAGTATGGGCGAAGAGGCCTGTACATCCCCCTCGTAAACCTCTATGATGTACTCTCCGTGTATGAGATCGTTGAATGAGATGTTGAATAGATCGCCGAACTCTGCGTCAAAGTCAAAGATGTCTTGTTCCTCATTGAACTCTCTCTTAGTGGTCGGGACAGGTACTAGTTCACGGTTCTTTAGAATGTAGGCGCTACCGCTCGCCTCAAGCTTTATTGTACGGGGGTCCTCCGTGTCTACATTGAATGAAAAAAGTTTGATCGACAAGCCGGGACACCTATTCGATTACAGGTATCCCGAACTTCTTTGAAGCAAGCACGTGGTCCTCGTATGGTATGGAGTCTATGTCGAAGAGCCCCTCATAGTGGCGTCTGTAGGGCTCACCGGACAGCAGCTTCTTAATGTTACGCCTGTATTTTAGGTCGATGAGTTTCTGGCCCGTCATTTCCTCCCACTCCTTAATTGTGTATGAGAAGGCCTTCTGCGCTCTGTCCCTATAGAGGTCTGGTATAACGTTGAAGGAACAGAAGGGAACCTCGCGGCCGTCAGGCATCACGTAGTGGATATCGCATCTCATAACCCTAGCTACGTCGTGGTTGTAGAGATCCTGGAAGTGCATCATCCCTAGGAATAATGAGTTATAGTGGAACTCGCCCAGCGAGCTGTAGTCGTGGCGTACAAACACCTTGTAGAGGAGCCTCATTATCCTCTTACCTTCACGGAGCCTCTTCGGGGCCTTGCTCACGTCAACGAACTTCCTAAGTTTCACCAGGACATCGAGGAAGACCAGGTACTTGTTCTTCCCCTTCTCCAGCTCATCTGCCTTCTCGTCTAGGAATTTCAGCAAACCGTCGACGTCTATAAACCTTGTGATAGGTATTATTTCTCCGTTCTCCTGCCAGACGTAAGTTGCCGCGCCGCAGGCGAAATGCGTTGTGAATGCTATCTTCGGCTCCCCCGTGACAGCCTCTATGAACCTTGAAATGGGTACAACGCTAGGCACCGGGTACCAGTCGTAGCGTGATATCTGCCCCTCAGTCTCCTTCTCTATCTCTATTATCACATCGGGGATGGTTACGCGCTCCTTATCTCTCTCCTTTCTAGGCATCCTTCCGGTTATTGAAACAGGCTGTATGTTCACTCCCCTTACGATATCGTTGTGTTTTAGCCCGAATTTTACTATCTTTCCTACCTCGTGGAGGTTGTAGTTCTTTATCACCGTTGGGACGAGGACTACTCCCAGCCCTGCCTTACGGAGGTTGTCGAGGGTGTACGGTACTTCCCAGTGGTTTTTGGGGTTAGTGTAGGGGGTTACGCCGTCAAAGCTCATGTAGAGCACATTGGTGCCAGCCTCCCTCAAGCGGCGGGCAAGGTCTGCATCGAAGGCGAGCTTTATCCCGGTGGTGTTCACCTGGACGTGCGTGTAGCCCTCTTCCTTAGCTATCCTGACTATGTCGACGAGGTCGTCGCGCAGGGTTGGCTCGCCGCCGGTTATCTGGAGTGCTATCGCGGGCTGGGGTCGGAGGCGCCTGGCTTGGCGTAGCATGTAGCGTATATGTTCGAGTGTAGGCTCGTATATGTAGCCGGCGCGTGAAGCGAAGAAGAAGCAGTAGAAGCAGCTCAGGTCGCACCTATTTGTCACGACAATGTTTATGAGTGCTGGGTGCGACTTGTGGCGGGGACACAGGCCGCAGTTGTAGGGACAAGGGGCTACTAGGGGTACATGCGTGTTAAGATTACCTCTACCGTCATGCTGATGCCTACGGAACCGCTCATACATTTCGTAGTCTCCGAAGTAGAGCTCCTCTATTTCGCCGTGCTCCGGGCACACCTTTCTAATCCATACTTTGCCGTCCCGCTTGAACACCACGGCTCTTAGGAGCGAGTTGCAGTAGGGACAGGCGGAGAGCGTGTATGTTATTAGTTCTTCTCCCTCCCTTAACTCAGGCCTTGTTTTTAGGTAGAGGTTGTAGTCTTTCCCGAGCTTCGGCATGAGGAGGGGCCTTACCTTGTCCGCTATTCTCGCGAAGTCTTCGGCGCTGGCGTTTCTGAGCTTCTTATAGTCGACCCTTACCTCGCCGTTCTCCTTTAGATCTAGGAAGAGCTTGCTCTCTAACATGACACATCAATATGGTGTTTGGTAAGGGAATTTTTATATGTATAAGTAGAAGGTTTTGAACTTTGTACTAGAATCGTGTGTCTGTAAAGATAACCTCGAGTTCTCTGGAGGGGAGCACAACGACGCTGTTCTTCAGGTAGTCCACCAGCCTGGACAATAATCTTTCCTCCCCGGCTGTAAGCCTTATCTCGCCGTGTCTTCTCATAAGTTCTATCTCGGATAGAATGTTCTGCGCCCTCAGAATATACTTTGCACGCTCAGAGTCTATCTTCCCCCTAATAATCTTATATTCACGCTCACCCATCTCCCCGTTGACGAGTTTCTCGTTCGCTAGTAGGAGTTCCTCATGCAGGCTTCTAACGCGCCTTACAATGGATTTCAGTTCACGGAACAACTCGCTCAACCTCCTGGAATCCTCCACCTTGAGGATAAGATTGCCGCCTTCTACTACCACTTTACCGGGGTCTATGCTTATCCTTCCGCCGCCGGGAACCTTCACTATGAGCTTGATGGGTTTCTTGCTCTTCTTTGAGACGTAGATTTTCCAGATCTTCCCTACGAGGCGCCCCCTTGGAGTGTATATTTCTCTGTCAATAAGTTTTTCCAGGAATCTCTTGTTACCCCTGATGTCGGCTAGGAGTAGCCTCTCCACTGTCTACACCACTATTAGTGTGGCAGTTGATAGGAGATATCACCTAGTTCACGGCCTTCTCCACGTAGTCGAGCTGTATAGTGGAGGTATTACATATGACTACTCGGCCGCACAGGCGACAGTAAGAGTTATCCGGGGCCGCATTAAACTAGTTTTAGCCTGCTAAGGTGTGCTACATGGATGGTACAACCTACGATCTCATCGTTACCATGATAGTATTGATGCTCTTCGCCTATCTTTCACGGGAACTCGAGGTTATGAGAGCTATCAGCGAGATAGAAGGATATCTTGCACTTTTCAAGCAGAGCAGGGATACAGCATTCCAGGCTCTGCTACGCAGCCTAGGAAGGTTCTCGAGCCTCGACAGAAAAATGGTCGAAGAAAAGGCTTCACAGCTAATCGAGATAGCGGTCATTTTCCCCGTTAACCTTGACCCCTACGGCATTGTGGAGAAGATTAGGCACGTGTTACGCGTAGAGGAGAAGGAGGTTGAAGAGGAGGTCTCAAGCATAGCCTCGCGGGGAAACCGTGTAGATGTCCAGAACTTAACGAACCTCGTTGAAGCCGTTAGGGCGCTAAACTACCTCTACAAGCTCGTAAACCACTACTACCTCATTGCCAGGAAGTTTAAGAGCCTCTGGCTCATCCTCCAGCTCAACGCCCTTCTACCCTTCCTTTCAGAGGAGTTCAAAGCGTTGGAAGGCGCGGTGAAGGCCTTTAAGAACGGCTTGCCTATAGGCGACTCCGCAGGGCCATACGTCGCTGCAAAGCTCGCCAGAATTCTTGGTGCGAAGCGCCGCTACGAGCCCGTACCTGACACCGAGGTTTTCTACGCGGAAATGGGGGGTAGGCGTATCTACCTCGCAAAGGCGAAGGGGCCCGGGGGGACCGTGGGAAGGCTTGACGAGGCCTTGGAATGGATAACTGGTAGGGACGACGTGTCCTTAATAGTATCTGTTGATGCCGCGTTGAAGCTTGAGGGAGAGGAAACGGGCCTTATATCCCATGGATTTGGCGTTGCCATGGGCGGCGTAGGCGTCGAAAGGTTCCGTATAGAGGAGATAGCGACGAAGAAGAAGATCCCCCTTTACGCGGTTTTAATAAAGATGTCGGAGTGGGAGGCGAGCTCTATTATGGGGGAGAAGGTCTACAAGGCCGCCGATAAAGCCGTAGAAGTCGTGAAACAAGTATTGGAGCATAAAGTGAAGCCGGGGACGGCCGCCGTAGTACTCGGCGTCGGTAATACGATAGGGGTGCCTTGAAATGGGGGAGAACATAGTCGGGTCGCTTAAGAAGAAGTGGCTGCCGGTCTACGGCGTGCTGGCTGCGGCTACCGGGGTTTTGCTCGTGGGCCTTATGTACCTATACGCCAAGACGGGCGCCAATGACTATTCTATGGCGGCCATGGTGGACTCGCTATTTCTGCTCTATATTCTCTGGTCCATCTACAAGCTCGCAAAGCTCGAGTTTAAGCCTAGAAAGGTGGTTACACTCGTGAGATGTGAGAAATGCGGCTACAGTGAGGAGAGGGATTACGCGCGCGGTGATTATTTGTTCAAAGTTAAAGGACAGTGCCCCAAGTGTGGAGCACCGTTACTCGTGGCCGGCATATATGTTAAAGAAGCTGGGGAGGAAGAACCCGACTTTACACCTCTTCCCTTGCCCACGGGACTGGCAACATTTATAACTACTTTCTCGGGGTTGAAGAGGGGTGACTAGAGGGTGGCATATGTCCCGAAGACGCTCGTAATAGGGCGCTGTGTGCGCTGCGGCAAGAAGCTATACCGGGGAGACGAGGTCTATTACTGCCCTCACTGCGAGGTCTACTACTGTGCTACGTGCGCGAAGAAGGTGTTCTACAAGTGCCCCATCTGCGGTAAGGAGCTCCAGAAGCGTTAAGAGACGTTTCTGAGCTTTAAGGTATACTCCGCTAAGGGGCACTTATCATTGCATATGCCGCAGGAAAGGCATTTGCTTTCATCAACATATATTCCCCCGTCGTCCCGCCTCTTTATCGCGCCAGCGGGACACCAGTTTGCGCATTCAAGGCATTCAGCACAGAAGAATGCACGTATAGCGGCTTTGACGACGTTCTCCTCGCCGCATGGACCTTTTACCTCCATGTTTTCTACGCTGGCGCCGCTACACGCGGTGGATACTATATTCTTTAGCCTCTCGTCGCTAGGCTTCAGCCGGGGCTTCTCTACGAGGATTCTCAACTTTTCTCCTCTACGTTCGCTGGAGACGCCGGCTCCACGTTTCTCCTCATACCACCGCTCCCTGCGCCCCAGGAGTCTTAAAATATCTCTAGGAGGGTTAATCCACCTCCACAAGCCATATGTTACCCACTCCTCGGGGTAACCCCTATCTTCAGCGTATTTCTTTAAAAGCAGCTGCCACTCATTATATAGGCCGGGCGCGACCCTCGCGGCCATCTCGAATTCTCCCATCTCGACGGCTGGACAGAGCCAGCACCCAAGCCTATCAAACCCCTCGTAGTAGAGACTGTTAGGCAAAAGCTTTCTCCAGAAAATGTATAGCCAGATATCGAGGGCCGTCCATTCGTGGATCGGCGAGGCCGCAACCCCCTGTGGAAACCACTTGTTGCGCCAAATCCTAGGGGACAGGGCACGTGTGGACGACTCGTACTTCCTCTGCCCCACGAGACCTATTGCGCCGGAAGGATACAGCCTCTTAAGCAACCTAGCTGTGGGTGCGAATTTGGTCACCTTGCAGCACCATCTAAAATCCCGAGCCGGGGGACCCATGGATTCGAACCCCTTCCAGAAGCTTTGGCCGGCATCCGCGATCTCGAGATCAATGTTCATCCATTCTGCAATTCGTCTTACGTATTCGACTGTCTGGGGAAACTCTATGCCCGTATTATTAAATATAGCCTTCACGTGCCCCAGGGCTTTGACTGCGAGGTGAAGCGTTACGAGACTATCCTTCCCCCCTGAGAATGAAACGTAGACTGGAAGCCCATATTTCTCCTTTACTCTACGTATAAACTCTATAGCCTCCCTCTCCTTCTCCTCCAGGGCTTCCCTGTTTTCATCCACAACCTCCCGCCAAGAAGGATCCTCCTCCATAAAACCTCGGGGCCTACGGCGCCAGCTCTTTAACACGTATATCCTGTTTTTCCTTATCTTCACCCCGACACCGTAGAAGAGGCCATTCTTGGTGCCCAGCGCGATATATTCATCTGTTCCTTCTGGAAGGTTGTGTTCAGCAAGGTCGTCGAGGTGTATGGTATAGCCTCTCGCGAGCCTCGGTAAGGCGATTCGTGCAAAGTATCCATGCCCCTCCTCGACCATTCTCTCCGCCAATATGTAGAGAGGGCGGAATTTCCACCGTCTCTCCGCGAGATCATATATTATATGGCCCACTACTTGGCCGTCCAGTATTATCTCCTCGCCATAGTCAGGGTACTGCACCTTATTGCCCAGCACAACTTTTCTCCACGGGATCAGTCCGCTCTTCGGGCCGAGATACTTGGCAACTACTTCACGGGTAAACTTGTAATATTTTCCTATAATTGGTCTGGCATCACGCGGCGGTGTGGCGTGAACCTGTATAGCTGTTGCACTGTCTTTTTCCCTTATGAGTGGGACGTTCGCATTGACGTCCCACCAAAGCTTGGCAGAAACCCTCTTGAGCACGCTGTAAACTTCTCTGCCCTTACGCATCATTCCACCTGGCTATTTTACATGATACCACTATATTGGCCTGAACAAACCTGTATTACGGTGGTCATATGAAGGTAGCGTTTCCGGAGTATATGGCATATATGAGTGGAGGGAATATCGGCTTGGTGACCGCCGCTTTAGTCATGATTATATTATCGTTAAAATTAAGAAGTAAAAGAAGAATAATCAAAGTAAAAATAGTTGTTTAAAAATCATAATATGTTATGTTACGTGATTTATTGAAAAGAAGGCTTTATTTGCACTGTATGGATTAGAGTCCGGGAGCTTTAGATGGAGAAGTATAGGGGCTTATCGCCAGCCGAGTTTTTCCATAGGAATAGGGAGATGGCCGGGTTCTCTAACCCGGTCAGGGCGCTATACCAGACGGTACGCGAGCTCGTCGAAAACGCACTAGACGCCACCGAGACACACGGCATACTGCCCGAGATTAGGGTTGAAATAAAGCTTGACGAGGAACGGGACAATCTAGTGCATGTAACCGTCGCCGACAACGGCATAGGCATACCTTTAACCGAAGTGCCTAACGTGTTTGGCAGAGTATTCTACGGCTCCAAGTACGTCATTAGGCAGACTAGGGGGACGTTCGGGCTTGGAGGCAAGATGGCGGTTCTCCACGCGCAGATAACCACTGCGCGGCCTATATACGTGAAGAGTTCTACCGAGGAGGAAAGCGTTGTACATGAATACAAGCTCTACATAGATATCGGGAAAAACATCCCCCACATCGTGAGCCTTAAGCTCCGGAGAAAGGGGAGAAGGTGGCACGGCACAGTTGTCAGCATTGTCACCGAGGGTGCATGGAGCCTCGCAAGGAGGAGAATAGATGAGTATATACGGCGTACGGCGCTAATAGCGCCATACGCGACCATAGTGTATAGAACCCCTGAGGGAGAAGTCGTATATGAGAGGGCTTCCAAGAAGCTGCCTCCGCCGCCTCAGATAGGTAAGCACCACCCCAGGGGCGTTGATATAGAGATCCTTAAGACGCTGATACGCAGCCTGGGGGAAGACATGCCGCTGAAGGATTTTCTCCGCAAGTATTTTGAAGGCGTGGGGGAGAAGAGTGCAGTGGACTTTCTTACTTGGGCTGGCTTTGACCCCTCGACGCCTGTCAGGAGTCTCAGGATATCCGATCTTGAGAAGCTCGCCAGTGCGATGAAGAAATATGGTAAATGGCGTAGACCGAGGCCTATAACTCTTTCACCGCTGGGCGCGGATCTTCTTAAGGAAGGTGCAAAGAGAATACTTGAGCCGGAATTCGTGGAAGCTGTTACGAGGCCGCCGGCCTCGTATGGTGGGCACCCCTTCATAGTGGAGGCCGCGATAGCGTATGGAGGAAAGATAGAGCCTCAGAACTCGCCCCTCCTACTCCGCTTCGCTAACAGGATGCCTCTACTATATGATGAGGGAGCCGATGTGTCGCGTAAAATAGTCGACTCTATAGACTGGAACATCTATAAGGTGAAGTTCCCGGCACCCATTGCCGTCATCACACACGTGTGCTCCACAAAGCTTCCGTTCAAGAGTGTTGGGAAGGAGGCTATCGCGGATGTTCCGGAGGTTGAGAAGGAGCTTGAAATAGCAATTCGTGAGGTTGCGAGGAAGCTGAGGCTGTATCTTTCCCGCATGGAGAGGCTTCACGAAGTTAAGAGGAAGGAGATTACAATCAGGAAGTACATCCCGGAGGTTTCGCGGTCAATAGCATACGTGGCTGGTGTTGACGAGAAATTGCTGGAAAGGAAGCTTGTAGAGATTCTTGAGAAGGAGATTAAGAAGAGAGGTGTAGCTGTAAATGCCCCGGTCCCGCAGGCAGCGTAAAGGCAGTGCCGTGGCCCCCAGCGACGAGGAAGTGCTGGCGAGGCTAGAGAAGCTTGGTAAAAGCGTTGCAGAGCAGATTATTAAAGGCAAGCCGCCGTACCTTGAGATTCCTGTTAGGACGCTTTCAAACACTATATGGGATGAGAAGAGAAAAATCCTCGTGCTGGGTCCTAGGAAAGCTAGGAGGGAGCTGTTCGACATTGGGGAGTCTAAGAAGTTCATGCAAACCGTGCTGATGTTGTCGCTTATAGTAAAGGCCAGGAGGGAGGGGGACTACCCAACCATACGTGACCTCTACTACACGGGGAAGCACACCATACATTACAAGGATCTCCACGGCAGAACCCGCAGCGAGGAGACGTGGAACGATCAGCGTGAGTCAAACGCGGTGATCCAAGACATAGAGGTTGCCACGGGGCTACTCAGGGAGCACATGGGGATAATGCACGATGCTAAGGGCAAAATAGTCGGGAACATGGTTATACGCTCCAAGGGTTATGAGATAGATCTCTCTAGGATGGGTAGTGGCGCCTACGCCGTGCCGCCCAACGTGGATAAGCTCGAGATAGTGAGGGTCGACGCGGATTACGTGCTTGTCGTGGAGAAGGACGCCATCTTTGAGAGACTGAACGAAGAGGAGTTTTGGAAGAAGCATAACTGCGTTCTTATAACGGGTAAGGGGCAGCCCGACAGGAGCACGAGGCGCATGGTGAGGAGGCTCTGGGAGGAGTTCGGGCTCCCCGTGTATATTCTGACTGACGCCGACAGTTACGGCTTCTACATCTACAGTGTCTATAGGAGCGGCTCCATCTCTCTAAGCTATGAGAGCGAGCGGTTGGCAACCCCTGAGGCGCGCTTCTTGGGGGTTACTGTAAGCGACATTGACCGCTACAAGATACCTAAGAATTATATAATCAAAGCGACGGACAGAGACGTTAAGCGTGCAAAGGAGCTGATGAACTATCCCTGGTTCAGGGAGTCTAAGGACTGGATGAACGAGCTTAAGCTTTTCATAAAGAAGAAGGAGAAGATAGAGATAGAGGCGCTCAGCGGCCACGGCTTCAAGTTCCTCTCTCACAACTATATACCCGAGAAGCTGAGAAAGGGGGAGTGGATAGTATAGGGCGTGGCGGCTACTGGTAATGCCCGAGGAGCGTGGCTGTCTGCTCTATCCCCTTTATGCCGCGTATAAGCATGACTGTTTTGTCGAAATCAGGCATTCCGGGGGCCTCTATCTCTACGACAATGTCCCATAGCCCGTACGTTATCGTGACATCGCTTACGTAGTCGAGGCTGCGTATCTTAAGCGCGACTTCATATTCTTTCCCGGGCTCTGTTTTTACCAGCATGTATCCCTTGATCATTGCCTCGCCCCCGGTCTTTCACCTTTCCACAAGACAGCCATTATAAAAAATTTTAGGTCGGTGGGCGAAGTTTTTTACAATCATTAGTGTACACGCTTTGTCTGGTTAAAGGGTTTTATTAGCGCGGGCGTAGAGCTGCGTGGCAAATATGTGCCTGCAAGGTAGCCTGTAATTGGGGGATTTCCGGGGGTACTATGCCGGCAAACCTGCCAGCTGAGGCGAAGAGCAAGTGGCGCCGAGTAATGGAGGCTAAGACTCCAGAGGAGAAACTCGAGGCGTTGCGCGAATTCATGTCGGCCATTCCAAAGCACAAGGGCACTGAGCGCTTGAGGATGCAGGTAACGAGGCAGATGGCTGCGTTGAGAAGAGAGATCGAGCTTTCAAAGAGGAAGAGAGCCGGGAGGGGTGAACGATTCTTCGTAGAGAAGGAGGGCGACGTGCAGGTCGTACTGCTCGGCTTTCCCAATTCAGGTAAGACCTCGCTACTCCGATGTCTTACCGGTGCGCCTGTTAGTCCTACCGCATCCCCCTTTTCCACTAGGAGGCCTCAGCCCGGGATACTTGTCTGGAAGGGTGTGTACTTCCAGTTTGTGGATACACCCTCCATACTGGAGGGCGCTGCGAGGGGCGCCTACGAGGGTTCACGAGTGCTTGCTCTCGCGAGAAACGCTGATGCGGTCGTCCTGGTGCTTGATGCCACCGGTGATGTTAGCTACCAGTACAAGGTGTTATTGAGGGAACTGGAGGAGAGCAGGATTTCCATTATCAAGCCCCGAGCGGTTGTCGAGATAGAGAAGAGGCGTAGCGGGGGCGTGGTTATTCAGGGAAGGCTTGAGGGGGCGACTCTGCAAGAGGTGTCTTCTCTGCTTAGGAGCTATGGGATATACCATGCGGTGGTGAGGATTAGGGGGGTGGCGTCTCTCGACGATGTGGAGGAGGCATTGTTCGGGTCAACGTATTATCGGCCCGCGGCGGTGGTTGTAACCAAGGTTGACCTGGCTGTACATAGAATATCTAGTCTCAAGGAGTTCGCGGCTACGCTGAAAGGTGTGCCAGTATTGTTTTATTCCGAGAAGCATTGTTCGCTGTTTAACAGGGATAGGCTTGCGGAGTACCTGTTTAGCGAGCTGGGGCTTATACGTGTATATACTAGGAATCCGAAGACGGGGGAGGTGGAGGAGAAGCCTGTTGTGGTTGAGAGAGGTGCCAGGGTGATAGATGTTGCTAGGGTGATTCATAGCCAGCTTTACAAGAACTTTAAATATGCTAAGGTGTGGAGTAGCCGTTTCAGATTTAGTCCTCAGCGTGTAGGCAGAGAGTTTGTTGTTGAGGATGGAGATATTGTGGAGATCGTTACAAGGTAGTTTAATATAATATAGCTAGACAAATTTAGTATAATATTCTTCTAACCATATTTTTTAAAGCTAGTAACAGTATTAGCTACATGGGTGGACTATTGTGCCACAGGATAAAAACGGCAAGGTGGAGATACAGCTTAGGGTAGCCGAAGCGAGGGCCAGAGATGTTGGCCGAGGCATAGTGAGGATAGACAGACAGTCGATGCGGAAGCTTAACGTGGAGCCCGGCGACGCCGTGGAGATTGAGGGTAAAAAGTCTACCGTTGCTATAGTGTGGCCTCTGCCCCTCGAGGATGAAGGGGTCGGCATAATAAGGATGGATGGATTGATAAGGAAGAATGCCGGCGTCTCCCTAGGCGACGTCGTCAGGGTCCGGAAGGCTAAGCTCAGCCCTGCGAGGAGGATCACCCTTGCTCCCTCCTTCAAACTGGGTATAGAGATAACGCCTGACCTCGTAGAGTATGTGAAAAGCAGGCTCATGGGTAGGCCGCTTAAGAGGGGCGATATCGTCGAGATACCGTTCTTCAACACTGCGTTACAGTTTACCGTCGTCAATACTGTCCCATCGGGGCCTGTTCAGGTGGTAAATGCCACGGAGATAAATCTTAGGAGAGAACCGGTCAGCGGAGAAATATCTATACCCCGTGTAACGTACGAGGATATAGGCGACCTCGAAGAGGCTAAGGAGAAGATAAGGGAAATGGTTGAACTCCCCTTAAAGCACCCGGAGCTTTTCCGCCATCTAGGCATCGAGCCGCCTAAGGGCGTCCTCCTCTATGGTCCTCCTGGTACGGGTAAGACGCTCCTCGCCAAGGCTGTCGCTAATGAGAGCGGCGCATACTTTATCGCCATAAACGGCCCGGAGATTATGAGCAAGTTCTACGGTGAGAGCGAGCAGAGGCTAAGGGAAGTATTCGAGGAGGCACAGAAAAACGCTCCTGCGATAATCTTCATAGACGAGATCGACGCCATAGCGCCCCGCCGCGAAGCTGTAACCGGGGAAGTTGAGCGGCGCGTGGTCGCACAGCTACTAGCACTAATGGACGGACTAAAGGAGCGGGGCCAGGTAATAGTCATAGCCGCTACCAACCGGCCGAATGACATCGACCCGGCTCTACGCCGCCCGGGACGCTTCGACAGGGAGATAGCATTCCCCGTGCCGGACAAGCGAGCTAGGAAAGAGATACTTCAGGTACACACCAGGAACATGCCCCTAGCCGAGGACGTGAATCTCGACGAGATAGCTGAGCTTACGCATGGCTACACGGGCGCCGACCTCGCCGCGCTCTGCAGAGAAGCGGCTATTCATGCTCTGCGCCGCTTCCTGCCAAAGATCGACCTTGAGAGCGAGAAGATACCTCCAGAAATATTGAAGGAGATTAAGGTTACAAGGAAGGACTTCCTAGAAGCTATGAAGGACATTCAGCCGAGCGCGCTGAGGGAAGTATACATCGAGGTTCCAGAGGTACACTGGGACGATGTTGGCGGGCTGCACGATGTTAAGCAGCAGCTCCGCGAGGCGGTCGAATGGCCACTAAAGCATCCCGAATACTTTAAGGAAATGGGTATAGATCCGCCTAAAGGTATTCTCCTCTATGGTCCTCCTGGTACGGGTAAGACGCTCCTCGCCAAGGCCGTAGCCACTGAGAGCGAGGCAAACTTCATCGCTGTAAAAGGGCCGGAGATCCTGAGCAAGTGGGTCGGTGAGAGCGAGCGCGCGATAAGGGAGATCTTCCGCAAAGCTAGGCAGGCGGCACCCTGCATAGTGTTCTTTGACGAGATCGACGCCATAGCGCCCCGCCGTGGCCACAGGTTCGACTCTGGTGTGACGGATAGAATAGTGAACCAAATATTGACCGAGATGGATGGTCTTGAGCGGCTTGAGGGTGTTGTTGTTATTGCTGCTACTAATAGGCCTGATATTATTGATCCTGCTCTTCTTAGGCCTGGGCGTTTTGACCGTGTGATCTATGTTCCCCCGCCGGACGAGGAGGCCAGGCTGGAGATACTTAAGGTGCACACGAGGCGCATGCCTCTAGCCGAGGACGTAGACCTCAAGGAAATAGCGAAGAAAACAGAAGGATACACAGGAGCAGACTTGGCGGCGCTGTGTAGGGAGGCGGCTATACTGGCCCTGAGAGAAGCCGGGAAGCCCACCAAGGTTAGAATGGAGCACTTCCTTAAAGCTATGGAAGCCGTGAAGCCTAGCGTCACTAGAGAGGATCTGGAACGCTACCAGAGACTCGCCGAAGAGTTTCGCCGCATGCTAGTCTAAAAAGCTGCAGGAGTAAGCATAGCCTTTTTATTTTTTCCCAAGGTGTTTTCTCATAGTATGCCCGGGGACGTGTCTTTCCATGTGGTGGACGTAAAGCTGCCAGAAGGGTCAAATGTCATTATAGGCCAGTCACACTTCATAAAAAGCGTGGAGGACATAGCGGAGGCTATAGCTACCTCTGCCCCAGGTATAAAGTTCGGGCTTGCATTCAACGAAGCATCGGGTGACAGGCTTATCAGGTTTGACGGAAACGACGAAGAGCTCGTAAAGGCGGCTATAGAGACCGCCCGCGAAATAGGGGCGGGTCACGTCTTTGTGGCCTATATAAGGGATGCGTGGCCGATAAACGTGCTCACGGAGCTCAAGCATGTCCAAGAGGTAGTAAATATATACTGCGCTACAGCCAACCCTGTCCAGGTCGTGGTTGCTGAGACGGCTCAGGGTAGAGGTATTGTTGCTGTAATCGACGGTTTTACGCCCGTCGGCGTCGAAGGAGAAGAGGACAAGAAGCGCAGAGCGGAGTTTCTAAGGAAAATAGGGTACAAGAGGGCTTAGCTGCAGTATATCTTATTATTTTCACGGTGTTCTTTTCCGGGTATACCATGTTGAAGCAGGTAATAGTTGTTAGACGAGACCTGAAAATGGGTAAGGGAAAGCTTGCGGTCCAAGTTGCACACGCGGCTGTCAGCGCGTTCGTTGAGGTAGAGAGAAGGAAGAGAGGACTTGCTGAGGAGTGGCTGAGGGAGGGGCAGAAGAAGATTGTTCTCCGCGTTGATAGCGAAGACGAGCTCTTAGAGGTTTTTAAAAAGGCTATAGCTAAGGGGCTGCCCGCTGTGATAATAGAGGATGCAGGCCTTACACAGTTGCCGCCAGGTACGAGGACTGCGGTGGGGATAGGACCCGAGGATGCTGATAAGATAGACCAGGTGACGGGCAACCTAAAGCTTCTCTGAGAGAGGTGCTGTAATGCCAAGGAGGTCTTCTATAAAGCTTGATTTAGATCTCGGCCTGGAGTACTATGGACTGGCGGGGGAAGGTACTGGGGGTGTTATTAGGCGGAGTCTCGAGGATTTCGTCGTCAAAGAGGTTTCCCTGGACGGCCTCGTGGCCGGGCCTGAATGCCGGTACCAGTCTTCCGAAGAGGGATACTGGTGGTTCGTTATGGAGAAGAGGGGGCTTGATACGGTAACCGCGCTTATAGTGCTTTCGAAGGCTTGGGGGCTACGGAGAAATACCCTGAGCACCGCTGGGCTTAAAGACACTAAGGCTGTAACTTACCAGTTTGTCTCGGTTATGCGCGGCGACTTTACCCCGCCGAGGGGTAGGGAGGATCTGGGCAGGGTTTCGGCTTACTGTTTTTTTAGGAGGCCTTTTTATCTGCGGCCGGGGATGCTCTACGGGAACGAGTTTAGAATATGGGTGAGGGATTCCATAAAGCCTGGGAACTTGGAGGCATTGGTTAAGGAGCTGGAAAGTGTCAGAGCGGTGCCGAACTACTATGGCTATCAACGCTTCGGCACCATAAGGCCTAACACGCACCTTGTGGGAAAAATGATTATACTTGGCGACTACCGTGGCGCAATAGAGGAATTGGTAGAGCGGAGATATCCTCTTGAGAGTGGCAAAGCCGCTGAGGCGAGGGAATATCTCTCCGAGACAGGCGACTATAGGGGAGCTCTTGAAAGGTTCCCTGTCTCGCTTAGGCATGAAAGATATGTTCTAAGGTACCTGTCGGAGCATCCTGGAGACTACTATGGGGCTCTTAGGAGCCTTCCACTATATATTAGGAGGCTTTTTATAGGGGCATACCAGGCCTACCTGTTTAACAGGATACTGAGCCGCCGCATCGAGAGGGGTCTTTCCTACTATTACCCCCATGTAGGGGATATAGTCGGCATATATCCTGAGGGCTCGCATGAGCCTAAGGGGCTTATGCTCGTCACCGACGCGCTGCTCGAAAAAGCCAGGAAGCTTGTAGAGGAGGGTAAGGCGGCCCTCATGCTGCCCATAGTGGGTTATCGCACGAACCTTTCCCACGGCGAGCCGGGAAGCATTGAAAGGGAGGTTTTATCCGAGGAGGGCGTGGACATAGAGGATTTCCGGGTTAGGGGTATGCCTGAGGCCGCGTCTTCGGGGACTTATAGGAGGGCGGCCCTTGTCCCTGAAGGCCTGGAGATAAGCTTTTCCGGGAAAGACTACATGGTGTCCTTTAGGCTTAGAAAGGGCATGTATGCTACGGTTCTTTTAAGGGAGTTTATTAAGCCCACGGATTTAATACAACAGGGTTTCTAGTCATGGAGCCTATCTCTGACGCAGCGTTAAAGGAAGTGCTTGAGGAGGTAGAGAAGGCTTCCATAGCGTATCATAGGAGGATCCTCGTATTAACAGGAGGCGATGAGGAGCTTGCTGAGGCGGCTTCACGTGTGATCAGCGAGATAAGCGGGATTTTAGGCGATAACCCCCGCGTTCTCTATACCTACCACGCCTTTTTCAGCGACGGAACCGCGAGGAGGGATCTCTTTGAAAGAAAGCTTTCCGAGAAGGCTCCAGGCCTCAAGGTCGACTATGTTTCATACCACACGTTAGACAAGGTACTTGGCCAGACCTATGATAGCGCGGTACTCGACTTTCTAAACAACCTTGAGCCGAATGATCTCGGAAAGCTGATGGGCGTGGTGAAGGGCGGTGGAATATACGTTTTCCTTATGCCGTCGCTAGACGTCTTCGTAAAGCTGGTCACTAGGTTTAGGGCAAACCTCGTGACGCCTCCCCGCACAGTGGAGGAGCTCAGGGATTATTTCGAGCGCCGCTTTGTAAGGAAGCTTTTCATACACAGCGGCATAGCGATTTACGACCTCGAGAATCGCCGCTTTGTTAAGCGTTTCCCGAAGGCAAAGGCGCGGCGCTATATACCTCCTCCCCTGCTTTATCCGGAAAAAACCAAGATCCCGAGGAAGATTTTCGAGCTAGCCCTTACTCAGGATCAGGTAGAGGTACTTTCGCTGATGTCTATTTTCTATAAAAAACCGTCTGAGCGGAAACCCGTTCTAGTGGTCACGGCCGATAGGGGGAGGGGAAAGTCTTCGGCTATAGGCTTAGGCCTCGGCGGGCTGGCACATAGGCTTAGGAAGGCCAAGGGGAGGTGTAGAATACTCGTCACCGCGCCCAATCCGTCCAACGCGCAGGAAGTTTTCCGTTTTGCTGCGAAGGCGTTGAAGAGGCTTAAGCACTCTGTAAACGTTGAGGAGGAGTCTGGCTACTACGTGGCTGTAAGGGCGAAGGGCATCGACATAGAATACGTACAGCCCGTCCAAGCAGCTAGGACTAGGGCCGACCTAGTTGCGGTGGATGAGGCTGCAAGTATACCTGTACCCCTCCTCTTCTCTATACTTGAGAGACACGACAGGGTGGTGTACTCCTCTACAATACATGGCTATGAGGGGGCTGGCCGCGGTTTTTCGATACGTTTCCTCGGCAAGCTGCGTACAAGAGAAGACGTAGAGGTTTATGAATACGAGATGAAGGAGCCCATACGGTACGCGCCCAACGATCCTGTAGAAAGGTGGGTTTTCGACACTCTACTTCTCGACGCTGAGCCGGCTGAGCTGGATTCCCGAGACATTGAGTTCGTGGAGGAGCTCCGTGTAGAGTACTACGAGCCTGAGCTGGAAGAATTTTTCCTCGAAAATGAGGACGAGTTACGCCAGTTCTTCGGGATATACATACTGGCCCACTATAGGAACAACCCCAACGATCTAGGCATAATGATGGACGCCCCCCACCACTTCCCGCGTGCGTTAAGACTGCCCTCTAAGAAAATAGTTGTTTCCCTGGAGCTAGCAGAGGAGGGGGGCCTCGACGAGGAGATTTCAAAGGAATCGGCGGAGGGCGCATGGATACTCGGAAATATCATTCCTGACAGGATAATGAAGCATTACAAGCTCGTAGAGTTCGGCTCGCTGAGGGGAGTTAGAATAGTCCGCATAGCGACTCACCCCAAAGTTATGAGAAGGGGGCTCGGCAGTAAGGCGCTTCAACTGTTGGAAGAAGAAGCGAAGAAGAGGGGATATGACTGGGTGGGGGCGGGGTTTGGCGTCACCTACGATCTTCTCAAGTTTTGGCTAAAAAACGGATATCTACCGGTGCATATGAGCCCCGAGAGAAACCCTGTTAGCGGAGAGTACACCGTTATCGTTATAAAACCCTTATCGGAAAGAGCCAGGAAGTTCATAGACATAATAGCGTGGGAATTCAAGAAAAAGTTTCTGAGAAGCCTCGTCCAGCCCTACTTCGACCTAGAAGTCGAGACCGCTCTTCAGATACTCGAAGCCCTCCCCTCTAGGGAGAAGGAGCTAAGGCTTGGAGTACTCGAGAGGACACGCTTCCTATCCTACGCATGGAGCGATATGACGCTTGAAAACTGCATCGACGTAGTGTACCGCTTGACAGAGCACTACTTCCTCGCGGACGAGAAGCCGGAGCTAGACGACGTCCTCAAGAAAATCCTTGTTGCAAAGATCCTCCAGGCGAAAACGTGGCGGCTTACCTGCGCCGAGCTAGGCGTCGAGCCTCCTATGGTCATGCAGGGGGTAAAGGAGGCGGCGCGTGCACTATCTTCCTTCTACCTAGGCGTTACTAGTGAAGATGAGGCCAAGAAGCACTTCCACCTGAGGCTTAGGGATCTAAGCGAGGAGCATGCTACTTAGGGGTGAGCTCCTTAGCGAGCGTGACGTTGCTTCCACAGAGGGATATGCAGAGGCCACACATGTCGCATAAATTCTTGTCAGCAACTACTATTTCGTTACTTTTGTCGCTGAACGCGTTATACGGGCACGTAGAGGCGCACTCCCTGAGCCCCTTTATCGCCGGGTATAACCCCTCCGGCACGTATAGCCACTTTTCCGGGAAAGCATTTTTTACATGACCGCCGAACTCTAGTTTCTCCATTATAATCGAGACGTCTAAAAGTACTGCTTCAAAGCCGCTGTTCGGGTAGGCGATGTCCGAGGCAAGCATAGAAGGTATAGTGAAGTTTTTGCCGGCAAGCCTCCTCCATAGCCGAGAATAGATCATTGAGAGGTGGGTTGAGTGCACCCTAAATATTTCGCTTCCCACCACGTAAACAGGCCTCGTAGAGTACACAACCCTGCTTACACCGGCCCTTCCAAGCTCGTATATTAAGTCCCTGTTAAGAGGCATGCTTGGTGCAAGTTTGACTATGAGGGGAACCTTAGAATAAGGAATGAGCTCTTCCACTATATCTATGGCATAGCTTTCGAATCCCCTCCTGAAACCATAGATGGCGTAGAAGAGGCCCAGGTCTACCTCTATCGCGTCCACTTCCCTATCAAAGGCTTCAACTAGATACTGGAACCCGGATAATTTGTCCGCGACAACGGAAGCCGCCACCAGCTTCAACTCTCTGTTCTTAAGCTTCCTAGCCTCTTCTAGGGCGTCTTCAACGCTCATGTAGAGAGGCCTTGTAACTACCGCGTAGTCGCCCCCAGGCGTATACCTTACAACTTCGATCCTGGTTTTTCTAGAAAAAGTACTTGTAGGCGACACTGTGGGCAGGATTACGGCGCGGTCTTCACTGCTTATGAGCGTGCTGGGTGGGAATGGAGAGTCGCTGCCAACCCCCCTAATCAATATTCTTTTACACCTCCTACTGGAATAGCGGGCTAGCAAATATATATGTGGCCGTGTAACCCGGCACGCCGGGGATGACGAGGGGTACCAAACGCCTCACTATGGGCGGAGAATTCTCGGCTGACCCGGCGCAAGCGTTAATGGGGAGGAAGGGCGTAGCCATAGTGGTGCCTCATAGTGTCGGACCACGCGACCTGCATGTATGTAGGATGCGAGAAGCCTAGTCAGATAATACTCGAGTTAAGCGGCAAACAGGTATGGCTTTGCAGGGAACATTTCAGCCAGCTGGCGTATAGGATGGTTAGGGCAGCCGAGAAACGGGGCAGTATAAGTCTTCGGGATCTATACGTTGTAGAAGCCGGGGAGGGAAAGATTAGAATCCTTATTAAAAGGAAAAAGTAGCCTCCTTTTAGACTTATTCGGCTAGGGCTAGTTGGGCTTCAAGACCCTCCTTCAACTTTTTATATGTGTCCTCGTCTATGAGCCCCTCCTTGAAGAGTTCCTCCAGCTGCATGAGTCTCTGCTTAAGCTCCGCGGCAGAGACGGGGACGGGAAGGCCTGCCCGCTTTAAATGTTCCAGTGATAGTTTGTCATACCGTTCCATTATGTCAAGGATACGGCTGAGCTCGGTCTTGTAGGCCTCAAGTTCCTCTCCAAGCTTCTCTATTTTTTCACTAGCCTTTTCAGGATCAGTTAATCCGAGTTCCGCCTTGACACGCAGCTCTTCAAGCTCTTTTTCATAAGTCTTTATCAACGTTTTTAGGATGTTAGCCCTCTCGGCGAGGGGTATACGAGTCTTCTCCCACTCCTCTATAGCCTCTATGGCCGCCTGCCTATACTGGCTCCACAGCTCCTCTACTTTGCCGAATAACTCCTCTAGCCTCTCTTCACCAGCCATCTCACTCCACCTCCTCCTTCACTCTTTCAAGTCTACGGATTTTCTCCTCTATTTCGTTCTTCAGCTTAGTGTATGTCTCCTCGCTTATCTGCCCGGCTTTATACATTTCCTCAAGCTTCGAGAGGGCGAGTCTCAGCTTGGCTATTTCGGGCTTAGCCTCCGAAACCTTTACACGCTTGAAATGCGGCATTATAAGCCTCTCAGCCTCGCTTATCTTCTTTACAATGCTTTCCTGTAGTTCCCTCTTTTCCTCGATTAACCGTTCAAGCTCACCTCTAAGCGACTCGTAGACCTCGTCGGTAACTATCCCTAAACGGTGTTTAACCTCCAACTTGCTGAGTTCACCAAGGTATGTGTCGATCGACTGCTGAAGGCTCAGTATGATCTTCTCAGCATTCTCCCTGACTTCCTCCCATTCATCTATAAGCTGTCTCGCCTCCGCATCGTACTGCTCCCATAATTTGTTGAGATCTATTGCTTTCCCTGCTATCCTATCTATATCCTGCGTTATCTCGACGGGCGGGGCCTCGGCTTCAGCGGCTACAGCTACCTGCGGGGTCTCTTTAACGGCTTCTTCCGGCGTTGGAGCTATCTCCGCCTCATGTACTTCTATGGCTGCCCCCTCTTCCGCCTCACTAGGAGCTTCCCCCTCCTCTTCGGTCTTAGCGGCAGCCTCCTTTTCCTGGTGGCTGATATAGTAGGGACATTCCCAGTACTCGGCCAAGCATGGCATGAACGCTGGGTCTACCTCTATGCCCCCAGCATAGGCGCAGTAAAACCTCCCTTTTTCATCCCTGTAAAGCCCTGGGCATATATTTTCGGAACTCATACTATGTACACCTACTTGAACCTAAATCTACTTCTTACGCATTATGCGTGTAATCTGTCTAATAACACTATTTTTTATTGGGAGGGGAGGCGGCCTAGCCATAAATATCTCGCATGTGTTTTCAGAAGAGATGTCTTCGGGATGCCCCTACTATAGGCTTACCTCGCATGGGAGGCGATGCGTGCTGATGGATCTACAGGAGTGGCGTAGAATAGGTAAACGCTACATGCAGTACTGCGGAAACGGGGGGAGAGGGTGCAGGCTCATGGCGGCCTTTAGTAGAAAGATCCCACCGGGTAAGAAGTTCTTGGCCGACGTGAGAGGTAATGCCCTGCTTGGAGGGAAGAACTAGGCTCTACGTGGCTTCTGCGACGCTCTGGGGGCTAGGCTTTGCTCTCCTCTACTTTGCTTCAGGCACCCATAGCATGTATGCTATGCCTCTTTACGCATTGGCTGCTGCGCCGCTGCTAGCTGTAGTCTACATGGCGAGGGGGCCTCGGCTTGGATCAAAGCTTGCAGGCCTCTCCTATCTGGCCTCGTTTTTCGCCTCTCTCCCTGTGTTCTATATTGCCGGGAGAATACTTTACGATGAGCTTAGGAGTAACGGAAAGGTGCCTCCAGCACTGGTGGGAATATATGAAGCTTTTCCGGCACAGTTCCCCTATTTTCTGACAATTTTTCTCTTCGCAGTATTCCTGGCTTCAATGGCCTTTTATAGAGCATTTGAAGATTTTTTTGAAAGAATAGCTATCATAGAAAAATTCCGAGGAGTGAATTATTTCCTTGAGGCAAGAGCCTCCGGGTGGGATCTCGTCGGAGCGGTATTAGGCGCGGCTATAACGTTCATCTCGGTAAAGGCCGGCTACACCTATATCGTGCTGCTCCCCTTCCTTTATTTCTCAAAGATACAGGTGCTCTTAGCGGCCGCCTTATCCTCAACCTTGATAAGTGTCTTTGGCGCGAATATCGACATTGTTGGCTCACTAACAGCAGCCGCCGTATATTATGTATTAGAGGCATCTCTCTTCTCGCGGTATGCGGGCCAGATAGTAGTCAATGTAAGAAGGCCTATGAGGGTCTTCCTCACCTCTATCTCCTTGCTGATGACGCTCATAGTTTTCTTCACATTATTTCAAGTTCAAGCGCCGATAATAGCGGCGTCGTATATGCTGCTGGCTCTTCCGATTCTCATATCTCTTTCAACACTAGAGGTGGGCGCTCTATCTCTACCCCTGGGCGTCGCTATAGCTGTAGGAGCCGGTTTGGGAAGGGAAGTCGGAGGCTTCATCGGAGTCGACGGCGGAATAGTGCAGGTCCTCGCGTACATGTTTGCTTCGACTATTCTAGCTGCACAGGTTTCGTCTTATTCAACACTGATGACTACTGGAGAGGAAACCGAGGAGTGCTATATCGGATTGATGGAAGGAGTGGCAGCGCTTTTCGCGGCGGTAATAGCGACCTGGTATTACGGTGTAAGAGAGACGACCTTCAACTTCACGGGCTTTCTTAGAGGAGGCTCCTTCACGTTGGCCGGATTGGCTCTCCCCGCCGCAGCCCTGGGAGTTAGCGTGGTCCACATGGTGTTTGCGACGCCTCTGGTGAGCGAGGGGCTATGGCTGGCGGCTATAAACCCTTTTGATCCTCTCGGGATATTATTGGGTTGCTTTTTCCCGTCGCCTGTTTTCTCTGCAACGGCTGTCTCAGCCATAGTGTTAAAGCTTGTAAATGCTCGTAGCGGTAAGTTAACTCCTATTATGAGAGGATTCACCTACGGCATGAGTGTGGCAGCTATCCTATTATCCGTGGCTGTGTGAGGGCTCAGCGGAACATCGATATATATTCCCCAGGGGCTAGCCTCTTGGTGTGGAGGCGTGTTCATAAGGCGAGAAGATATAATACGTAGGTGTAGCTCGCTTATCTCAAAGGCGCTTATAATAAATGCGGTGGTAGCTCTTCTACCCCCCATCTACCTGCTAGTGATGGATAGAATAGACCTCGTGGCACTTGTAGTATTTGCGTTTTCTGTGGTGTCGATTATAATGCTATATGTTCTTCGGAGAAGCATCGAGGACTACTCGCTCGGCACGGCGTACAGGCTCGCCCCCATTGCTGCTTTCACAGGCTTTATAGGCGGGGCGGTCATCGTTGGGGTAATAGTGCTCAAAGTGAGAGGCATGCTGGCAGACTTTCTAGCATCTAGGAGGGGTGCTTCGAGGTAGAGTTTATATCTTGTCTAGGGTGAAATTGGCGGGAGGTGTCGGTAATGCCGGTAAAAACGGAGCCCCCCGAGCCTCTGGTAAAGGTTCCACTGCTTAAGCGCTACGGAGGCGTCCCCCCTAAGGAGTGGAGGAGGGGAAGGGGGTTCAGCGTAGGCGAGGTAGAGGCAGCAGGGCTCACCGTTAAGGAGGCAAGAATGATAGGGCTCTACGTGGATGAGCGGAGGAAAAGCGTTCACGAAGAAAACATCGAGGCCATAAAGAAGTGGGTCGAGGCCGTGAAAAACGGTGAGGTTTCTACTGAGCCGCGCTTGCCCTCTGTAGAAGTCGTCAAGAAGGATCTCTCTAGGCCGTTTAAGGGTAAGACGATGAGTGGCCGTAAGGGGCGTGGCCTGCTTAGACTCAAGAACAGGTACACCCACCACTATAAGTGGAAGAAGAAGCGGAGGGAGCGCATGCTCAAGAAGAGGCATGAGGCGGCAAGGCATAAGGGCGGAGACTAGCCCTCGCCTATCGTTTTCTTATAGTTCTCTATAACTCTCCATGCATGCTCCATGACTATCTTTGATCCACACTTAAAGCAGTAGTATTTTCCTCCTATCTTCGCTGTAACGTGGGGGCTGCCGCAGACACTGCACCTGTAGGGCATCATGTTGTGTAGGGCGGTGCAGCCAATATGTTTTTATCTAGCCATCCACCATGTGAACGCCGAGAAGACCGTCAAGGTGCGTCAGAGATGAGGCCTAGAGTTGAGCTTCCACTAAAAGTGCTGGAGAAGAACATCGGCAACGTGATTTTCGTGAAGCTGAAGGACGGGACAGAGTATATAGGGAAACTAGAGTCGAGCGACCTCTCGATGAATCTTATACTCTCCGACGCAAAGCAGGTGTCCGACACTAAGGAGGTTTTAAAGAACTATGGAACCATCCTGATTAGGGGCAGTAACATACTGTATATATCGGTTGAACCCGATAAAGTAACCTTCTATGAACAGGAGTCATAGAGTACCATGTTTAATATACTCTATGATTCTACCTCACCCGAACAACTATGACCGGGAAAAACATCAGCGTGGAAAAGCTTTCGAGCACGCCGGTCGCCAAAGGCCCCGTCGAAATAGTGGAGAGGAAGGGGGTAGGCCACCCCGACTATATAGCTGACTCGGTGGCTGAGATAGCGAGTAGGGAGCTTTCGAAATACTACCTTCAGCGATTCGGCGCGATACTGCATCACAACCTGGATAAAGTATTGCTTGTAGGCGGTCAGGCGGAGCCGCGCTTCGGAGGCGGCGAGGTTCTACATCCAATATACATCCTAGTAGCTGGCAGGGCTACCACGGAGATAATTGAGGAGGATGGCTCTAAGGTGATGGTCCCGATAGGCCCTCTAATCCTCGGCTCAGTGAAAAAGTGGATCCGGGAGAACATGCGCTTCCTGGATCCCGAGAAACATGTTATAATAGATTACCGCGTTGGAAAGGGCTCGGCCGACCTCGTCGACATCTACTCTAGGAAGAGCGGTTATCCGGGATCGAACGACACGTCTGTGGGGGTCGGGTTCGCCCCGCTCACCGAGACTGAAAGACTTGTCCTAGAGACAGAGAGGCTTCTTAACTCGAAGAATGTAAAGGAGGAGTATCCGGCGATAGGCGAAGACATAAAGGTTATGGGTGTCCGGAAGAACGACACAATATACCTTACGGTAGCCGCGGCCATGGTCTCCAAGTTTATAAGCAGCACGGAAGAGTACCTCGAAGTAAAGAACGCTGTAAAGAAATTAGTGGAAGAAAAGGCCTCCGAGATAACTGAAAAGAAAGTCGAGGTGTTCGTGAACACCGGCGACGACCCCTCGCGCGGTGACAGGGGCGGGCTATACCTGGTGGTGACGGGCACCTCTGCTGAGCAGGGCGATGACGGGGCTACTGGCCGCGGCAATAGGGCTAACGGGCTAATCACGCCCTTTAGGCCAATGTCGCTGGAAGCTACAGCGGGGAAGAATCCCGTGAATCACATAGGGAAGCTATACAACATAGTCGCCTTTAGAGCCGCCGAGGAAATCGCGGGGCTCGACCACATAGAGGAGGTCTACGTGAAGCTGATAAGCCAGATAGGCAAGCCGATCAATCAGCCATTACTCGGGTATATAACTATAAACGCGCCTGACGACGTGTACTCCCGTGTAAGGCACAGCGCCGAGGAGATACTGGCGAAGCACTTAGACGGGATAAACGAGCTTTGGAGGGAAGTCTTGGAGGGCAAGGTCACCCTCTACTAGCCTTTTTGGCTAGGAGCTCTCTCTTCCTCATTTCTTTGTACATTTTTATGAAGCGGACGAGCTCTTCTCTAGTAGGCTCCTCTCTGCGTAGCGGCCGTATCTCGGAAGGATTTACAATGTAGAGATTCCCCACCGTAATATGCTGCTCAGGCAGCAGGGCTATTTTGGCGGGCAAAGAGTCGAGCCGTCTACCGAGTTTTCCGAGAGCCTTCTCGTCCAATAGTAGTGTTACCTGTATGTCGCCGGAGAGCATGTCTCTAAGCCTCTCTATTAGAGGGGTAGCGCCATAGTCCTCTACAACTTTCTCGTCCACAACTAGGTATTCCGGCCGCTTGGCGCCGTTAAATACCTCTACAAGGGGGAACCTCGGGGCAAGCACAGCTTCGCCCCCATATACCTTTTCTAGATAGACACCTATCCGGCTGAGAAAGTCTTCTTTCTCTGTAAGCGTTTCCTCCAATTCGCGGAGTCTTTCCCTCAGGTTCCTCAGTTGTAGCCTAAGCTTGGAGTATTCTCTTTCCCTGTAAAGTTCTACCTGCCTAGCCTTAATTAGCTCTCTACTCCTCTCTTTTTCCTCTAAAAGTTTTTCTTCAAGTTCCTTGACGCGCTTTTCCAGCTTCTCGTTTCTACGAAGGGTTTCGTCGAGGGCCCGCCTGTATTTTTCGGCGACTAGCTTATAGTTTTCCTCTCCGGCCTCCTCCTTTGGAGCGCTCGCCTCTAGCAGCGGCGCAAGCTCTACCTTTCTCCTAATGATTCTTCTAAGGGCCTCTGTGACCGAGAAGCCTTGAAGTACTAGGAGTTTTGCCTCGTCAACGTTTATCCTTACCCCGAGCCTTCTGGCCTCGCGTTCGACCTGGTCAAGCTTTACGTGGAAGTGTTGATAAGCCTTGACGGCTGCGGCTAAGGCGTCGCGCTGATGGCTATCCTTTGCGCGTATACCGTAGTTTTCCAGGAATCTTGACGCTATGCTCCTCTTTTCCTCGACGCTAAGCGTTCTCGCCGGGTAGAAGAGCCGGGCCTTGAGCATGGATGAAAGTTTTTTCACGTAGCTTGGTGGCGGGTTGACATCTGCTGCTATTATTACTGGGTGCCCGTAGCTGTGGAGTAGTTCTGCGAGCTGGTTTCTGCCAGCCCAGCGCCGTGTGAGGAGAAGTAGGGGGCGGCCAGCCAAGTCCAATATGGCTACCCCCGTGGACATCCCGGGGTCAACGCCCACTATCAAGTACCTGTTAGGGGGTCCCCGCCTCAGCGACGCCTTGCTCCTAAGCGGTACAAACTCTATTTTCTCCCTTTTTACAGGCTCTATTTCTACTTGGAGATCATAGCCCCGTGAAGGCCTGACTATGCCGTAGAGCTTATCCCTGCTAACGTATGCGATAAACGTGGCGCTCTCGAGTCCTGCCCCGCTTTTGCGGACGAATACGTCGTAGTCGATTCCAGCTTTACGCAGCTTCTCCTCTATTTCCCGCTTTTTTCTCAGTACAAGCATCTCTAAGTTGCGTTTGTAGCGTTCTCTACTCATGCCTCCTTGACCGGGTACGCGGCCACGTGAGACCGTGATCCTCGTCTCCTCCTCGAAGATGAGCGCCTCAGAACCTATGCCGCGGCGGGCTAGGAGGGCGTTGATGCGCGCCGTCTCCAAGGGGCCGGGTTTTTCTCTGCACAGGCCTAGCGCGCTGCAGAGAGTCTCGAGGGGATAGCTTTCACCTCGGATAAGCGTGGTCTGTATTATTCTCGGCATCCTTTCGAAGTGCCTGTAGAGGGTGTAAGCTACACCTTCTTCATCGGGTGCCAGTTCAAAGATGTTGTCTAGCGCTAAAGCCTCTACCGCGTTTTTCTCCACAATACCGGCTATCTCCTCGAGGGATACCTTGCCGTATTCCTCCACTACTCTGTTGTCGATTAGTAGCGCAGCGGCAAAGAGGGGTTTAGAGGCGCTGGGCGAGCTACCGGGCAGTATGTCTAGGCCAAGTATCCGCCTAGGGATCACGTTATCGTCTATCACAGGCCTACTTGTCGTAAAAATTCTTCGGTTATTTTCTCGGGGTCTAATCCTAGCTTGAACCTTTTCTCCATGTAGGTTGCCACTCTCTTCACGTCCCTGGAAAGGTACAGCGCTGCTTGGGGGTGTGTGGAGGGGATCCACTGCGGCCAGTCTATAATGTAGATGGCCTCCCCCTCCGCAACCATGATGTTGTACTCGCTTAAATCTCCGTGGATTATGCCCACTCTAAATGCCTTCTCGACCTCTGAGAGGGTTTTCTCCAGTATGCCTCGGGGGTTTGAGGGGTCGGGGGCCCTGTAGAGCTCTACTCCATTTATAAACTCTGTAACTACCACATGCCTGTTCCAGCCTATGGGCTGGGGGACCGATACGCCGCGCTTATAGAGAGACATGAGGGCTTTATACTCCTGAGTTGCGGAGAGTCTCGCCTCGTAGATCCAAGATATGTGCTTCTTCTCGGCGATGTATCCTCTTACACGCTTTGTTTTTCGAAAGCTTATCCGCCCTACCCTGTGAAACTTTACTGCGACTATTTTCTCCCCTGGCGTCACGCCCATGTATACCTCCGACTCCTTGCCTTCCCCGAGAGGGGTAGTGGATATCATGTGGATTACGCCCTTCTTTATGAGGGCGTTCAGTGCGAGGCAGTCATAGCCTCTGCTTGTCAAGAGGTATCCAACGTAGGGCTGCTTGGTTCTCTGCACTAAGCCGAGCTTGTTGAGTTTTTTTAGCCTCCTAAGGATGAACTCTTCCCCGAACCCTGTAAAGCCTGCTATAAAGCGTGTCTCCACGTACTCCCGGGTTGACATGCCGTGCTCTATCGCCACTAGGATACGGTAGTCCTTCTCGTCTATCGATCTGAGCGCTGAGATGGAGAGTTTTACACTCACGGCCAGCATTGAGTTTATGTGTGCCGCATATTAACTTGCCTGGCGGGCCTGGAGAGCGCGGCGGGATGAGCTCTCAGCTCGCGGCTGATACGTGAAGACTTCCTCGATTACTGACCGCCGCCCAGAAAGCCCAGCAGCCCCCTCTTCTCCCCCTCATAGCTTATCTCTAAAAGATCCTTTAACGCGGGGAGCGCTGAGTTGTATACCGGGACTCCCCCCAGGGTATCTCTGTGTACAATGCTTTTGTGCAGGTGGCCATGTACGACGATGTCGGGCTTTGTCCTCTCCACCACCGTTGCCAGGTGCTTAGAAGACATGTTTTCCCAGAACCTTTCATCCTCCCCTGTAAGCGTTTTACACCGTGGAGGATAGTGGGTAAGCAGTATGGTTACTTCGTCGGAGTATCTTGAACGTAATAACAGCCTCCCTATCTTAGCTATCCTCTCCTGGTACACCCGGGATATCCCCGGTACGTGTCGTGCCTGCCAAGGCGTGGGCTTGTCTAGCGCGCCGCGCGTGCCCACCACGCCTATTTTCAGGTCGCCTACTTCTAGGCGTATATACTCGTCGTCCAGCCATATGGCTTCGCCGCAGGTCTTTATGATAAGCTCCTTGATCTCATCGTATTCCTCATTGCCGTAGACGGAGACTATGGGCGTTGAAGGCCACTTTTCCCTAAGCGGGGTTATAACCCTTGTGCATTCCCTCCATCTCCCCCTCTCCACTATGTCGCCGGCCAAGAGGATGATGTCGGGCCGCGTCTTCCTGGGCGATAGTTTTCTGAGATATAATGCTAGGTAGCGCGGAGAATGTATATCCGCCGTAGCCAGTATTTTCAAGCGCACACTAAGAGCTGGGCGCGGCGCCACCTATTTCTTTAGCCCATGTATGAACGGGTGTATGCCGAGATACAGGGCAGTGGTTTTCGACGTAGATGGCGTGCTCACAGGGATAGATAGCGTGTGGCGTTACGTGCATGAGCATCTCGGCGTGTGGCCGCAGGCCCGCATGAACAAGAAGCTCTTTGAGAGCGGCAGCATAAGTTATGAGGAGTGGGCTAGGAGGGACGTTGCCCTGTGGAGGGGACGGCGCGTAGAAGAAGTAGAGAGGATCCTGCGTGCCGTGGAGATTCGGCCCGGCGCTGCAGAACTCGTGGCTATGCTGAAGAAGTGCGGTGTGAAGGTATTTGCTCTGAGCGCTGGAATAGATCTCCTGGTGGAGGAGATAGCTGAAAGGCTCGGTCTCGACGACTACGAGGCGAACAGGGTAGTCGTGGAGGAGGGAGTCCTCACCGGTGAGGTGAAGGTCACCGTGGGCTTCGAGGATAAGGGGAGGGTTTTCCGGGAGCTTGTGTCGAAGCACGGGGTGGGGCCAGGGGAGGCTGTGGCTGTCGGCGACAGTATCGTAGATTTACCCATGTTCCGTGAAGCGGGCTTCGCCGTAGCATATAATCCATCAAGCGGGGACTTGTTGGGAGAGGCCGACAGCGTCGTGGTATCGGAGAGGCTGCACCTACTAGCGAGGCTCCTCGCCGCCGTCATACCTTGTGAAGACTAGGATCTTTTCATCCCGTTCCTTGATTATCTCGGCGAGGGAGATGCGGGGGTCGTTTAGCGGTGGCTCGGGGAGCCTCTCTTTGAGGGTTATAACCACTAGGCCCCCTCTCCTTGTAAGGTCTACGAGCCTTGGAAATGCACGGGGGCACTCGTGTAGAGAGGTTACCGCTACCACCGAGTCGAAGCAGCACCTCAAGGGGGGCATGGACATGTCCGCCACGACCCCGTCTCCGTAACGCCTCCTGTGGAGGTAGTGTCTCAGCATCTCCTTAGAGGAGTCGAGGCAGACGTGGTAGACCTGGGCGTCGAGGTACTCTGCTAGAAGCCCAGTCCCGCAGCCTGCGTCGAGCACCGATTTGGCGCCCAGTATCAGCGATGCCACTACGGCGAGCTTCCTCCTCTGCTCGGGGCCGTAGAGCTCGTCATATATCGGCGCCAGGTCATCATAGTTCAGTGACATTTTACCACCATTCCTCGTCATCCGGCGATTAATGTCTCGATTAGGGGCGCGTTCTAAACATCAGAAACGGCTAGCTATAAATAACCAACAGGGCTTCAACATCCCGACCCCAAGGAAAAAGGGGTTGAATCATGAACGGGAAATACCTGGTATTAGCTATAGCGATAGTGGCCGTAATGGCCCTAGCATTCGCCAGCACGGCATACGCTTGGCCTGCAACCAAGTCTACCATCAACCTGAAGACTCCATGGGGCGAGAACTTCGCCAACCAGAAGATAATAATCTCGATATTCAATGAGAGCAAGAACTGTGTAATGGCGTATTTCGAGGGCACCACCGATGGGCACGGCAACGCGACCCTGACCCTCATCCCAACCCCGCTGCCGCAGCCCACAAGTGGAACCTACAACATATCCATCTTCTGGCAGAAGTATGGCTACACGTTCCTCATCTACAGCGCGAAAGGATTAAGCCCCACCGACATAAGCAATATTCTCTCCAACAGTAGTATAACACTCCAGTACCTCTGGCAGATAGACTTCCGCGCCGTAACCAACATAGACGGCAAGTGGGACACCCCGCTAGCCTTCCAGGACCCAGAGACCGGCACTTGGGATCTCGCGTACTTCAAGGTATACATATCCCCCAAGGGCCTCCCAGGCACACTGCCCAAGGACAAGGACGAGGCCACCCTCATATGGGAGGCCGCCGGCGACAAGAACGGCTACGCTAAGGAGAACTTCACCATAGGCAACATAATGGTCGACATAAGCGAGAGCACCCAGGGATGCTACCACATAGATAAGCTCTACAACTTCACTCTCTTCAAGGAGGTATTCTGGCAGATAAGCAGCCCACAGGGCACTGAGATAAAGGTAAAGGTCGGCTACGAGAGGCTAGCTTTCAACACCACCTGGGACTATGCTGGCTGGGCTGCCACCTTTGAGGGCATAAACGTCACCGACCTCGCCGTGGACACGAACACTCTCTATGACCTCACAGGACTGGACGCGGGTACCTACGGCAACGATGTTCTCGGCGCCACCAATGACCAGTGGATAAGCTTCAACGACACCGCCTACACTTTCCTCGCCATAGTCAATGTAACAGATATATGCGGTAAAACTATTGACAGTTACATAACTGGTGGAGTACCTTTCCAGAACGTCGTCTGGCCACGCATCTACGTATACTTCAGCATGGGCGACTTCGTGCTCAGGAAGGGCATAACTAATAGTAGCGGCATAGCCCCGTTTGAGGGCTTCAAGCCTGAGAGTACAGCCTTCTTCTGGCTACCCAACGTGACCCTCTTCTACGACAAGGAGCTGACACTCACAATAACCTTCATGAATGTACAGATATTCAGCGAGGACTTCAACACCACAGCCACGCTTGCATATGGCGGCCACAGTCATACATGGTACAACCCGGCCCCGTTCCAGGCTACCAGCTACTTCAAGTGGACCTTCGGAAACATAGGGAACTACAACGCTAGCACCTTTGCCGCAAACACAACACTACTGCCCGTCGACATAGTGATAAAGGACAGCGGCCCCGCGGCCGTACAGCCCCTTGAGGGCGCCAAGTTCATACTCATGCCACCGGGCTACGACCCCATATACACGGTCACCGACTATGGCGGCCACGTACAGCTCCCACCCTTCAACCTCGTCATGGGCGGTGTAGGCGGCGGTAACGGCCCGATAATCGCGAGGCACGGCGTGTACCCAGGCCTCCTGCCGGTACCCTTCAGCCTCCGCCTCAAGCCCGATGCAACCTACACCTACACCTTCAAGGTACTCTGGAGCCTCCCAATGAGCGAGTACTTCGTAGATGTGACCCCCGACGACAACAAGATACCGCTCAACGCCTCTGCTGTGCTTGAGAGCCTCAACAACACTGGCACATGCCTCACCCAGACCTTCGACTTCAACGCCAAGGTCTACGACGTAGCCTTCAGGATACAAGATCTCTGCGGCAGGGCTATCACCTCCAACGACGACCCGAGGGGCAGCGTGATACTCACCTGGATAGCCCCTGACGGTAGCAAGAACATTACAGTCTCTGTAGGGCTCACAACCAACGGTGTGGTGAACCTCGGCGGCGTGCCGGGCGGCACGATCAAGGTGCGCCTCGCCTTCAAGGGCGTACTACTCGACCCGACGCCTAACAGTACTCAGGAGATAGAGGTGCCAGGCAACATACTCAACGCCAGCGAGTACAAGTTCACGTTCCCGATAGGCGACATAAAGTTCCACGTCTACCAGTGGGACGAGAAGAAGCCGCTCATGAACATCTCCGTGGTGCTCAAGAGCTTCAAGAACGGCCACCTCGTCTTCGAGGACAAGGGCATGACCGACTGCGACGGCACCGTGACCTTCAAGAAGATACCGCTCAGGGTCAGTAGCAGCACCACCGCCACCAACGAGATACTCGTCGAGCTCTACACCACCAACGAGACCCCGTACATCAGACACAACCTCACCAAGACTCCTAGGGGCAAGTTCAACGATGTAGGCCTCCTCGTGGGTAACTGGAGCCTCACCAACTACATATTCAAGAACATCGAGCCCACCTGCACCAACGACGTAGACATACCCGCGTGGATCTTCAGCTTCAACCTCGAGGCGGTAGACCACGCCGGCAAGATACTCAAGGCCTTCACCGCGACCACCTACAAGAAGACCACCATGTGGGTCGGCGTAGCCCTCAATGACACCTACTGGGAGCTCCAGCCCGGCGAGTGCACAGCCCACTGCCCGTGCCGCTACGACACCAACGCCACCTGGAGCATATTCAACATAACAGGATTCGGCGACAAGCCGTACGGCAACGGCCTCGACGAGGCCAAGTGGGTCTTCACCAGCGCGCAGTTCGAGCCGGCTCACCCGCACCTCTTCGTGGCCGGCGGCAAGTACCACTTCATAGTCTGGTACGGCGGTGTGGTCGTCTACAACTACACTATAACGCTGCCCAAGCCCAGCAAGGCCCTCGACTGGAATGATGTCATAAACACGCTTGGATGCTTCAACGAGACAGACATGGCCACGACCACCGAGACGATCTCGAGCGTCGACCTCGCTAACAGGTATGTGTGGAACCTCACCGAGGGCGGCACAATTAGGCACCCGATATACTACTTCATAGGCACCCAGCCGTGGACCGAGAAGCCGACGCTCAAGCTGATAACTTGGGTCATCGACCTCAAGGTCTACGCGCTCAGCAACGCGGGCAAGGGCCTCATACCCGGCCTCAACATGACCCTCATCTACGGCGGAGCCATAAACACTACCTACCTCGCAGCCGGCAGCTACGGCGAGATATGGAACAACCTCACCCACATAAACGCGTTCTATCATAATACTACTGAGTACGCCTTCAGCGCGGTAGACGGCGGCGCAGGCGACAACGACGGCGCCAAGAACGGCGTGATCACCGTAAGCGTGCCCGTGTGGGCGCCCACCGTGCCGCGTGGCCGCTACTGGAACCACTATAAGATAAGCTTCGGCGCAGCGCTCAAGGACATATTCCTCCTCGCCGGCAAGGACTACGGCACGCCCAACGTGCCCGACACGCCGAAGAACTTCTACATAAGGTATAACACCACCTACGGCTACTTCGGCGGCGGCACTGCAGAGGTCTACTTCTACGGCTACATGGTAGGCCCGTGGAACTTCACCACAAGCACCCTTGACTACAAGCTCGCTACTTTAGACACCACGTATCATGCGACCGAGCTCTACCCGACCTGGTACAAGAACTACCGCGGCACCTGGTACGAGTTCAGGGCTAACAAGACCACCGCCTGGATAGGCGGCATACCCGGCTACGACGGTAGCAGCTGGAACCTCACCCTCTGGAGCGGAGCCGCCAAGATGGTGCGCACCACCGCCATGGACGGCTTCTGCGCCTGCGTGAAGACTCCCGAGGGCAGCGGCATGGCCAACCAGCCGGTAGAGGTCTACGTGAACGGCGTCACAGCGACGAGCTGCCCAGAGTGCGCTGCAGCCATGACCACCGGCTACACCGGCGCCGACGGCTGCGTGCTCTTCAAGCCCAAGACCAGCGGCACCACAGCCACGCCTGACGGCGACATGCCCGTCTACAGCGACGTGGTGGCCTTCAAGTTCAACGTCAGTTATCCCGGTAAAGATTGGTGGCTACTTAAGGATAAGTTAACATACACCTTCAAGACCTGGCTCAACATAGACAACCTCGTAAAGCCGTACGGCCTCACCACCAAGGACGTGATCAACCCTGACACGATGAGCTACACGATAATGTTCGGCGAGAAGAACAACATACCCGGCAACGAGATACCCAAGCCCACCGGCTGCTGCCCAGAGCAGGTATGTGTTGAGCTCGGCTGGAGCGCGATCAAGGTACAGGTCTTCGACTGGGCCGGCAGGCCTCTCAGGAACGCCATGGTCGCCGCTATACTGAGGAGCCCGTACAGCAAGACCATGCCCAGCAGCATCAACTTCACCGACGCCACCGGCAGCACCGAGGTCTACGTGCCGCCAGGCAGCAACAGGTACCAGCTCCTCGTCTACTGGCGCGACAGCTACCTGCTCTTCAAGGCCGGCAAGATACCCAAGAGCATCGTGATATTCGACACCGTGACCGACTACGACACGCCGCGTACCTACATGCCTGGCGAGGGCACCACCCTCGAGACCTTCGTCTACGTCGGCATGATAAAGCTCGTCAACGCTGACGGCAAGCCGCTCAGCCCAGAGGCTCTCAGCAAGATAACCGTCACCATAACCTGGCCCGACGGCGTAGTCACGCAGCACAAGCCGCAGGATGATGGCCGCGTAATGATAATACTCAACAAGGACACTGTAAAGAGCTGGCCGGCGCCCGAGAGCGCCAAGTACAGCCCAGAGACACCGGTCGAGGCCCAGAGCCAGGCCCCGCACGGCGCCTACAAGGTCGTCGTGACGTGGGAGGGCGTGGGCACCGTCGCCCAGCAGACCATAAGCATCGAGAAGGGCAGGTTTGAGACCAGCAAGCAGGAGTTCACCGTCAAGCTCGACGTCTACGACGTAACCCTCAGCTTCAAGACGCCCTTCGGAACCCCGCTGGCCGGCGCCACCGTCGAGATAACCAAGCCCGGCGCCGCCCAGCCGATAACCGCCACGCTCGACAACAACGGCGAGATAACGATAACCGAGGTGCCTCCAGGCCAGCTCAAGGTTGCTGTGAAGAGCTGGAAGGGCCTCGCCATCAACTACCAGACCACCGTCTCCAGGGAGATGGCCGCTATAACGGTGGACAACATCGGCAAGATAGTGGTACACGTGGTCGGCAGCAGGGGCCAGGGCCTGCCCGGCGCCAGCGTCGAGATAGCCAACGTGGGCACCTTCACCGCTGACAACAGCGGCACCGTGGAGGTCGAGGTGCCTGCGGGCACCTACAAGGTGACGGCCAGCAAGGGTGGCCGCACCGCGAGCACCACCGTGACCGTGCAGGGCGGCAAGACCTCCATGGCTGAGCTCAAGCTCGACATCTTCATCAGCATAGCCGGCTGGGAGATGAGTAGCAGCGAGTTCCTCGGCATGCTACTGCTCTTCATAATACTCGTCATAGTGCTCTTCATCATCGCCCACGAGTACAGCGCCTGGAGGAAGCGCCGCCTCGCCAAGGTCATAGCTCCAGCGAAGGAGTAAAGGGCTAGGGCCAATCTTTACGGCTAAAAAACAAAAAATATTTTTCAGATTTTTTGATTCCACTTCTTGTGAGGAAGCTTTTCGAGAGACCTCTCCTCCAGTGGATTCTAGGCCTCGGCGAGCCCCCGGTCAAGCGGCCGGAGGCCCGCCATGTATACCTTAGGCCCCTGCGCTTCTCCACTGGCGTCCGCGGTTTGGATGGTTTGTTGGGTGGTGGTGTTGAGGTTGGTAGTATTACTGAGTTGATTGGTGAGTTTGGTGCTGGTAAGACTCAGGTTTGTCATCAGCTTGCTGTTATGGTTCAGCTTCCCCGTGGGTCTGGGGGGCTTGGCGCTAGGGCGCTATACGTGGACACAGAGGGCACCTTCAGGCCCGAGCGCATAGTCCAGATAGCGAGGCACAGGGGCCTAGACCCCGAGCAAGCACTAGAAAACATCGTATACGCCAGAGCATACAACAGCGACCACCTAGCTGCCCTGCTCCGCTCGGCCAGTGAGGAAGCGTTGAGGAGGAACATAGGGCTCGTAGTCGTTGACGAGGTCTCCGGCCTCCCCCGGAGGGAGGAGAAGAGGAGTGAAAGGGTTAGGGCGTTCCACAGCGTGGTCGCCGGCCTCAGGGCGTTGGCTGCACTTGGCGTAGCCGTTGTAGCGTCTAGGCAGGTCGTTTTCGCCGGTGACGAGCTGGCCCCGGCGGGGGGCGCGGCGCTGGATTCGTACGCTCATAGGAGCCTCTTCCTCAAGAAGAGGGGCGAGTCGCTGGTCACCGTGGAGGTCATCGACGAGCTGGGGCTGGGGAGGAGTTCGAGCTTCTATATAACCGAGGAGGGAGTCGTCGATGCATAGCCTGGCTTCACGCGCCGGAGTGCCTCCTCGGGGCTTTTCCCTAGAGGTCTCTGGGAGGCCTGGCTCTGGGCGGAGGCTCTTCGTCTGGGGCCTCCTAGAGGAGTTCGCGGGGGAGGGCGTGCTCTACTTCGACCTGGTTGGCAGGTTCACCCGGTACCTCTACTCCGCTGGGGGAGAAGCTGAGGGGGTAAGTGTCGTCTACACGCTGTCTCCGGAGGAGATGGTGAGCCTCATGCGCGGGGGAGAGTACGGCCTAGTAGTGCTGGACAGCGTGCCCAGGCTCTTCTTCGACACGGAGACGGGCTACAAGGCCAGGTGGGGCGCCGTAGCCCAGGTACTCTATGCTGGCCTAAGAGTAGCCCTGAGAGGGGGCCGGTTCGTAGCCGTGAACTACCGGTCCCGTAGAAGCTTCGGTGAAACAGTTTTTTCCCCATACTTCACTCACCGTGTCGCCACGGAGTTCAAGGAGGGGACGCTGAGGGTGGCTAAGCTTTATCCAGTTGGGGGAGAAATAGTCCTGGACTATACATGGCGTCGACGGAGCGAGTTATAACAGTCCTCGACCTCTACAAGCTGTGGCCCCTCCTCCGCGGCGTGGAGGGGGCAAGAGTGGTGAACGCGTATAGGTGCGGAGAGACGCTAGCCCTGAGGCTCAAGGGGGCGCCCATGGAGTGGCTTCTCTTCTCGCCGCGCGTAGGCCCCGTGTTGGCCGGAGAGGCGCCGGCGCCCCTCTCCCCCTATACTCCGCTTAGAAGGCACATCAAGGGTAGGAGGATAGAGGAGGCGGCTCCTCTAAACGGCGATAGGGTGCTCAGGCTAGGCTTGCCGTCGGCCGCCCTAATCCTCGAGTGGATCAGGGAGGGGAACATCGTCGTCGTGGCCCCGGGGGGCGAGATAAGATATGCCATGCGGAGGAAAAAGATGAGGGACCGCGCCGTCGAGCCGGGTGCACGATACGTGCCCCCTCCCCCACCCAAGTCTATACTAGAGCTGACGCCGGAGGATGTAATCTCCAGGGTCGACTCCCTGGCCTCCAGGAGGCTGGTGGCGGCGTTCTCGATCGCAGGCGGCGTGCCCGGCGAGCTAGCCTATGAGGCTCTCTACCGGGCAGGCCTAGACCCCACCTCCAGGGCGAGGGCCGCCGACCCCGGCGACCTAGAGAAGGCATACTGGGAGGCGCGGCGCATATTCCTCTCCTCGCTGGAGGACCGTAGGGGGTTCAGGGTCGGCCAGGTGGGGGCGCTATACCCGTTCCCGCCCACGCACCTGGGGCAGCACATCAAGGAAGTAGACTACCTGCAGGCGGCCCCCGGCTACTTTGCCTCACTGATACTTAGGGGCTGCTCCCCGGAGGAGGCGGTGGAGGCCACTACTTATAGGAGCCTTGTGGAGGCCGCAGAGAAGCTGGAGAAGGAGATAAAAGCGCTGGAGGAAAACATCTCTCTCCTATCGCGCCTAATAGCCCGCTACAGGAGCCTAAGGGAGGCTCGGTTGAAGTGGAGTTCTATAGACGAGGCCCTAAGTAGAGAGTACCCCCAGTATAGGGGCGCCAGGCATGACAGGTGGACCCTCCTAGTCGAGATCGACGGTCTCCCGCTGGAGATCGACGCAAAGGTCACTGCGCACCAAAACCTCGTCGACAGGTACAGGGCTTTAAAGCGTGTCCGGGAACGCCTTTTGGAGCTACCCTCCCTAGTGCAGCGCCAACCCGTGGAGAAAGCCGCCATGCGGGAGAAGGAGAAAAAGAGGTGGTATGAAGACTTCAGGCACTTCACAACAACCGGCGGCTTCATCGTCGTCGCAGGGAAAAGCGCCGGGCAAAACGAGCTCCTAGTACGCCGCTACCTAGAGCCAAGCGACATATTCCTCCACGCCGACATCCACGGAGCACCAGCCACGATAATAAAGACCCTAGGCAGAGAGCCCTCAGAGAGGGATCTGCTTGAAGCAGCCCAGTTTGCAGCTTCTTATTCCAGCGCGTGGAGCGGCGGGCTCTACGCCGTCGACGTCTACTGGGTTAGGGGAAGCCAGGTGTCCAAGAAGGCGCCCAGCGGGGAATACCTGTCTAAGGGGGCCTTCATGGTATACGGGAAGAGAAACTATATACGTAGGGTCAAGCTGGGCCTGGGAGTAGGCTACGAGGAGGGTAAGGGTATAGTCGCCCTGCCGCAGATCGCCCTAGAGGGGAGGAGGGGCTGCTTCTTAGTGGTAGAGCCCGGGAGGGTCTCTAAGCGGCTCGTGGTGGATAAGCTGCAGCGCCTCCTAAAGGAGTGCGGCGTGGGGAAGACAGAGCCAGGCATCTTAGAGCGGCTGCTGCCCAAGGGGGGATTCTACATCTCGCGGAGGGTGGTAAAGAGGTGAAGGAGAAGGATTACTTGGAAGAGGTCGCTAAGCTGCCCGGACTAGAGGGGGGGTTAAAGGGGGCTATAGGCTACCTAGTGCTCCGCTTAGAGAGGGCAGGCTCGTATATTCCGAGGTTTAGGCTGCCTCACCACGTTATAGGCTGGGAGACTGACTGCGAGTGTCTGCGAGTCTTCTCCAGGAACCCCGGGCTGAGGAGGATCTACAGGCTTTACGCCGATGGGGGGAGCCGTTTCATAGTAGTAGAAGGTAGAAGACGCGTAGGGGCTGTGACGCCGCGGTCAATGTTCCTCCACTTAATGAAAAGGGCCGCATATACATCCGTGGTGGTCTCATACCTTCTTAGACGCAGGGAGGGGTGTGTGCCCTACATGTCTACGGTTAAGAGGGTGGTCGAGGCAATGGATGAAAGGCTCACGGGCGCCGTGCCCGTATGTTATAGGGGGAAGACGAGGTACATAGCCACCGCGGCCGGCGTAGCCGAGTACCTGGCGAAGGGCGGCAGGCTCTCGGCTAGAATATACTCCCTGAAGGAGTTCCTCGACAAGCCCCACATATATACGAGCGTCTCCGAGCTAATCTCAGGGATAAGGAATCACTCATACGGGATCTATGCGCCAGACGAGGGTGAAGAGGTATTTGTATCCGAGCACTCACTCTACGAGGCCTCGAGAAAACTGCTCCAAGAGAGTATACGTTGACGGCATGCTCGGCAAGCTTGCCAGGTGGCTGAGGATACTGGGGGTGGATGCGAGGTACCTGGGAGACGCCGCGGATAAGGATATTCTGTCAAGGCTGTCACCCGGCGACATACTATTTACCAGGGATAAGGCCCTTGTACTCAGGGCTTCGAGGAAGGGTATAAATGCGGTATACCTTCCCGAGGACTTCGAAGAGGCGCTCTGCATCGCCATAAAAATACTTGGAATCGAGGCCAGAGTTGACATGGAGAAGACGCGGTGCCCGCTTTGCGGGGGTAAGCTTAGGAGAGTGGAGAGGGAGCAGGTGGCCGGAAAGGTTCCCGAGAAGGTCTACCGGCTTTACAGGGAATTCTACGTATGTGAGCGCTGCGGACACATTTATTGGGTCGGCACGCATATGAAGGAAATAGAAGCCGTACTGGAGAACGTTAGGGTGAGAGCTAATGAATGCGGAGAAGCTGTCAATAGAGGAGGGCCGCTTTCTAGTAAAACTCGCAAGGAGGGCTGTTGAGGAGTATCTCTCCTCTGCGCGCATAATAACCCCCCCGCCCGAGACCCCTCTAAGGCTATGGGAGAAGCGCGGCGTATTCGTGACGATAGAGCGCATAGTCGTTGACCCCGAGTCCAGGAGAGCCGACAGGATACTTAGGGGGTGTATAGGCTACCCGGAGCCCGTATACCCCCTCGTAGAGGGCGATATAAGGGCTGCCATAGCGGCGGCCACGCAGGACCCCCGGTTCCCCCCACTAACGTTGCGGGAGATGAAAGACGTCATATTCGAGGTCAGCGTGCTCACGCCGCCGAGAAGGGTCGAGTACAGGGATCCGGAGGAGCTTTTAGACAAGATAAAGGTCGGAAGGGACGGTATAATAATAGAGTCGGGCTATGCTAGGGGCCTGCTTCTACCCCAGGTACCGGTAGAGTATGACTGGAACGTCGAAGAGTATCTTAAGAACGCGTGCCTGAAGGCGGGACTCAGCGAGGACGCGTGGCGGGAGGGGAGGGTGAATGTATACGTGTTCCAGGCCCAGATATTCATAGAGGTTACCCCCGGCGGCGAGGTTATAGAGCGTGAGCTTTGGGCCTAGGCGTTTATGATATATGCTAGGCCGTCCTAATATTTTCCAGAAGAATTATCCTTGAGGTATACAGGGTCATGGTAAAGGAGGTAAGAATATATATAGGAAGAGACAGGGGGTCGCTAGAGCTTTTCAGGACAATAAACGAGATACTGCGTTCCCTCCCTCCAGGCGAGAGGCCCAGGCTAAAGGTGAAGACCTTCAAGATAAAGAATCCGGCGGAGTTCAAGGCTTTCATAAAGCAGCTCGAGGAACTTTTCGGCGGCATGTACACCGTGGAGATAAGAAAGTACGGGATAGAGGCTATACCGGCAATCGTAGTCGACGGTGAAAAGGTTCTAGAAGGAAAATACCCTACACCCGAGGAGCTTAGAGAGCTGATACTGGGCGTAGGCGCGCTCCTAGAAAGCCCCGCTGCGGAGCAGCCGGCTCCACCCCCTATAGCCGAGAGCAAGGTTGAGGAAAAACAGCCGCCCATCGAGATAAAAGAGGTTACGCCTATCCCCCCGGTCGCGCCGACCACCATAGAAGAGCCCACTCCCCCCGCCGTAGAAGTGACAGGGAAAACCGTCGCGTCGACGGAGGAGGAACAGCCGGTGGAATTGAAGGTTGCCCCCGAGGCTGTGGGAGAGGAGCCAGAGCCGCGTGCCCCGCCCCTCTCCAGTGTAGAGGAAGGTGGGGTAAAGCGGGGCGTCGTAGTAGAGCCTGAAGAGTTCAAGCTTGACGAGGAGCCTTTACCCCCCTTAACAAGGGAGAGGGCGGCAGAACCCTCCAAGCCCCCTCTAGCGCCTCCACCGTCAGAAGAACAGATAAGGCGTATAGAGCCCACGCCCCTACCTCGCCTCAAGCCAAGGCCTCCCCCGCCCTCTCCGCCCGTAAAGCCTAAGCCGCCAAGCCCGCCGGCCCAGGCTATCGTACCCCCTGTCGAATCAGCCCCCCGGAGGCCGCCAGAGGAAGTGTCGGCGCCAGAGACGCGGGAAGAGAAGGTAGACCTAAGCAAGACATGCCTTACCTGTATATTCTACTCAAAGGAGCGGAAACGCTGCACGTTATACCACATACCCATAGAAGATCCCTACCATCCGCCGCCAATATGCGAGAGGGTTAAAAAGTAGCCCATGCGGCAGCAATAAGTAGCACTCGGACACTACTCACCCAGGGATTTTCATGCCTGAAGGCGATATGCTTTATCGCAGACTTGTCGAGTTCTACGAAAAAATCGAGAAGACCACGAGCCGTATAGCGATGACGGAGTACCTCGTTGCTCTCTTCAAGGAGACCCCCGTGGAGGTTCTCGACAAGGTGATATATTTAACCCAGGGCAAGTTGCGCCCGGACTATGAGGGCGTAGAGCTAGGCGTTGCGGAGAAGCTGACGTTGAGGGCTATAGCTAGGGCAGTGGGCGTCTCGCAGGGCAAGGTTGAGGAGCTGTACAAGAAGCTGGGGGATCCGGGGCTTACAGCCCAACAGTTGCTGGAGAAGTATAGGGCCGGCGGCTTAACAGCCTTTCTGGGAGGCGCGGCCGTGACGCAGCCGCTGACGGTGAGGAGGGTGTACGACTCTCTAATGAAGATAGCTAAAGCACAGGGGGAGGGATCCCAGGATGTAAAAGTTAACACCCTCGTCTCTCTGCTTCGGGACGCCGAGCCCATAGAGGCCAAGTACCTTGTACGCACGGTTACCGGCAGGCTGAGGCTGGGGGTGGCCGACATGACTATTCTCGACGCGCTGGCCATAGCCTTTACGGGCAAAAAGGCGGCTAGAACTGTTCTAGAGAAAGCCTACACGAAGCACCCAGACCTCGGATACATAGCGACCGTGCTGGCCAGGGAGGGTCTCGACAAACTAAAGGAGATGAAAATCCAGGTGGGCATCCCTATACTGCCTATGCTTGCGGAGAGGCTGAGCGACCCCCAGGAAATACTTGACAAGCTCGGCGGAAAGTGCCTAGCCGAGTATAAGTATGATGGCGAGAGGGTACAGGCCCACCGGAAGGGGGACAAGGTGTGGCTATTCAGCAGGAGGCTCGAGAATATAACTCATCACTACCCCGACGTCGTCGAGTACGTGAAACGGCTGAAGAGCGACGAGTTCGTAGTTGAGGGAGAAGTTGTCGCAGTGGACCCCAACACAGGCGACATGCTGCCCTTCCAGGAACTCATGCATAGGAGGCGCAAATACGACGTTGAAAAAGCCATGGAGGAGTACCCGGTGAGGATCTATCTCTTCGACATAGTGTACAGGGAGGGTGAAGAGCTGATAGAGCTCCCGTTGCCAGAGCGGAAGAAGCATTTATCCGAGATAACAGCGGAGGACGACCACGTCAGGCTGGCCGTAGGCAAGATAATCGTTAACCCCCGCGACCTCATGCTTTTCTTTGAACAGGCAATAAGCGAGGGCTGTGAAGGCCTGATGTGCAAGTCCATAGGGCCTGAGAGCATCTACCAGATGGGTGCGAGGGGGTGGCTCTGGATCAAGTTTAAGCGAGACTACAGGATGGAGATGACGGACACAGTGGATCTCGTAGTGGTGGGCGCTTTTTATGGCAGGGGTAAAAGGGCTGGAACATACGGGGCATTGCTGATGGCCGCGTATTCCCCCGAAGAAGACGTGTTTAAGACTGTGTGCAAGGTTGGCAGCGGCTTCACGGACGAGGATCTGGCAAAGCTGCCCGGCCTCTTAGAGCCCTACAAGATAGACCACAGGCACCCAAGAGTCGTCTCGAAGATAGAGGCTGACGTCTGGTTCGTGCCGGCAATCGTGCTGGAGATAATTGGCGCCGAAATAACCCTAAGCCCTCTCCACACGTGCTGCCTAAACAGTATCCAGGAGGGAGCTGGACTAGCGATACGTTTTCCGCGTTTCACGGGCCGATACCGGTTCGACAAGAAGCCTGAACAGGCTACCACTGAACGTGAGCTCATCGAGATGTATAAAAGCCAGAAAAAGACCGTCCTGAGGTGAGCGGTCACCGCTCCCGCTGAACCATCTTGTCGAGGGTCCAGCGTAGGGTGTTTTTGATTTCCTTAATATCGCCGGGGCCGCCTCCCCCTCTTCCATAATTCCTTATCACGATTTCCTTTATCACGCCCTCCTCGTCCTCCTCGACGTCGTAGCTGAAGGCCTCTTCGGGCCTTATAGCTCCCTGTGCAATGAGGTCTTCTGCGCGGCGCCTATATCCTTCGAGCACTTTTCTCAGGAAGAAGGCTCTAAACGGCGGCGTGGTTGAGTGGAAGGGCCTCAGGGTTTTTATCACTATCCTGTCGGGGAAAACATACATCTTTGCCAGGGCCTCGCCCGTGCGTGAAACAATAGGTATTACTTGGCTCGCCTCTTCCAAGCTAACCTGTTCCTCCACCTTCCCGCCTTCCGCCGCGGCGGGGCTTAACTCCGCGCTCTGAGCTTGAGGCGGCTGCTGTAACTGGGAGGCTCTCACAAAGCTTTGAG
>JALSNQ010000007.1 GCA_026986905.1 Thermofilaceae archaeon
AGGGGGAGAGCGGAAGGGCTGTGGATATAACATCGTTCTTTTCCCAGCCCAGCAAAACCGGTAAGGAGAAGCCTCCTGCAGAGAGCGGAGGAATCAAGGCCCCGCTTCTTCTAAGTGAGGTGGAAAATGCTGTTTATGAGAGAGTAAAGGCGGCTCCGGGAGGTATCGGTAAGAGCGAGCTCTACCACTGGGCGAAGAAGAAGGGCATAAAGCCGGCCGACCTCTATAAGGCTATAGTGAACCTCGTGGCCCAGGGGAAGATTAGGAGGGTGTTCGACCCTGAACGGGAGGAATACGTGTACGTTGTAGCCTAGGCCTTCATGAACTTGCTTTTAAGCTTACGGTATTCGTCTAGCGGTATGGCCAGGGCTTCTCCTATACCAGTATCCGTCACTTTAACCTCATACCCGCTAATCTCTATCATGCCTTTCTCTTTGAGTCCCTTCAGCGCCTCAGCGAATCCCTTTACAACCCTTTCAAAGTTCGGGCTTTTTTCGTCTAGGAAGTCTTCTGCCAGGAACCGGGCTAGGTATTCTTCTGGGCTTTGGCTTCCAGACTGGTAATATATCTTGCCGCCGTATTCGTGGTATATTAGCATCAACACGAACCTTTCAACAGGGCTTAGAGCCACTCCCTTCACCTCTCATGAGAATTTGGGAAGCTTATTCATATTTTTCCCCTCCTAGGTACGCATGGCGGCTAGATTAGTCCCCCGGTGCGTCTTACTTATATTGCCTCCACGGATCTAAAGGTGCGTGTCTCATGCGAGGAAGAATTGGAGGCTGATCGCCGCCCTGCTGCTGGCTGTACTCGACGACGTCCTCGACCTGATTGACGTGGCGCAGCCGGCCGAGAGCGTTGCCGACATAGTGCTTGCCTTGCTAATCATATGGCTGCTGAGAGAGAAGATTACTCTGCGTAACGCGGCCATATTGCTGCTTGACGCGCTGCCCTTCGTGGACATGGTGCCCTTCTGGACGTTATATGTTCTCTACGTGATAGGGCAGAAGAAGCCTCCAAGTGATATGCGGAGAAACATGTAAAAAAGGGAAAAACATGGGTGGTTGCGGTTTTTAGATTTCATCGACGCGGCGAGCCCATATATCCGGGAGCCCCCTCCTGCTACGCCTCATGGGCCAGCCGAGGTCCTCCGCCTCGCCGTGGTCTATGCCAAGCGCCTTCTCAGTGAGTATCCTCCTCTCCACGGAGGCCACTATCTCCCTTGTTCTAGCCACTACGTCGGGGTTCACGCTTATGCTGTCAATGCCCATCCTGACCAGGAACGCTGCGAACTCGGGGTACACCGAGGGGGCCTGGCCGCATATGGAGACAGTCCTATAGCCGTAGGGGCTGTTGTGCGCCTTGTATATGAGCATGGCTATGGCCGTGCGGACTGCCGGGTCGCGCTCATCGAAGTACCTGGGGTCTATCTTGGGGAGTATCGCACTGTCCCTGTCGGCGCCTAGGGTTAGCTGTGTAAGGTCGTTGCTGCCAATCGAGAACCCGTCGAAGTACTTTGAGAACTGCTCGGCGAGGAATATTATGCTCGGCACCTCGGCCATAGCCCATACCTTGAAGTCGCGGCCCCTGCGGAGCCCCTCTTCCTCCAGTATGTTTACGAATCTCTCAGCCTCCCAGAGCGTCCTCACGAAGGGGGCCATGACCCAGACGTTCTTAAGGCCCATCTCTTCGCGAACCTTCTTTATAGCCTGCACCTCTAGCCTGAAGGCCTTCTCGTACTGCGGACTGATATAGCGGCTCACGCCCCTCCAGCCGAGCATCGGGTTGTCTTCCTCCGGCTCGTACTTCTCGCCGCCCTTGAGCTGGCGGTACTCGTTGGTCTTGAAGTCGCTGAACCTTACGACAACCGGACGCGGGTAGATCTCCCTGGCGACCATAGCTATGCCGTCAGCCATCTTGTCGACCAGCGTCTGGCCCCTGCCGGTCTCGAGCAGGTAGAGCGGGTGCTCCCCGACATAGCTGGCCATGATGAACTCTACCCTCATCAGGCCTATGCCGTCGAAGGGTAGATCCTTGTAGTCCTTGATCTTCTCCGGGACGCCGAGGTTCATGTATATCTTCGTCCCGGTTATGGGCTTGTAGACTATCTCTATCGGCGCGGCCTTGGCGGCCTTCTTCTCCTCTTCGCCCTCGAGGAGCTCCTTCACGTAGCCCTCATACACTATGCCTGCACGGGCGTCAACCGTGTAGTCCTGGCCGTCCTTCATCTTCTTCGTCGCCTCCCTGGTGCCCACTATGGCCGGTATGCCGAGCTCCCTGCTCACTATCGCTGCGTGCGCGGTCATGCCGCCCTCGTCGGTGACTATTGCGCTGGCCATCTTCATGTAGGGAACCCAGTCGGGGTCGGTCATCGTGGTCACCAGGATGTCGCCCTTCTGCATCTTCTTCTCAGCGTCCTCCAGCGTGAGGCATATCTTCGCCTTACCGTAGGCTACGCCCGGGCTAGCGGGGAGACCCTTGACCACGACCTTCGCCTCGCTGACCTTGACCTCCTTCGCCGCGCCGGCCTCGCCCTTCTTCTTCCTGACGCTCCACACGGTTTCAGGCCTCGCCTGGACTATGAACACGCTCTCTGGGAACTTCATGTCGCGGTCCACGGCCCACTCTATATCCATGTGCATGCCGTAGTGCTTCTCTATCTTCTTGGCAAGCTCCGCCAGGTACTTTACCTCCTCGTCCGTAAGGCTCGGGGCCTTCTTCCTCTCAGGTGGAATCGGCCTCTTAACAGTCTTGCCCGTCTCCGGGTCGCGTATGAGCTCCCACTCCTTCTCGACTATGCGGCGATCCACTATCTCCAGGGTCTCCTTGTCGACGACCCATTCATCTGGGGTTACGGCGCCGCTAACCACGGCCTCGCCGAGGCCCCAGTGCCCCTCGATTACGATCTTGCTCTCGTCGCCCGTGACCGGGTGCAGCGTGAACATCACGCCGGCGCTCCTCGAGTTGACCATCTTCTGCACGGCGACGCTTATGAGCACTTTTTCGTGCGCGAAGCCCTTCTGCTCCCTGTAGAAGATGGCTCTAGGCGTGAAGAGGCTGCTCCAGCACTTCTGAACCTTCTCGACGACCTCGTCCTCCCCCTTAACGTTGAGGTAAGTCTCCTGCTGACCGGCGAAGCTGGCTCCAGGCAGATCCTCCGCGGTGGCGCTGCTCCTCACAGCGACGAATTCCTCCTCCTTGCCAACCCTCTTGCTGAGCTCGCGGTAGGCCTTCTTTATCTCCTCTTCGATGTATTTGGGCATGGGGGTGCTCTCTATCAGCCGCCTTATCTCCTTGCTAGCCTCGATGTAGTCCTCGGGCTTCGCGGCGCTACTGGGAACCTTCTCCCTCAGGATCTCGTAGATCTTGTCCTTTATTCCCGTCTCCTCGATAAACCTCTTATAGGCGTATGCGGTCACGGCGAAGCCCGGGGGTACCGGGATGCCGCTGCGGAGTAGTTCTCCCAGGTTCGCGTTCTTCCCGCCCACTAGGGGGACGTCGTCCTTGGTGAGTTCCTCAAACCATAATATTAGGCGTGTAGCCTTGTCCTGGCTCATTGTCCCGCCTCAAGCCATCTAACATGCGTTGCCTTAAAAGTAGTACTTCGGCCACGGGCATAGTGAATAACCACCTTTATCAACAATGAAGCAGCTACCGCGTAGCAGCCGCCCGCTAACAGCGTAATTACCTTTAAGAGGCTGATAGCCCTTTGGAGAAAAGGCCGAGCCCCTCCTATGACCGGAGCGCCCCCGAGAGGGGGTTGTGAGAGGAGGGGCTCGGCCCATACTAGGTGTAGTTTCATGCCGGCAGACATGAGGGATTACCTCTCCTGGCTGGACGAGAGGGGCCTCTTGAAAAGAGTAGGGGAGCCCCTATCGCCCATACTTGAGATTCCGGCTTTTCTCAGGCAGGTCATGTATGCAAAAGGCCCCGCAATACTCTTCGAAAAGGTAAAGGGACATGAGGGGTGGCGGGCGGCCGGAAACCTCTTTTTATCACTCAACACGCTTGCAGAGTACCTCGGGGTAAACGGGCTCGAGGAGATTGGAGAACGCCTAGTAGCCCCCCTTTCCGTACAGCCCCCCTTGAGCATCGGCGAGAAGATACGTAGCGCCTCAGACGTGCTAAAGATGTCCTCATACATGCCGAGACCCACGGGCAAGGCCCCATTTCTCTCAAACATTGTCGAAGCGGACGAAGGCCCCCTAGACGCGCTTCCAGCCTTTAAAACATGGCCCCGAGACGGGGGCCGCTACCTCACATACCCCTTGGTTGTGACAAAAGACCCCGACACAGGCGTCCATACAATCGGGGTGTATAGGGTTCAACTCCTAGACGGAGCTCACGGCGTAATACACTGGCAGATACATAAGAGGGGCGCGTTCTACGCGGAGAAGTGGCGCGAGGGGCCAATGCCGGTGGCGGTGGCCATAGGGTGCAGCCTGCCCCTCCTCCTAGCGGCGGCGGCGCCCCTCCCCCATCCGCTGGATAAATACCTCTTTGCGGGCGTTATAGCCGGCAAGGGGGTCGAAGTATACCGCCTGAAAAACGGTCTACTGGTGCCCGCTTGTGCGGAGGCCGTGATTGAGGGCACCGTTTACCCCGGCGAGGTCCACGAAGAGGGCCCCTTCGGCGACCACTTCGGCTTCTATGACAGGCCTAGAAGGAGGTACCCCGTATTCGAGGTGGAGAAGATGTACTACAGGGATGACCCTATATACTACGGCAGCGTGGCCGGGAAGCCGCCCCTGGAGGACGCAGTACTGGGCAGGGCTTATGAGCGGATATTCCTGCCCCTGATACGGCTAATATTGCCGGAAGTCGTCGACATGTACCTCCCAGAGTACGGGGTCTTCCAGGGCGTCGCCATAGTTTCTATACGGAAGAGATACCCTGGGCACGCGAAAAAAGTCGCCATGGCCCTATGGGGGCTCGGCCAGACAAGCCTGACAAAGATACTCGTGGTGGTCGACCACACCGTGAACCCCCACGACCTCGGAGAGGTAATATGGGCCGTCGCGTCGCACGTAGACCCACAGCGCGACGTCCTGATAGTGGAGAAAGCCCACACAGACGTCCTCGACCCCTCAACCCCCATTCCGGGATACGGGTCCAAGCTCTGCATAGACGCCACCAGGAAGCTGCCCGAGGAGTACGGCGGGGAGCCGCCGGAAGAAGTGGAAGAGGACGAGAACGTTTTAGAGAAAATAAGCCCCCTCCTCCAGAGGGTGATGGAGGGTGACGTGGGATCCGGGGGCGGTGAGGAGCCGCGGTAGGATTGCTGCACTCGCCAGGCTTGTCAGGATAGAGCACACACTGTTTAGCCTACCCTTCGCCTACGCGGGCGCCTTCCTAGCGGCGATCCCCACCCCCTGGGAAGCGTTGCTGATATTCACAGCCGTACTGGGGCTCCGCACCGCTGCCATGGCTTACAACAACATCGCGGACCTCGACATAGACTCTAAGAACCCCAGGACGGTGAACAGGCCGCTGGTAAAGGGAGAGGTTTCCCTCCGCGACGCCTGGCTTCTCGTGGCGGCTGGGAGCGCGCTCTACTACGCCTCCGCCCTGCTTCTAAACCAGGCCGCAGCCTGTCTCAGCCCCCTCCTCTGGCTTGTCGCGCTAAGCTACCCCCACGCCAAGAGATATCACTGCCTACCCCACCTCCATCTAGGCCTAGCGCTAGGCCTCGTAGTCTTCGGAGGCTACGTGGCAGTAGCAGGCGGCCCGGTGAGCTCCCTGTACCGCGTCATCGCGACGGCGCCGTGGCTCCTAGTTGTAGCTGTGGCCCTATGGGTAGCGGGATTCGACACGCTCTACGCGGCCATGGATCTAGAGTTCGACAGAAGGGAGGGGCTAGGCAGCATACCAGCGTGCTATGGCGAAAAGGTGGGGCTCCTCTCGTCGATCGCAATGGAGGCGGGGTTTCTGACGCTACTAGTCATCTCCTACACGGCTTACAGGCTTGGCCCACCGTACCTGGCCTCCGTCGCCGCCGCAGCCCTGCTGGAGACGCTGCAGTACATCTACTATTCCAGAGGCCTCCACGGGAAAGCCTTCAACGTCAACCTGGCCACCGGCCTCATAGTGGCGGCAGGTATAATATGTGGAAAGCTCATCCCACAATAACGTGCAGAAGAGGATCATCCTGGCAGCGGTAGCGCTGATAATCCTCGCCCTACTCGGTGCGGCGTACATGCTCCGCCCCCGAGGCCGCGCCGCCATAAAGGTGGCGACGCTACAAGGAGGGATAAGCACGCTAGACCTCGTAGAGAAGCTAGATCTAGGAGAACAATTTGGCATAGACGTACAGGTAATTAGGCTGCAGAAGACCCCCGACATAGCGGTCGCCCTGGCAAAAGGCGAAGTAGACGCGGCCATAGTTCCGGCAGAAGTCGCGGCCCGCATGATAGAAGAAGGCGCCCCCGTGAAGATAGCGGCCGTCGACATGCTCCAAAACCAGGCCATACTCACGATGAACGACACCATAAAAACCCCCGCCGACCTAAAAGGCCGCCGAGTCGCGGCGGTGACCGCCTCCGGCACATACAAGATGTTCAAGGCGTACCTCCTCCTACTTTACCATCTCCGCGTAGGAGAGCAAGGAGCACCCGGGGACGTCGCCGTCGTCAACGCGCCGCCAGGCTCCCTCGTGGATGCTCTGAGGCGCGGGGACGTGGACGCCATAGTGGCTTGGGAGCCCCTAGTTAGCATGGCGCTAGTAAAGGGCGCGCGGATAGTGGCGGACTACCAGCAGATGTGGCGAGCGGCAAAGCTCCAGGGCCCGCCAGTAATGCTCGTCTGGGTGGTTAGAAGCGATGTGCCCAGCGACACCGTTAATGCACTCATAAAGGCGAGGAACGAGGCCGCTGAAATATGGGTGAAAAACCCCGCTGCGACAAAGAAGATAATAACAGAGATATACAGGCTGCCACCACAGGTCTTCGACACGATGTACCACAGAACCATTATCTACACCGGCCCACTAAACAACACCGCCATACAGGGCATTAGAAGCGAGTGGTGGCTAGCGTGGAAGGGCGGATACCTGCCGAGAAGCCCAGACGCAATACCCGACACAGTCTTCCTGAAGCCATAGCCTACGCGGCGATAACCGCCGGCGGAGTCGCGGCGTGGCAAATACTCTCAGAGCTGACGCCGCTGATACCAAGCCCCGCCGCAACCTACACCTACCTGGCAACCACCCCGGCCGCGCTGATAATCGACTCCCTGATCATCACCCTCACAAACAGCGTGCTCGGCTTCTCGCTGGGACTAGCGGCGGCTGGGGCAGTCGCTTACCTAGCCTACCTCACACCCGCAACCAGGCAGCTCGTGAGAGCCTACAACACGCTGATACAGAGCGTCTCGGTGCTCGTATGGGCGATAATAGCGGTAATGATATTCGGCGTCACAAGCCGCGTGCCCCCAGTAATCGTGACCGCGGCGGTGGCCCACCCAATACTCCTCTCCGGCCTCCTCGGCGGAATGGAAACAGTGGAAAAAAGGTACAGGCTACTGGTGAGAATGCTCGGCCTCACCCCCTCCCAGGAGTTCAAGGAAATAATACTGCCAGGCACGATACCGCACCTAGCGGCTGCCGCCCGCTCCGCTATAGGAGTAGCACTAAGGATAAGCGTAGTCGCAGAAGCCTTCGGCGCAAGCGGCGGAATAGGCTACCAGATAGTCTACTGCTACGACATGGGGATAAAAGCCGGAGTATTCGCGTGGGGCACACTCCTAGTGGCCCTGATGGTTCTCCTAGACAAGCTCGTACTCTCTCCAGTCGAAAACTGGGTGAAAAAATGGCTATCCTAGAGCTAAACCACATATACAAAAGCTACAACGGGACGCCAGTTCTAGAAGACATCTCCCTCTCCCTAGAGGAAGGCGAGACCATAGGCATCGCCGGCCCCAACGGATGCGGCAAGACAACCCTGCTCAAGATAGCCGCGGCCATAGAGGAGCCTGACCGGGGAACAGTGAGCCTCAGGGGAAAACCAGCACTCGTCCCGCAAGACAACCTATTACTGCCGTGGAAAACACTGAAAGAAAACATACTCCTAGCCCTAAAACCCCTACACCTCCCACGAGGGGAAGCCCTAGACAGGCTCCACCACGCAGCAGAGACGCTAGGCATAGACGAGTACCTCGACTACTACCCCAGAGAAGTCAGCGGCGGCACAGCCCGCAAAGCAGCCATAGCCAGAGCACTCGTAACAAACCCCCAGATACTCCTCCTAGACGAGCCCTACACAGGCCTAGATCTAAAATCCGTGAAAACGCTGCAAAAAACCCTCAAGACTCTAGCCGAAGAGGCAACATCCATGGTCATAGTGTCCCACCAACTCGTGGAACTAGCCGGGACAGTAGACAAAATATACCTCCTCAGCCACCGCCCAGCTAAGATAACCAGAATTATATCCTCAACCCCCGACAGCGATAAAATAATAAAGAAGATATACCTGGGCGACGTGTAAGAAAGACTTATAAACACAACTGTGAGAATATCTCACAGCCCCAAGCGGGGTGGGGAAGCCAGGTATCCCGCGGGGCTCATAGTCCCCCGTGGGGGATGAGGGACCCCGAGGTCGGTGGTTCAAATCCACCCCCCGCTACCATTTTTCGGATTTTGTATCGTTTTTTGTAAAACGAAGAGGTGTTAGTGTTTTGCGCTTGGGCCTTAGCTGTGGCAGCATGCAGTATTGCTGTGCAGGGGCGCCGGGCAATGTGAAATTGCTTGCACAAAAACGGAGAAGTGGTGGGGCCGCCGGGATTTGAACCCGGGGTCACCTGGGGTCTCCTCCGTATGGATCCCGAGTCCTGCGCCCTGGGGCGTGCCAGGCATCCTACCAAGCTAGACTACGGCCCCCCTCTTGTCATGGCTCTTTGTGGGCTTATATAGGTTATTGGGGTTGTTGGGGAAAGATATAGCGGTGTGGGAGGTTTATGTTGTGTGGGCTTTAATAGGGTTAGGGGTCTCGCGGATTGGCTTGCGCTGAATAGGGACATGGCTGTCATGGTGGTAGCGGTTTTCCTTATTACTGCTGGGAATCAGCTGTGGACCAAGTATATGCCTAAGTACCTTGCATACCTTGGGGCTGGCATATGGGTTATCGGCTTCTACGGGTTTATGGAGCAGTTTTTGGGCGCTGTGTACCAGTACCCGGGCGGGCTTGTCGCAGACAGGCTCGGCGCTAAGAGGGCGCTTGTCTTCTTTACGCTTGTCTCGGCCCTGGGGTATGCGGTTTTCCTGCTGGCTGATAGCTGGCAGCTTATCCTGGTGGGGACGGTGCTGGCGCTTATCTGGGAGAGCATGTCTTCTCCGGCGATTTTCGCCCTGATAGGGGACGTGTTGCCTAGGGATAAGCGTGCGATGGGGTTTAGCGTGCAGTCTATTTTGAAGCGGCTGCCGATCATTGTGGCGCCGCCCCTGGGCGGCTATCTAATAGAAGTGTATGGGTACAGGGGAGGAATGAGGATAGGCTTCGCAGTGTCGATAGTAGCGGCTCTCGCCGCCGCGTTCCTGCAGGAGAAGTTCTATACTCCTAGGACTAGGAGGAGTAGGGGCTTTGAAAGCCCGTTTTCGCTGTGGCCTTTAATGCCTGCGTCGCTGAAGAAGCTGCTTGTATCTGACGTGTTGGCGCGTATGGCCAGCTACATGGTGAAGGTCTATGTTGTGCTCTACGTGCTGGACGTGTTGGGCGCGACGCCAGTCATGTACGGTCTACTAGTGTCTCTCCAGATGGCGGCGGCCATTTCAAGCTACCTTCCGGCGGCCAAGCTGGCCGACACGTATGGTAGGGGCCCCTTCATCTCGGCTACCTTTGCGGCGTTCAGCCTCTTCCCGTTGGCCTTGGCGCTCACTACGAGTCCAGGGCTGCTTCCTGCGGCTTTTCTGATAGCGGGGCTGAGGGAGATAGGCGAGCCCGCGCGGAAGGCTCTTATAGTCGATCTCTCCGGGGAGGCCCATAGGGGTAAGGTTATAGGGCTCTACTACCTCATAAGGGAGTCCGTCACCATGCCTGCCCCGCTAATCGGCGCCGCGCTGTGGGCTTTGACGCCCAGGCTGCCCTTCTATGCGGCCTTCCTCGTGGGGTCTCTGTCTCTAGCGTTTTTCCTGGCTACGCGGCCCGACAGGGAGGGGGAGGGCGCTGAAGATAAATATTATTGAAAGGAGATACACCCTGAGCCGCGCCGGGGTGGCCGAGTGGACCAAGGCGGCGGGCTCGAGATCTGGGTGAGAGATAGCCTGGCCGCGTAACCCGCTGCCCCATGCGGGGCGCCCGGGTTCGAATCCCGGCCCCGGCGCCATTTAGGCCCGCTAAAAATATGTAGATCCTGTTGCGCAAAAATATCGGCCGGGGTAGCTCAGCTGGGAGAGCGCCTGGCTGAAGATCTCCCTACACAGGCACCAGGAGGTCCCGGGTTCAAATCCCGGCCCCGGCACCAGCTTTCTCGTGGGCGACGTGGTCTGCCTCAGGATGCCCGTTATTGTTGTCGTGTTGAGCTGTAGAGATGCTGCGCGTCCAGCTATGCGACACGTGTGCCGTGGGTGGCGGAGCCGGCTTGGGATTGAAGGCTGTCTCAGTGGTGGACGCCGCGGCGCGCCCTGGAGGTGTTGGCGGAAAGGCCTCTATCCTACCTTGGGTGTTATACGGCGGGGAGGCTGGTCTGCGGTACAGGCCGGGTTCCTGTTAAGGCCGCGTTAATCCTCGGGGCCGTGTAGAAAATGGGGGATGGCGGGCCGGCCGGGATTCGAACCCGGGGCCTACGGGTTAAGAGCCTCGGCCCACCCGCCTTGGTGGGCCGGGTTGGCCGCCGCTCTACCGGGCTGAGCTACCGGCCCGCCGCTCAGCCGCCTAGTAATCAGGTTTTTTCTGCTAAAATACTTTATCCTAGTATGGCTGTAACGGCTGTCTCGGCTTGAACTCCCAGTTCCACATCTCGCTGGCTAGTTTCCCGTCGTACATCATGCGGCGCGCCTTTTTTTCTGCGTGTTTTAGCCTGCGCTGGTGTTCCTCTAGGAACCGCTTTACGCGTTCTGCGAGTTCCCGCTTGCAGGGGCCGCAGAGGAGCCTGCCTGTGCGGCACGCTAGTTCCCGTTCTGCAAGTTTTTTGTCGTCTTCTTCGAAGAGGAGCGTGTACCAGTGGTATACGACGCATATTTCGGGTCTGCCTCCAAGCCTACGCTGCTCTTCCTTTGTGGCCCTACCGCCTGTAAACGCGTTGAGTATCTTCTTTACCGCCGTCTCGGGCTGCTCGTTTAGCAGGATGGCTGTTTCAGGCTCGCTGGCGGACATCTTTGTGCCCGGCCCTAGGAGGCCCCACACGAACTTTGAGAGGAGCTCGGCCGTCTTGTAGAAGCCCAGCTTCGGCGCCACGTCTCGCTGCAGCCTGAAGTATGGGTCCTGGTCTATGGCGCAGGGTATGAGCGGGCGGCGGTGCTCGAATAGGGTTGGGACTATCTGCAGCGCGGGGTAGAAGATTAGCCCGATGCTAGTCTCTCCTTGGAAGCCGAATACCGCTTTTGCAGTGGAAAAGTTTATGTGACGTGCGACGTGGACGGCCGCCTTATACATTCTGCCTATAAACTCTGTGTCTCTGAAAATGAAGGTTCTGTCTTCGTCGAAGCCGAGTGCGGCTATGTTCAATATATCCTGCCTGACCCGCGGCTCCACTTCTTCGAGGCTGTCAACCTTTTTTGCGAGGTACTTTTCCTCGTCCGGGATCATTATGTACGTGTTTACCCCGAATTTTTCCTGAAGCCACTTCGTCATGAGGAAGGGTATGAGGTGGCCTATGTGCATCGGCGATTTGCTGGGGGCCCTGCCCGTATATAGGAAGAACCCCCTCCCCTCCTCGTAGTCTTTCAGCACTTTTTCCAGATCCCTGTGCGCGAAGAAGAAGCCCCGCCTCAGCAGTGGGTGGAGCCCGCCTGCGGTGGACCTTATCCTCTCTAGAAGCTCCGGGGTTATCTTTGACACGCCGAAGTCTTCTATAAGGCGCTCGTAGTCTATCTTCCCCTTCACCTCCCAGGGAGTAACTTCGTAGCCCACGGTACGCACCATCGCCCTATCTCTAGGCGCCCCTATATAGCACACGCTGCCCCGGCGAGAAAATTATATTGGCTGGGGCGTCTATAAAAACGGCTGCCGGGATCGGTGCCCCGGTGGTGTAGCCCGGCCAAGCCCAGCCCTGCACGGGTAGCCGAAAGCATACCGGCCTTTCGTGCGGCGGCCCCCTTGTCCGCGGAGAAAGCCGGTGATCCCGGGTTCAAATCCCGGCCGGGGCACCACGGTTACCGGTTCTGGGGTTCTACCCGGCGGCCGTGTTTCACCGAAAACAACAAAAACCCTCTGCATAATCACATTAACGCAGAGCCGGGGTCGCCTAGCCTGGCCGAGGGCGCCGGATCCCTGATAGCCTGGGAGAAGGGAGGCGTGACTCATAGTCGCGTGGCCGGGCGGCGAGAAATCCGGTCATCCCGGGTTCGAAGCCCGGCCCCGGCACCAGCCTTGTTGGAGAAGGTTTTAAACCCCAGGGAGTATTCTCCCCTAGAGGGGTTTGGTGGGGCGTAGAGGTTCTCTCGGCGTTGCGGCGCTAAGCGTCCCGTTTGTGCCCACTCCAGTCCAGGTTATTAGGCGTGCGCTCGAAGTCGCGGGGCTAGGGGAGGGGGAGCTCTACTACGAGCCTGGATGCGGCGATGGTAGGGGGGTTGTGATGGCTGCCGCCGAGTTCGGGGCTAGGGCGGTTGGCGTGGAGATTAGGCGTGACTTATTCGAGGCGGCTGTGAGGAGGGTCGTTGAGGCGGGAGTTGAGGATAGGGTGCTTTTGCTTCACGGTAGTTTCATGGAGTTCGGCGTGCCTAAGGCGGATGTCGTCTTTCTCTACCTGCTTTCCTCTGTGAATGAGAAGTTGAGGCCGGCTTTTGAGGAGTCTCTGAGCGAGGGTGCGCGGGTGGTGTCCCACGATTTTGCCGTGGAGGCGTGGAAGCCTGTTAGGATAGTATTGGTGGAGGAGCATGGCAGGATACACAGGATTTATTATTACGTTGCAGGGGAGAGTTGGTGAGCTGTCATGGTTGAAGTGGAGGTAGTGAAGTATACTAGTAATGTGTTGGAGGTTCGTGTGCGGGGAGAGGGGCACACCCTGCTTAACCTTTTCGTGGACGAGCTTAACAGTATGAAAGGCGTCACGGCCGCTTACCGCGTAGAGCACCCTCTCCTGGGGGTGGCTAGCCTTCTGGTGAGGACGGAGAACGGCGTAGATCCTTTGGAGGCTCTCCGCGAGGCCGAGGGTAGGATACGTGAGAAGCTTGAAGATTTCAAGAAGCAGGTTAGGGAGCAGTTGTGACAGGTGTCTCTCCTCGGCGTATCTCTTCGACATGAAGCTTGCCAGGCTGGGGGACGCTGTGGTTAATTTTTTAGTGTCAGCGGCTTTGACGGAAACGAGTGGGCGCCCCCACGGTGTTAAGGTTGAGGACAGGGTGCTAGACAGGGTGTATTCCCTGGCCTTGAAGGGTGTTTCGGGCAGGGTGCCCAGAGGTTTTAGGGGCGCCGACGCGGTAGAGGCGCTCTATGGCTGTCTCTGGTTGTGCGGCGCACTGAACGTTGAGAGGGAGGTTGAGCGTATTTCTGGCTGTCTCGGTGAGGGCGGGGGGCTCGCCGAATGCGTCGCCGATAGATTATCGGAGATCATTGAAAAAATATCGGGAAAATAAGGTTGCGGGAATCTGGGAGCCCCCTGGCTTCCCCGGTTATTTCCTATACTTCCTTATCTGCGGCGCCTGCCTTGCGTGTACGCTTCGGCGTGGAGTATACGGCGCCTAAAGTTTCTCCAGTTACGCCGACGCGGTGGGAGGTTCTTCCGAGGTTTTGCGGGAATCTTCGGTGTAGCGTTCCTAACCTTTCCCGCTTTTGTTAGACTTCCGTGGGACGGCATACACAGCTCACCTAGCTATTGAGTACACCCATGGGCGTAAATAAAAGGGTTTAGGCGTTTTACCCGGCCCTCTCAGCGCTTGCCTTCCTGTATAGCTCCTCGACTATTTCGAGAAGCGCTCTGCCACTAGCTGTGAGGCCGCTCCCCTTCCCCAGGTACTTTGCGCGCCTCGCGAGTATTATGGCTGTTTTCACGGTGTCCAAGTCGAGTCTAAGCGTGTTTATGAGTCGTGCCGGGTCGTCTGTTCCCATCTCCGAGACCGCTTTTAACACTTGGATAAGAACTGGGTGAATGGGTACGGCTATCCCCCTCTCAACCCCCATTACGGCGTCCTTAAGGCGGAGGCCCACGGTGGTAAGCGTAAGGTAGCCCGTAGGCGTCGTTTTCACGAGCCCCCGTGTTTCGAGTTTTTCTAAGGCTATGTGTGTGTCCTCCCCATATTTTTTGAAGGAGTCAACTACTCTTTCCTTCTCAACGCTCCGCCCAGAGGGAATGCGCTTCAATATCAATGCCTCGAGGCCTGTTAGGAAGAGACTTTTTCTAGACGTTCTAGCCGCGGATGCAAGCGCCCTGCCGTACCTCGTGGGCCCGCCTACGCCTAGTAACTTCTCTTCTCTTGCGGCGCTTATCCAGTCTTCTAGTGCTCCCCGTGCAGCGTCGGCCTCTATCAGCGAGCGAGCGGCTAGGACGCTTGAAGGGGACATGCCACTGGCGTCGAGTATCCTCGAGCCGTGCTCGGTCAGCTTTATAGCCTCCTTGCCGTCTACGAGGTCTCTCTCCACTAGGCCCATGGCCTCTAAGTGGTAGAGCGTTAAGGGGACGGTATAGTACTCGCCACTCCACGACTCCTCCAGCCGACTCTTGAGGAGTTTCACCGTGGGGGCTTCTTCAGGATTATTCGACGCTTTTTCCCACTGCTTCCTTATTGTTCCCAGTAGGACTAGCTCCTTCTCGCTGAGGGAGAATGGCGGCGTCTCGTAGGGCTCCTCAAGGGTTTTCCAGGCTGTAAGCGCTAGGCGGGCTGCCGGTTTGAGGGAACCTGTACTCGAGATGTAGCCTATGGTGCCTAGGAGCCTCCCCTCCTGGTCTGTGAGCCGCTTCCCATTGACCGCCTTCTCTAGCACGGATCTTATTCCTTCATCCAGTAATACGGGGGCGGGGGCCTCGAGGTTTATTTCGGCGAGCATTTTCCTGAGAAGTCTCCCCGGCCTTGTGAGTGACGCAAAGTGCCCTAAAGGTATGCTGTAGGATAGAAGATTCATGGCCTCGAGGCTCCTTGCTAGGGGGGTATTATAGTACGTGTTTGCGGCGGGGCCTTCGGGGACTGCAATCAGAGTTCTTGCGAGAGGCTTGGAGAGGTGTATTCTTTTTCTCGAAGACGATACCGCCTCTACGGCCTCGTAGGCATCAAGGGATAATCTATCCTTGTATACAAAGCCCCTTTCGCCCAGTATGCTGAGCCACTTCTCCGGTATGTACCCGCCAGCCTCGGCCGCGCTGGCAAGCATTGTTAGAATTCGGGAGTCTATCCAAGGGTCTGCTTGGGGTGACCCCAGGCTTGACCATACTTCTAGAAGACGCCTGGCGCTGTCGGTGGTTTCAAACTTTACGTCTTCGAGGGATCCGCTTATATTGACCAAGCCTTGGACGTACATGTCGAAGAGTGTTTGTGCGAGGGATTTTTTCCCAAGGGTTTGTTCGGCCTCTTCTACGGTGAACCAGCCTTTGTCTACATGTCCCTCCAGTATTCTCAACATGTCTAGTGATATATAGGTCATATACCGGCACCTCCTCATGAACGGGGAGTTGTTTTATATCTATTTGGTATATCGTATTTTTAGAAAACTATATACATAATATGTAGTAATCAGGGGCGCGAAGCACCTTTATCGACTTATGCGGTCATAGTGGGCGTAGATTTCCATGAGTGCCGAGAACTACGGTGAGTCGGTAAAAAACCTGCTGGAAGCCTCGGGAGTAGAGGTGTTTGACGAAGTACTTGTAGAGACCTCTGATGGGGTAAGGCTTAAAGGCGTATTGATGCCGAGGCCGGAGGTCGGAGACCCGGAGGTTCTAGTGTTAAAGCTGGAAAACGGCTACAACATAGGCATACATGTAGACAGGGTTTCTTCCATAAAAAGCGTCGGAAGGCGGGAGCCGGCGCCGCTCGTGGAGTTAACTCTTCCGCGAGGCGTCGAAAAGCTTCCAAAAGTCTATTTCATCGGTACAGGAGGCACCATAGCCTCGAGGATCGACTATAAGACTGGCGCGGTGTACCCCTTTTTCTCCGCGGAGGAGATATATTCTATGGTTCCGGAGCTGGAGGAGATAGCCTACATTAGGGCGGAGACCCTCTTCAGCATATTTAGCGAGGACATGACGCCTAGGCATTGGCAAAAACTTGCGGAGCGTGTAGCGGAGGTATACAGGAAGGAAGCGCCCCGTGGGATAGTGGTTGCTCATGGAACAGACACCATGCATTATAGCGCGGCGGCGCTGGGCTTCGCTCTACGCAGTGCTCCGGGGCCAGTGGTGTTCGTCGGGGCGCAGAGGTCCTCGGACAGGCCTTCTAGCGACTCGGCTTTTAACGTTATAGGAGCGGTTGTCGCTGCGATAGAGGCCCCGTTTGCGGAGTCCGTCATAGCCATGCATGGGAGTGTGAGCGATGACGTAATCCTGGTGCACAGGGGGGTTAAGGCTAGAAAAATGCATACGAGTAGGAGGGACGCCTTTATGTCCATAAACGCCTTGCCCCTAGCCGAAGTCGAGCTTCCCTCGCGTCGATTCAGACTTTTAGCAAGTAAGTATAGGGCCAGGAGGGATGAGGTAGAGGTGAAGCCCAGGTTCAGTGAAAAGGTTGCACTGCTCAAATACTATCCGGGAATGGATCCTAGCCACCTGGAGTGGGTGATCGAGAACGGGTATAGAGGCGTCGTCCTAGAGGGAACGGGGCTCGGCCATGTGGGTTCCCGTCTCCACGGCGCCGTGAGGCGTGCCGTAAAGGAGGGCTTAATCGTCGTAATGGCGTCCCAGTGTATATGGGGGCGTATCAACATGAATGTCTATAGAACGGGTGTCGAGCTTCTCCGGGCAGGCGTCATACCTGCTGGCGATATGACCCCCGAGACCGCGTATGTGAAGCTAAGCTGGGTTCTCGGCCAGACAGATGACGTCGAGGAGGCGGTGAAGCTGTTTGAGGAGAATCTTTCCGGCGAATACGAGGAGAGAAGCGAGTATAGGGTGTACCCTGGCGCGAGGTGGTGGGCGTGAAGATAGACTACAAGGCTGTCGGCCTCAGATGTGGATTAGAGATCCACCAGATGCTGGATACCGAGCACAAGTTGTTCTGTAGTTGCCCGACCGATCTTCGCCGGGAGAGTGGCGACTACACCTTCCTCAGGTGGCTTAGGCCCACGCGTAGCGAGGTTGGTGAAATGGATCCTGCGGCGCGTTTCGAGTTTGAGAAGGGTGTGCACTTCCTCTACGAAGGGTATCACCAGAACACCTGCTTAGTGGAGATGGATGAAGAGCCGCCCCACGACATGAACAGGGAGGCGCTCGAGCTGGCACTTAAGTTTTCCCTGCTGGTTAACGGGCACCCAGTCGACGAGATATACACGATGAGGAAGATTGTAATCGACGGATCCAATACCACGGGGTTCCAGAGAACCGCCCTGGTCTCGTTGGGTGGAGAGGTATATGTGGACGGTAAAAGAGTGGGGATACAGACGGTGTGCCTAGAAGAGGATGCTGCCAGGAGGATCGGCGAGGAACGTGAGAGTAGGAGGGTGCACTACCGTCTGGACAGGCTCGGGGTGCCTTTAATAGAGGTTGCTACGGCGCCGGATATAGTTACGCCGGAGGAGGCTAGGGCTGTTGCACATCGTATAGGTCTGCTCCTGAGGTCTCTGGGGCGCGTAAAGCGTGGGCTAGGCTCTATCCGGCAGGACCTGAACGTGTCTATACGGGGCGGCGCTAAAATCGAGATAAAAGGCGTGCAGTACTTGGACTTGATTCCGAGGATAATCGAGTACGAGGTTTTAAGACAGCTGCGTCTCCTGGAGATAAGAGACGAGCTTCGTAAAAGAGGGGTTAGGGAGGAAGAGCTTCCGTTTACGCCGGTGGACGTGAGCGAGGTTTTTGCTAGAACAAAGTCTAAGATAGCTAGGCGCGCCTTGGGGAAGGGGGGCGTGGCGCTCGCCCTGAGGCTTAAAGGGTTTAGCGGCTTACTCGGGAGGGAGATACAGCCCGGGAGAAGGCTGGGGACGGAGCTTGCCGATAGGGCTAGGTATTGGGCTGAGGTGGGCGGCCTCTTCCACAGCGACGAGTTGCCAAAGTATGGTATAAGCGAGGAGGAGGTCGAGGCTGTGAAGGGAATGCTTGGATGCGGTGAAGGCGACGCGTTTGTTCTCGTGTTTGATGAGAGGTCTAGGGCCGAGAAGGCGTTGAGGGCGGCGTGGGAGAGAGCCGTGGAGGCGCTCCACGGGGTTCCGGAGGAGACCCGCGGGGCCAATCCGGATGGCACCACGCGCTTTTTAAGGCCGAGGCCCGGCAGCGCGAGGATGTACCCCGAAACCGATATCAGGCCCATTAGGGTTACCCAGGAATATCTCGAGAAACTTAGGAGTGATTTGCCTGAAAAGCCTGAGGCTGTCTGGAGAAAACTCGTCGAGAAATACAAGCTTTCAAAGGAGCTCGCGAGCGAGGTGTTCAATTCCCCGTACCTGTACCTCTTCGAGGAGCTAGTAGAGGAGCTTGATGTTCAGCCCAGCCTGGCTGCGGCCACGTTGACTAACACTTTGAAGAGCCTAGCTAGGGAGGGGGTGCCCGTAGAGAATCTAACAGAGGAGAGGATAAAGGAGGCTCTAAGGCTGGTTTCGAGGGGGAAGGTGGCCAAGGAGGCTTTGCCGGAACTGTTAAGCGCCGCGGCGGAGACGCCGGAGAGGAGCATCGAGGACATCATAGAGGAGAAGGGTCTTTCTACGCTGTCCCTCAGCGAGCTTGAAAAAATAATCGACGATGTGATAGCTGGCAACAGGGAAGCCATAGAGGAGCGGGGGGAGAGGGCGTTTGGCCTGCTAATGGGCAGAGTAATGGCAAAGGTTAGGGGTAAGGTTGACGGAAAAGTCGTTGCCGAAAAACTTCGGGCAAAACTCACCGCCTACCTCTCCTCCCGCGGGCGCGCCTAGTACTGGCCCGTATTTTTACCAGCTCCTCGGCAACGCGTCTAATGACTACGCTCTTCTTTTCATCAGCCTTTACTACGACTCTACCGCTGTCCTCGAACCACCACGCCGGATGTTTCCCCTCTTCTATTGATGCCTGGTATCCGGCCCTACGCGCAGCCTCGACGAGTTCCTCCACAGATGGTTTTTCCACGGCAAGCCTGCGGGGAACGCGTCGGCCCTGGCTCCACGTCTTTGTGGAGTCGAAGTAGACGGTCCACAGTATGTAGCCCTCGCGCTTCTTCATGTCTATTGGGGGTTAGTGGCCAAGTATAACATATTTCTACCTTAACCCTCGGTGCCCGCGCCGGGGGCCGCTTTCTGCGGAAACGTTGGGTTTAAAGAGTCTCGAACCGTAAAAAATTACGGTGCGGGGGTGCCCGAGCCTGGACTAAGGGGGCAGCCCCTCCAGGGCCCCTAGGGACTTAAGATCCGCTGGCGAAGGCCTGCCCGGGTTCGAATCCCGGCCCCCGCACCACTCTTCTTGCGTAAAGAACATAAACGCGGGGCTATGTGTGAGATGGGGATAATACATGCGGCATTCACGCGGCTATAGGAATAGGACTAGGAGTCTTATGAGAAAACACCCCAGGCGCCGTGGCTATGGCGGCTTAAGCAGGCTAATGTACGAGTACAGTATAGGGGACAAGGTCAGGATTGATATATCCCCGGAAAACCCTTCGACAGCTCCTCATAGGCGCTACCAGGGTAGGGTGGGCGTTATTTCCGAGAAACGTGGCAGGGCATTTGTGGTGACGATACGTATAGGCGACAAGGTCAAGAAAATTATAACAACGAAGGATCACATAGTGCCCTTCAACGAGAAGGCTGCTGCCGTTTAACGGGTCTCCTCTACGTCTAAGACGTCAAGCTCTATTTCTTCAACCTCGTTTCCCAGGATCTCCGCGATGCTGGGCTTCGTCCTGCCCTCGTCTCCGTGTATGAACTCTTTCACGTAGAAGCCGCCCTGGCACTCTATTTCAAACTCCGCCTCCCTCTCACCGGTCTTTTTAGCCTTCACGCTGTAGACGACTTTTCTACGTACCCTGTCCGCTCTTCTATGCAGCACTCTAGTAGGGGTTCTCTGCGATACCACGTAGTCCCTAAATATTTCCTCTAATTGCTTGAGCTTTTCCTCATCCAATGGCTTCTTGAACACGACGCGGAGCCTATACTTCTTACGGGCAATTTCAGCTAGCATCTTAAGCTTCTTTACAGTATCCCCCGAACAGTACGTTAAACCGTGAACCTCTATCAAACCGTTAGCCCTCTCATTGATAGTTTTCTCAAGTAGTTTCAGGTCAATGCTCCTCTTCCTAGGCTTTCTAATCTCTACTACAAAGGGGCGCCCGCGGCCAAGCATCCTAGCGTCGATGTCCTCCCTCCCCGCCGCATGGAACTTAGCATCTTCTCCTTCAGCCGCTTCTACCGCTGGACGCGTGATGAGCTCCTCTATAGATGTTTTATACTTTATCCTTCCCTCCACGTCGTCGTAGGGCCACGGGTTCTGGGGTAACCCCCTAACAAGCTTCCTGTATCTGCCGCAGATAAATAGTGGCGACGGCTCAACCTCTACCTCGCCGCTACCCAGGTCTATAATTAAGGTCATATCCGGCCTCTCGGGGGCGTATTCCTTCCCCGTTATTTCGCCGAAAATTTTTCCGATTTCTCTACTAGCCTCATTTTTCAGGCTTTCCGCGTCTCTTAGACCATAGAGTCTCCATAGATCCTCTTCAGCCCTTCTAATCTCCTCTGGAACTCTACACCCGATTTGAAACGTCGAGAACTCGTATCCACTTGCAGCCTCAGCCGCCTTCTCCGCGTACTCCCTGTATCGGCCTGTTATACCTCTACACAGTGTACATGTACGTGGCTCAGCGTTCAATCCGAGCTTTTCAGCCAGCAGCATAGCTGGCTGAAACCCCGTCTTGGCGAGAACCAGAACCGTTGCTTCATCGCGCTCGCCGCCGCTCTTATAGCTCCTCATCAACAGGACGGTCTTCAGTGAACGGCCCCGGTCAGTGTTTGATAAACCGTATCCTCGGAGGCCGAAGAGCCTGCCAGAACACGTGTCGCACAATATGTGCCCGTCTTTCAGTATCCTAAGCAGCTTCTCGGCGTAGTCTTCCAGATTAGACACCATGCCTAGAAGAGCGTAGGGATAAATAAAGACGCCTAGCGCCACCGCCTGCGCTGGAACCTCCTTGGCGGCCTCACGAACAAGTAGTAGTTCTGAGGCTCACTCAACTCCTCTAGTATCCTCTCCACTATAAGCTTAACAGGGTCTATGCCCACCCTCTCCTCTATATCCTTGAAGGATTCAAACCTCTTCTTCCTTCTCTCCTCAAGTATTTTCCATAACGTCCTCTTGCCTATACCCTTAAGCAGGTCAAGTTCATGGGCCTTTTTCGAGATAGGCTTCGCGTAGTTAAAGAAATCGACGAAACGCGCCTCCTGGCTTCTAACAATTTTCTCGAGAACAACTGGCAACTCCTTCTTAGCAGCGGCTGAGAGGTCGTCGTAGTGGAGGAGTCGGAGGAATGAAAACATCTCACTTTCAAGGCTTTCCTCTAGCACAAGTCTCTCCCCGGGCGCCAGAGAAAAGCCTGGGATGTTTTTTACAGGCCTTAACTCTATTAGCTGGAATTTTTTCTCACCTATACACTGTATTAGCGGGTGCCGTATACCCCTCAAAGGATCCCCGTAGGGCAGGTAGTCGAGCACATACACAACCTTTTCAGGAGGTGGCCGTCGCCGCCGCCTATACTCTCCCCGTTCCATTGCTGACACCTATAGAATTTTCTAGATAGGTAAAAGCCGTTACTTCTCCGATTCTCCGTGTAGAATACCGATTATTTCTTCAAGTTCTTCACTGCTGAAAACCCTGTTGAGAGGAGAAAGTATCAACCTTACTTCCCCGGGGACACGGGGCATGATATTGACAAGCTGTACAGCGTATTCCTCCGGGAGATTAAACTTCTCCATCAGCCTCTCGACGATGCTCCTAGCCTTTTCCGCGTCGCCGACCTTGTCGAGCTTCCTGGAGTAGTCCAGTGTCAGGTTCTCGAGTGTCGACAAGTCGCGCTTTGCCTCCTCTTCTTCAAGTATTTTCTTTACCTCGCTTATTGTAAGGTTTTTCACGCTAACTATTTTTGGCATCCTATACCCCTCCCCATAATGTTAGGATAATAATATTCCTTGTTTTACCTACCTCCAAGGCAGTAAATATATTTATCCTGTCCCATCGTCTACACTCTTTCAAAAAGCTCCTTCAACCGCTTTACCTCCTCTATACGGCCATCGGGCCACGCGAGGACAATTTTCTCTACGGGGAAGGTCTCGAGAACCTGGTGAGGCTGCTTCGGCCCAAAGGCCCTCGACCACGGCACAAAGCGGCCGCCGGGGTCCACCGCCCTAATAAGCTTGTATATATGGAGCCTGTAGGGGTAGCCCTTGAACTTTATCTCTATTTTTACATCATTAGTTTTAGCCCACTCCACAAGCCTTTCTATCTCGGAGAACGAGGGCATACTATTTACTACTCCCTCAGCCAGCAAATATTATCTACGCCACGCCGCTTTTAATTAGGATATATACTTTCTCGTCTACCTTAAACTTTGGGTAAAGCTTCTCCGATACAACCTCAAGCTTCAAGCCACCCAGCGACGCGTATATCTTGTTTTCCTCCTCTTTCTTCAAGTACACGTAGCCGCCCATGACTATATCCCATTGATCAAGTTTATCCGGCTTAGAGTTTGTAAGCTCCAGTAAGACCTTGTCCCCTTTCTTGGGGGTCCACCCAGCCGCTTCGAGGACTTTTACCGGGATCTCGACGGATACCAGGCCGCCCCTCACTTTTACCTTTATTTTATCTACTTGCGCGTAGTCGAGCCGCTCAATAGCCTCTATGGTGCCTTGCACGTTTTCATTCACCGAGCGACCATATATTTGCGTTTTTACCCCTAGAAGCAGCCCTTTGAGCCAACGCCGCGCTTTCCGCGGAGAATATAGGGTTCGTGGGCAAGGGCAATGATGTAGCCTAGGCGTTTTGCCCACGGGCCCGGTTTTCCCGAGCCCAGAGAGATCGCCCTTCATCCTCGCTGCTACCCGCAGGGTCGCCCCTACCCCTGCCCCGGCCAAGCCATTTAGTGGGCGATTCCTACCAGCCGCCGAGTGCGTCCTAGCCCGGAGCGGTGCAGCTACAAAACCTTTACATTAACCATGCCCCGCGTGGTATAGGGAATCATGTGGAATGAGGTATTCGAAATAGAAGATGTGGATCTATACGGGCGCCTCGGCTGGCTGCATACGAAGAGCGGAGATGTCCGGACACCGGCGTTAACCCCAGTCATAAACCCTGTTAGAAGCGTTTTAGAGCCCAAGAAGATCGCCGAGATGGGCTTCCAGCTACTGATGACCAACTCGTATATAATCAAGAGGAACTACGGCGACGTGGCGTTGGAGGTAGGCGTGCATGGAGTACTAGGCGTCGACACGCCGGTGATGACGGATTCCGGAGCCTATCAGCTCATGGTGTATGGACGGGTAAAGGTCGAGCCTCGCGAAATAGTGGAGTACCAGGTGAAGCTCGGCTCAGATATAGGTGTGATCCTGGACATACCGACTCGGCTGGACACGCCTTACAGGCAGGTTAAAGCCGAGGTCGAGGAGACCCTACGTAGAGCGGAGGAAGCGGTGAAAATAGATAGGGGCGGCATGCTTCTAGTAGGCCCGGTTCAGGGGGGTCTTCATCTAAACCTTGTCGCCTATTCCGCCTCGAGGCTCTCCAAGCTACCCTTCGACGTCTATGCCGTAGGGGGCCCCACGCAGGTTATGGAGAACTACATGTTCTCGGACTTGGTAAGGCTGGTAATGACGGCTAGGCTAAACCTTCCCTGGCCCGCCCCGCTCCACCTCTTCGGGGCAGGTCACCCGGTGATGATACCTCTAGCAGTGGCTATGGGGGTTGATACCTTCGACTCCGCCTCGTACATCCTTTACGCGAGGGATGACAGGCTACTCACGGAGAGGGGGACGCTGAGGCTCGAGGAACTAGAGGAGCTGCCCTGTACGTGCCCCGTGTGCTCCAAGTATACGCCCAAGGAGCTGCGCGAGGCCCCTAAACAGGAGAGAACCAGGCTGCTGGCGATGCACAACCTATATGTGATACTCAAGGAGGTTAGGAGGACCAGGCAGGCTGTAAAGGAGGGCAGGCTTTGGGAGCTTCTCGAAGAGAAGGCTAGGACGCACCCCTCAATGGCTGACGCCCTCAAGGTTCTTGCGAGGTACTCGAGATACTTTGAGGAAAAACACCCTGTAACCCGTTCTAGGGTGCAGGGCCTCTTCTACTACAGCGGTATAAGCCGTTACAGGCCTGAGACCATCCGCCACATAGATAGGCTTAAAGAGAGGGTTGCGAGCAGCGCGGACATACTGATACTGTTCGAGGAGACCAGGCAGAAGCCGTTCACCAGGGCAGGCTTGATAAAAGAGGTTTTAAACGCTAGCCCAGAGCTCTGGGAGCAGGCCGACATGGCAGTTCTCTCGCCGGCGTTCTCCATAATACCCTTGGAGCTCGACGGGGTGTATCCCTTAGGCCAGTACAATGCTCCACGAAGCCTTATGGGCGATGTGTACCGCGAGGTGGCCGCAGACCTCTCCTGGTACGTCACAAACAAAGGCTACAGGGTTGTTATACTGGTACACTACGGCCTGCCACGTATCGTGGTGGACACTATAGTAGAAAGGCTCAGGGAGCATGGGGTACCCCTCCTGTTATACAGGGTGGAGGATTACGAGAGCGGTCTAGAAGAGCCCCTAAAGGTGGGTGAAAAAATCCTCTCCCTTGTCTCCACCGCCCATACTATATATAATAGGGGGGAGTCTCCCTCTCCCTCATAGCTTCACGGATCTTCTTTTCAAGCTCCTCAACCTTCTGCTCCACCCTAATACCCTCCTCTACTAGCTCCTTGACGTCTATCTCCAGGCCTGTGAACTCGCCCACCGCCTCTACGGCTTTCGCGGCGGCGGTGGGGTCGGGTCTCTCCACGGCGGCGTATGGAAGAATAGCTACCGCCGGAAACTTTCTAGCCTCAAATACTGATAGCATGTAGGCGAGGGGCCCTACGATCCCTAAGCCTTCCCCGAGGAGACCATACTTGTTCACGGTATCGCTGTGGCGTGCAAGGTAGATGGATGTGGGGGCAAGCTTTAGGGGGCTTTCGTCACCCTCTTTTCTCCTGGAGTCCAGGCCTCCTATAAGTATGGCCTCCTCGAACGACTTGTGGAACTTTTCCGCCACGAATAGGGGGACTATGCTCGAGTCCCTCTCGGAGAACGGGATGTTTGTGAGGAGAAACACCGCGTCTCTGTGCCTATATATCTCGTAGGGCAGAACTATGCCGTCTTTAACGGAGACGAACGGCTGCATGTGCCTAGTCACCAGGTACCCGACCCTCTCCGCGCCAAGCTGTGTCACCATGTGCCTAACAGCTATCCATCCAACATGTCCCACGCCGTGGAACCCGGTTATAAAGAACCTCCCCCTTATCTCCTCGTCTGCCACCAGCTCCACGTAGTGTTCCAGCCCCTTCATCATGGCAGAATACCTTGGCATTACTACACCCCTCCCTTAAAACAAGTTTCTATACCACCCGCCTTGAAGACTAATGTTTATATTATAGTCTGGGCGGGAAATGCGGGGGACAGTATCCATGGGCGTGTACCACGGTAATGACCTAAAGAAGATAACAGGTGGAAAAAAGGGTAGACACGTCAAGGTTAAAAGAAAAGCCCTCATGGGCAACTTCCCGACCCTCACCCTGCCTGGAGAAAAAGACGTCGTAAAAAAGATCCGCGCCAGGGGCGGGAGGTACAAACTCAAGGTGAAGCGTGCAGCCCACGCGAACGTGTACGTGCCATCGCAGGGCAAGACCATAAAGACGAGGATCCTAAGGGTTATAGATAACCCCTCGAGCCGCGACTTTGCGCGGCGCGGCGTCATTACGAGGGGCGCGATACTCCAGACGGAGCTAGGTAGGGCCCGTGTGACTTCTAGGCCGGGGCAGGACGGTGTAGTGAACGCAGTACTAATCGAAGAGTAGGTTTTTCCCTAATAATAACCCCTAGCATTATTATAGGGGGCTCCTGCCTCCGCCTCCACCCCCTCCCCGGGGGCGCAGAATTTTGGCTTAGTGGTGGGGCCGCCGGGATTTGAACCCGGGGCTTTCCTTGCCGCTACACAGGGCTACCAGGGCCCAAGCCTGGCCTCAGGATCCGCGGCGGTGTCCTGCCAAGCTAGACCACGGCCCCTATTTCCTAGGGAGAAGGATGGGGCTAATATATTGTTTATCACGCCCCCAATGAAAAAATTAGTATTTAATTATTACATATTAGGTCAATAATAATAAAAAATCCAGTTTCATTTTAAAAAAATAAATAAGAGCAATCCAATATAATAATGGCGAAAACTAATGAAATCAAGTAATGTAGGAGTACTCAGAGTACTTCTACTATCTTCACTTATGGTCTTAATGCTAATAACGAGTATATTACTTATACCGTTTGCTCCTGCCTCCCCAGACTTGGATGATGTTGGGGTTAAGGAGCTCAAATACATCCTGTTAAAGGTGCCGGGAGAACTTTCTGACTCACAAACATTCGTAAGTGGGAGGTGTCTACAAAGATTCCAGGCATTAGGGATAAAGTCGGGTGTTTTCCAGTTCGAGCTAGACCTTGTTCCACGGAGACCCGAGTATTATAGCTATAACGCTAGTGGGAACGGTATCGAGATTAATGCGAGCAAGGGGTTGCAGCCGATCTGGGCATGCGCCTCGGCGGACAACGTGACCGTCGATGTACGTGTGGTGAATAAAAAAGGCGGCGACATTATAGTTAATTACACGGTTCGCTTCGCAGATTTTAAAGTAGCAGCCAAGGTTCCCTTAGCTTCTAGCGCGAAGTACCTAGGGGTTCTAGAGACTCTACTAGGTGAGCCGACGCTAAAGCGGGAGAACACATTAGTATGGGTGAAGAATGCCTTCTCCATAAGCCGGCTTATAGCTATAAAGAAGGATGGCGAGGCCGTTGACCTAGAGAACGGTGTCTGGCTCGGTGAGTGGATTTTATGGCGCGAGCCGTGGAGGAGCTCTAAGCCGCGTCTAGTATTGGCGGGTATCAATTACGGTTTTCCATACTACTATAAAGGAGGTTCCGGTTTTACAGCGTTTCTAGCCTACATACCAGGGGAGTCGGTCAGCGGTATTTACCGTGTAGAGGTCAATGGTAGAGAATTTGAAATTGACGGGCAGAGCACTGTTGTAGGGTTTACAGTACCCTTGCCGTTTGTAGGTGCGGAGGTTCCAAAAGCTCCTTCTCCCAGCGTAGAGAAGTTGTTGGGAACATTTGGATGCAAGCTTGAGAAGGAGAATAAAGTGAAGATAATCTGTGAAAAGCTGCTCACCACGTATAATGGCGTAAAAAGCGAAAAACCGTGGAAGCTTGTTGTAAAGGAACATGCCCACGGCGATTCTGTATGGGATATAGTTGAGATAAGCTATAGGGGTATGAGACTCGCCCCTCACCCATTAGACGTGTATAGACTTGTATATTGGAAGGAGAAAGGGCTACTTCTATACATAGGCGAAGAGGCTGCGTTAGCGGGCAAAGTGGCAGGTTACGCTCCACCCCCCTTGACTGGTTATATACACGGTAATGGCTACGCGGCGGTCTTTGTGTCTCTTAATTCACCCCTTGCGCTCCGTCTTGTTGAGGCGCGGCTTTCCAGCGGTAATAATACTATCCCGGCTACTCTGGGTTATAGAGAATACTTGTTCCCCGTGGTTTTGCTCGCGCTGGCTGTCGCGTCTATAATAATAGTTGCCCGGCGGTCGGTAAAACATTAAAATAAAGTTATTTTTTCTAAGATTTTTCTAAAAAGATTTGAGATAATTCTTGGTAATGTTTATTAGCACTCCCGTGTGGGAGATGTGGGTTGCTGGTATGCCGACATGGCGTTACTCGGTTCAGCTGGATCCAACCAGGACTGCTGTCGCATCCCTCAGGGACGAGGACATGTCTTATAAGGAGGTAGTAGAGCTGCTCGACGTTATAAGGGGGAAGAAGCTTAGCGAGGCTAAGAAGATACTGGAGGACATAATAGCTATGCGGAGGGCGGTGCCCTACAGGAGGCATTACGGGAAGGTAGGCCACAGGAGGGGCATGGGGCCCGGCAGGTACCCCGTAAAGGCGGCTAAGAAGGTGCTAGCGCTACTGGAGAACGTGGAGAATAATGCGGAGTTCAAAGGCCTCGACGTAGAGAATCTGTGGCTGATCCACGCGGCCGCGCATAAAGGCATGACTATTAAGAGGTTTATGCCCAGGGCGTTTGGGAGGTCTACGCCGAAGGTTAAGCAGCTGGTCCACGTGGAGGTGGCCGTCGAGGAGAGAGAGTAGCCTATATAACTATGCCGGGATAGTGGTGGTGGGATCATATGTCGACGTTGATGTCCCTGAAGAGGAGCGTCGTGAAGCAGGGGCTACAGTACATGATGCTGTACGAGTATCTTCAGCGGCAGTTTGTGAGAGCGAATTTCGTCGACGTGCAGTTCTTTAAGACGCCGATAGGCACCAGGGTTATCATATACGCGGGGATCCCCGGCATCGTGATAGGTAAGAGGGGCGCAAACATTAAGCGGGTCGCCGAGGTATTGGAGAAGGAGTTCGGAATCGACAACCCGCAGATAGACGTCGTAGAAGTGCCTAACCAGGACCTCAACGCTAAGATTATGTCTTACAGGATAGCGAGGGCGCTGGTACGCGGCATAAAGTTCCGTAGGGCGGCGCGCATTGCCCTGCGGCGCATAATGAATGCGGGGGCCCGCGGCGCCGAGATAGTAATCAGCGGCAAGCTTACCAGTCAGAGGCACCGTACAGAGCGGTTTACGGAGGGATTTCTGCCTAAAGCTGGTGAGCCTAAGAAGCAGTTGGTCGACGAGGCCGTGACGCACGTGTTGATGAAGCTCGGCATGTATGGGATAAAGGTTAGAATAATGAAGCAGGCAAAGATGCCTGACATTATAGAGGTTAAGACTCCCGAGGTGGTGGAGGGTGGCGCTGCTGAGGCCTAAGGAGATACGTGAGATGAGCCGTGAAGAGCGCCTGGAGAAGCTTAAGGAGCTTAGGGGGGAGCTTGCCAGGCTGAGGGTGCAGGCGCACAGGGGCAGCCTGGAGAACCCGGGGCGGATCAGGGAGATCAGGAGGGCTATCGCAAGGATACTTACCATAGAGCGCGAGGAGGAGCTTAAAAAGGCCGGCGAGGGTTGAGGCACACTCCTCGTAACATTATAAGACACGAGCTAATCGGGCTGAAGGTGGAGGTAGTCGAGTCGGCTAACGAGTTTTTGGTTGGGATAAGCGGTCTTGTACTCGACGAGACGCGTAACATGCTCCTTATTGGGGAGCCCGGCAAACGTAAAAGGTGGGTTCCTAAACGGGGAACCCTTTTCAGGATCTGGCTCCCAGACGGTTTGAGGGTGCTTGTTGAGGGAGACGTTATCGTTGGGCGGCCAGAGGACAGGCTGAAGAAGAAGCTGTATAAGTGGTAACGGTCCCAGCTTGTGACGAGCGAATAAGGTTTATTTACACCGGTTATCTAGGGTGATGGGAGCTACTTATGGGTCAGAAACCCGCTGTACGCGACATAGGGATACCCGGAGTGAAGCCTCCGGAAAAGACGTGTAACGACCCTCTTTGCCCATGGCATGGGAAGCTGCCCGTTCGGGGGCAGGTGATGAGGGTTCGCGTGGTAAAGTTGAAGATGCATAGGACGGCCGTTGTGGAGCACGAGTACCTCTACTATGACAAGAAGTACATGAGGTATGAGAAGCGTAGGAAGAAGAAGAGGGTCCACGTGCCCCCTTGCATAGACGTGAAGCCGGGCGACGTAGTGGTCATAGGCGAGACGAGACCTATATCAAAATCCGTCTCATTCGTCGTTCTAGGTAAGGCTGAGTAGGTGGTGGTGAATGGCGAAAAGAGGCCCGAAGGCTGTAGGCGTATCATACAGGCTTGACCTCACGCCAGGGCTCTTCATGGAGAGCCTGGTGAAGGTGGCTGACAACTCCGGCGCGACCCTGGCCAAGGTGATAGGTGTGCCCCACTATAAGAGCGTCTGGCGCCGTGTACCCGGTGCGGCTGTAGGGGACATGGTGGTCGTGTCTATAAGGGCCGGGAAGCCCGAACTGCGTAAACAGGTTATGCGGGCGGTCGTGATACGGCAGCGTAGGCCTTACCGTAGGGCCGACGGCACCTGGATAGCCTTTGAGGACAACGCGGTCGTTATAGTCACGCCTGACGGCGATCCCCGCGGGACAGAGATTAGGGGGCCACTGGCCAAGGAGGCTGCGGAGCGCTGGCCACGCTTGGCGCCTATGGCTAGCATAATAATCTAGAGCCTTGATAGACCTCAAATTCCAGCTTGTTTATCGTGTATTGTTGAAGTGCCTGGTGGAGGAGGGGAGCTGTAGTTATCGGAGGCTCTCCGAAGCCTCAGGGCTACCTGAAAGTGTCGTTAGGGAAGCTCTGGACTACCTCTCCGTGAATCTGGGAAGCGTTGACGTGACAGGACTTGTGATTGCTGCGTGGAAGCGTGGATTTAACGTGGTTGACCTAGCCTTGGAGATGGGGTGGCGCGACCTAGAGGCACTATGCGCCACGGTCTTCGAGGAGGCTGGGTTTCGCGTTTACCGGAATTTAAGGTTTAAGTGCTGTGGAAGGCGATTCGAGGTCGACGTGGTGGCGGCTAATGAGGGCTTAGTCCTCGTCGCAGACTGTAAGAGGTGGAGCCGTGCTAGGAGAAGTAAGCTACTTGAGGCTGTAGAGGAGCAGAGGAAGAGGGCTGAGGCGCTGGCATCGGTTCTGCATTCGGTGCCGCTACCACTAAAGGGTGGAAGGTATAGAGTGTGCCCCCTAGTAATATCCCTGTATGGTGTAGGTGAAAAACTGCATGAAGGCGTGCCCGTAGTTTCGCTTTACGAGTTGAGGGGTTTTCTAGGCGGGCTTGAAGCTGCGTTGCCCGATCTAAGGTGCTATCCTGGCGTTAAAAATAGTCTCGTGTAGGCTGCATACTTGCGTAAAGCTAGGCTCCAGTGTATCAAATGCAACCCGCTGGGAAATGTTATATAAAAACTATATGCGAAAAACGTAAATCAAAAAATGAATATAATGGCCAATAATTTATTTTACTGAGAAGTATGCCGATAAAATTTCTACCGTGCAGAGAGACGCCTCCTTCTCTCGGGAAAAAGGTTGCGATAGTCGGTGCGGGGCCAGCCGGGCTTGCGGCTGCAGGCACCCTAATCTGCAAGGGATACGAGGTGCACGTGTATGACAATCAGCCAGAGCCCGGCGGAATGCTGATTTTCGCCATTCCAGAATTCAGGATACCCAAAGACGGCGTCAGGGAGAGTGTCCGGAGCCTTGCCGATGCAGGCGTTGTCTTCCATCAGGGGGTTAATGTCGGCAAGGACGTTAAGGTGGATGAACTCTTGGGAAAATACGACGCGGTTATAATAGCGACTGGTACGTGGGAGGGACGGCGGCTAAAAATACCTGGGGAGGACTTGCCTGGAGTATATAACGCGTTAGACTGGATTATACGCTACATGAAGTATAAGCTAGGCTACGCCGAGGTATCCCCGCCGCCGCTCCAGGGTAGGGTGGCTATAATAGGCGCTGGCTTGACGGCTGTCGATATAGCTGAGCTGGCGAAGCTCGATTTCGACGCGACGCCCATAATAGTCTATAGGAGGCCGATAGGGATCTCGCCCGCGAAGTTCATGGTGAAACACTTGGAGAAGATAGGGGTCGAGTTCATTGAATGTGCGCAGCCAGTAGCGGTTCTGGGAGAGGGAAAAGCTGAGAAGCTGCGTCTGATAAAGACGAAGCCCACTAAATCTAGGAGGGAACATGTAGAGTACATACCCGGCTCGGAGTTCGAGATAGAAGTTGACGCCGTGGTGCCCGCGATAGGCCTCCACGCTACACCGCCCCATAGCCTGAAAAGCCTTGGCGTAGAGTTTAATCCAAATGGCACAATAAAAGTTGATGAGAATAATATGACGAATGTGCCCGGCCTCTTCGCTGCAGGAGATGTGGCCCAGGGCCCATCCAACATAGGTCTCGCCATGAAGAGCGGTAAAAAAGCCGCCGAGGGAGTACACCGCTACCTCACCGGCAGCGGCGCGTAAAAAATATCACCATGCTATTCCCATCATTTTGAGAGGGCCCGTGGTCTAGTGGTAGGATACCCGTATCTGCGGGCTTAATGCCGCCCTCACAGTCTGCCGATGGGATCGGCGGTGGTCCCGGGTTCAAGTCCCGGCGGGCCCACCAATCCCCTTTTCTTAATCTCTATGCCTTAGAATGAGGCGCTAGGCATACGTGTTTTGTATCTTAATGCTTAGGGCGTTGGAAGCGAGGTGTATTTAAAAACATGGTGGGCCGGCGGGGACTCGAACCCCGGGCGTCCGTGACGGTGCAGCTATGCACCGCCTCTGCGGGTCTGGAGCCTCGATCAACCCCCGGAGATACCCCGGGGTGTTGGCCGCCGCTCTACCTAGCTGAGCTACCGGCCCTGAGGCCCTACCCGGGCCTCCTCTATCTCTATGGACGAGGGGGCATAAACTTTTTGCCTCATCTAGTAGGTTGGCTGGTCGACTTTCCACTCGTCCCCCTCTTTAACAAGATAGATGGGTACCGGCAGGCCCAGTTTTCTCCCATCTTCCGTGACGCGTTGGAAGAAGAGTTTTGCACGCCTTCCTTGGATGTACCCTATGCGTTGGAGCCTGTATGTCACCCCTTTCTCCGCCATTTTCCTGCCGGCGCGCCACCAAAAGTATAATGGCCCCCTCTTTACATCCCCTACTCTACGTAGATCCGATTTCAGCGTAGAAATCCAGGCTTCTTCTTCTCCCCGTATAATCGAGGCGTAGTGCAGCTCGGCCACCTCTATTGCACGCTCTTCCTCTGCTTCACCCATAATAGAGTTCTCGGGGAAACGTCATAATATATTCGAAGTAGTAGGGGGGAGGAAATCTTTAAAATAGTGAAAGATGGCCATAACTCTGGAGCCCCGGTAGCTCAGCCGGTAGGCCTCTGTGGGCCGCCAGCGACGGCCTCGTACGGGCCTGTAGCTGAGGGGGTTCGAGGCCAGCCCTGGGAAAGCCGTAGGTCCCGGGTTCGAGTCCCGGCCGGGGCTCCATTATTAATCGTCGCTTGCTTCTCCACGAGTATGCCAACGTGGTTCCCGTGTTATTTAGAGCGTGCGCTGGTCGACGTAGACCTCGTACCCCGGGATCTCGGAGTAGAAGAAGTGGTGGGCCGGCCGGGATTTGAACCCGGGAGTGGGGCCCAGCGCCCGGAGGCGTGGGACCCCCCGGTTATCAGCGTCACCCACCCGGCACAGGGGTGTCGGGTGCTCCACCGGGCTGAGCCACCGGCCCCTAGGCACATTTTTGCCTATGAAGGTTTTATTTCTTATCCCGCTCCACGATCATGCGTGTCCCGGGCGGGGGATACCGCCTTTCATAGGCCCCTGGTGAGGGTCTCGGGCGGCGACCGTCGCCCGGGCTAGTTAGATAGTAGACGCGCAGTAGTTTATATCTCTCCACGCTAATCCTTCTGAGTGGTGGTGTGCTGTGGACGATGAGCTTGAGATTATTAAACGTAGAAAACTGCTGGAGCTTCAGAAGCGTCTACTTGAGAAGACTAAGAAGAAGGCTGAGCCGGAAAAACCCGACTTTTACAGCCTGTTTTTGTCTAGCTTGACAGATGATGGCAGAGAGATGTTCGGGAAGGCTCTGGACCAGTATGGTGACGCAGCCGCTAGGGTGGGTGAAAGTATAGGGAGGCTTATATACGCGGGGAGGATTAGGGGCAGGCTCGGCGCCGAGGAGATATACTGGATTTTCAGGGAAATAGGTATGCCCATTAGGCTTGAGACGAGGATAGTGTATAAGAAAAGGGGGGAGGTGAAGAGTATCAGCGACATGTTGAAGGAGGAGTAGTGGATGACTTTGGAGCGGCGGGGATCGTGGGAAGAGCTATATACTTGTTTCCTGGTGTAGCTAGGGAGGTGTAGAATTTGGCTAAGGCCAAGAAGATAATAATCGTTGGAGCCTCTTGGGCGCCGTTTTACAGCAAGCTCAAGAAGATATGTAAGGAGATCGCGGAGGAGAAAGGGCTGGAGTTTGAAGAGAAGATAGAGGACTACATGTTCCTCATGAAGTATGGAGAAAAGGACGAGCTCGGGGGTGCAGACATCCCGCAGGTCTTCGTAGAGTTCGATGACGGCACTATAAAGCATGTGTTGACGAAGGTTCCTGTGGCAGGAAGTACGCCGGATTTCGAGGCTGCGAAAAAGGCTATACTTGACGCAGTGGAGGGGCAGTAGCCTTCTTTGCGCCGCCCATGAAGCTTTCAAGGCCCCTGCCCCCCATTATTTCGTCGAAAGATATGTCGAGCGCATCTAGTATCTGTTCTAGCGTCGTGCGGAGTGCTTCCACGTACTTCTCGGTATCCACTTCATCTATGCGCGCTAGCTGAACGGGCTTTACTCCTTCTTTGTCGCGGGTCTTCACAAAGCTGACGATCTCTCCCACTTCTATCTTGCCGCGGTACGGTAGAAGCTGTTTCGCGGCTTTTACATGCTGGGGCGTGTTCTTGGTGTACTCGCTAAGGGGCTTTGTCAGCGCCACTTTGAAGGCCAGCTGGTTCAGCGGTATGTTCTTCTTTTCGAGATCGATGTATGTTTCCCTCACGGCCTCCTTTATTTTGTCAAGGCTTTTCTCGAAACTTTCCATGTTCTCCGCGTCTGCTAGAATCTCTACAAGCTTGTAGAAGAGTTGCTTTATAAACTCGGGAGTGTTCCTCTTTTTACCCGTCAGGCCCTTTATGTCGGGCTTCCCCTCTTTCAGCATTCCAAGGTAGTTCTTCTTCCTACGGCTAAACACAACCCACTTATACTCCTTATCGATGCCTAGGTCGATCTGCAGCTCCTCCAGGCTTCTCCTTATTATCTCCTCAACCTGTTCAGGAGAGGGGTTCCAGAGGAAAAGGCTGTCGGTGTCGCCATAAAGTACTGGCAACCCCATCTTCAAAGCCATCTCCATCGTTTTTAGGATACTATATCTTCCCAGCGCGGTGGTGCTTTCTGCTACTGGCGGACAGTAAAGTGGGAAGCTCTCCGCGCCGAATACGCCGTAGCTAGCGTTTATAAACACCTTCAACGCCGCCTGGACGACCTTGTACTGGGCCCTAAGCAGCGGGTCTTCCGTCTTCTTCGAAAGAGGCTTGTAAATGTATACTCTGAGATCCCTTAGTATTCCTACAAGCGTCGACATCATACCCCGTTTACGCCTACATACCCAGTGTGGTGTGCCGGGAACCTTGTTGTCCCTGCACTCAGGGTGGGGGCAGTTCACCGTCTCATAGCTCAGGTTCCACGTCTTTATAACGCTTGGATACAGGCTCGCGAAGTCTACCACTACCACGTTAAAGTAGACGCCGGGAACGGGGTCTATGACTATGGCGCCCATATACTTTTTGCCTTTAATGACGGCCTTAGTCACCGTCTTGCCCTTCAACGCCATTATGTCCTCGGGATTCGGTATGAGCCAGCCCCTCTGCCTGTGCTCGTAGTAGAAGAGGTTCCTTATCCAGGCGGAAATATTGTGCCTTGTCAGGTCGTCGAGAGGGAGCTTCGATATCCTCATCATGAGAACTATAAGCTTCATTACAAGGTCGTCGTTGAATGAAGTTAGCTTGTAGGTGATCTCCGCGTCCCTGAAGCTGTACTCCGCGAGCTTCTGGGGGGTCATCTCCGAGATCGGTTCTTCATGTTTAACCTTCCCCTCCCCTAGGAGAGCCGTGGCTATCTCGTCTAGTGTTCTACCCTCACGGTATTTGTTGGCGAAGGCGTAGACTCTCATGGATCTGTTGGTGAAAAACTTGTAGAGGTCAAGGTGTATGCCGGGCTTCACTCTCGTCTCATCGCTGTGTGCAGTGTACTCTATCGGTACGTCGTCTTCTCTAAAGCCCAGTTTTAGAGCCCTGTTGTATAGATACGGCATATCGAAGTGGTCGCCGTTAAATGTTATAACTATAGGATAGCTCCGTATAAGATTGAAAGTAGCGGCTAGAAGCTCTCTCTCACTCTCAAACACCGTTATCTCGCCGCCCTCAACATTCACGCCGGCCATCTCGCCCCTCTTTAACATGTACACGCCCCGTTTGCCGTCTGAGGAATAATACGATACGGCTATTACGGGGTAGGCTGCTTCACGGGGGTTTGGTACAAGGCCTGCCGTAGACTCTACTTCTATGTCTATGGCTATCCGGCGGAGATGGGGTATGGGCGCCTCGAAGAGCAGTGCCCACTCCATAGCCTCCTTTGCCAGGTGTTTGTCCTTGTATATTCCCGAGATCTTCTCCTCCATTTTTTCGGAAATCCTATTTACGGCTAAAACAGGGACACCGTTTTTAAGTATATACGGCATCCCGGGCAGCAGGTGGTTATCGTATATGTAGTTGTGAGTATATTTTATCCTAGCCTCCCAGGCGTGGCCCTTAAGGATGTCTCTAAGGCTGTTCCTTGCGCCTCCCACTGAAAGGGGGTCCAGCGCCTCAACTTTAGTCATCAACACCCATTGATCCCTAAGTGCATCGTACCTCTCGACCACATCGAGCCTGTTGAATCCCTTATTCTTGAGAACCTCCGGGTATTCTTCAAGTATTTTATTCGGAGGTAGATCCGAAAGCAGATAGGGTTTATGACCCCAGGGGTCGGGTATATCGACTATACCCCCCCTCTCTTCGTCATAGAATATTAAATGGGCCCGCCTCTCCCTTCCCTCATACTTCACAGAGAGGAGGTATAGCATTTAAAACCCCCTCGTAAACCGCTCGGTTTTCCAAACATTTTTCCTATATGCTTTTTTGAATTCCTTATAGTGTTTCCTGCATAAATATACGCGTCTAGAGTCCGGGTTCTTTAACTTAAAACCTACCTTGCTTTCTTCAATCTTCTCCCGTGAGACCGAGCGTACAGCCTTCTCCTCGCACCCTTCTACGCTGCATACTTCGCCCTTAGATACGCGTCCCATAATTCAACCTAAGGGGATACACGTGTGGAGTGTTATAACATTATTTCGCAGGGTAGCCTGAACGTAATACCCCTCTTTTACCCGGAGCCTTCGTTAGAAGAGTTGTAACAATGAATTGGGGCGGCGTGTCTGAAGAGGAATAAATACCACGGTTTTACTTCTTGTATCTCTTAGGGCGTAAATCTCTGCTCTTGCAGCGTCTACAGCGCTCCGCGTCCCAGGGATTCAATGCGCCGCAGCGTCTACATATCTTTACCCTAAATGTGTGCTCTAGGGCTATCTGTAGCTTTTCCGGATCCCTGATCGGCATACGCCAGACACCCAGCACATCCAGCCTTGCACACTATATATTTTCTTCTATGCGGGTCTAGCCATGAGGTAAGCGTCTTCGCCGTCGCCATAGTATTTTTGGAGTACCTTTACTGCTTTAAAGCCCAGTTTCTTGTAGAGAGATATCGCCGGCATATTGCTAACCCTGACTTCAAGGTAAAACTCGTCTGCGCCGTAAACGTTCTTCATAGCCTCCATAGCCTTCTTCATGAGGGCTGTCGCCACGCCGCGTCGCCGAGCTTTAGGAAGAACTGCCAGCGAAACTATATGCCCCTTGCGCCCCACTACAGATGGGTTAGTATAGAGTGAGTCGTACTCAACGCGGCACATTATATAGCCAACTATCTCGCCATTCATTTCGGCTACAAGAAACGCTTTAGGAAAATTATGGAGGTGGAGCTTAAAATAGAATCTCGGGTAGTTCTCGGGTAGGGTTCGTTTGTTTATATCTATCACCGCCTCAATATCTTCTTCCCGGGCCTCTCTTACGGTGAAGCCGCCTTTGCTTATCATAGATATTTTCAGCAAAACGCGGGGTGCTGATTAGGGTTTCGGCGCCCCTAGGGTACAGTTATAATATATCCCTTAGATTTTGTGAAAACTATATGAGTTTTATAAAAAAATTCACCTTTCTATCAACACGTCCAGCTCTTTAAGTTTATTATAGATCTTCTCTATAGCCTCCTTTACCTGCTCCTCCTTCTTAGCGCCGGTACAGACGACCTTACCGCTGGAGAATATGAGGAGCACGACCTTGGGGTCACGCATCCTATATATAAGCCCTGGAAACTGCTCCGGCTCATACATGGCGCCCTCCAGTAAGAACGCTGCCCGTTCAAGATCCACTCCCGCCTTTAGGTTGGCACTTGCTACGACGTTCTGGATCTCTATTATGGGTTTGTTTTTTATCTCTATTCCGTGGGCTTTAAGCAGTTTTATGATGCTATTTACTGCTTTGTACACCTCGCTTTCCGACTTAGCTCCTGTACAGACCATTTTGCCGCTAGAGAATATCAGCGTCGCTGTTTTCGGCTTGTTTAGCCTAAGCACTAAGCCTGGAAACTTTCGGACCCCGGGTCCGGAGACCCGGAGTGTTCCGGGCTGTATTCAGCGTTGGGGACTCTTTCAGCTATTTTTTCTAAGTCGAGTTTGTGGTTTATCGAAACTGATGCTACTACATTCTGTATTTCATATGTCGGTTTTGCTATTTTGCATCACCTCTTAGCCGCATGTCACTATTTATAGGTTTATTAAGGGTATATAAAGCACCCGTTTAAATATGCCCAGGTTATTTTCTGTTGAAAAATATTTTTTGGTTAACTACACGTGGTGAAATAATATTTTTTCAATAATTAGCTTTAGGGTGCCAAAATATGGGATAACGAGAATGACTTTTCCCTTAATCTGCGCTAGGGAGGGGTGTATGGCGTCGGCAAAAACATTTGCATCGCCTTTTGTCAGGAAGGTTCCGTCTTCGAGCTGCTTAACAATTCTATGAACGACGAGGGCTTTTCCTGTTGTATACACGACTATATCTCCTGGTTTATAATGGCTTTGTCCTTGAACTATGACTAAGTCTCCTACATGGAGTGTCGGCTCCATGCTCCAGCTTGAAACCACCGCTAACGGGACGCTGGTGTTGAGCAGTGAATGTAGGAAGAAGAACAATAATATGAACACGGCGAGAATTGTTATGAATAGCAGGTTTTCCAAGCGGTCTTTTTTGCCCCTGCTTTCATCCCCTTCAGTCATGGCCGTTGGCAATCAGGGGTTAGAGGGCTAAGGGTTTTTCGACAAAATCTATATATAGAAGCGATAATTGTTGTCTCACGCAGTAGGGTGAAGGGTGAGTGGAATGGCTGCGGTGCCATCTGGACAGACTGTTCCAGTATTAGTGTTGAAGGAGGGAGCAACCCGCACCACTGGTAGGGACGCCAGGCGCGCCAACATATTCGCGGCAAAGGTTATCGCTGAGACGCTATCCTCCTCCCTCGGCCCCCGAGGGATGGACAAGCTACTGGTAGACTCCTTCGGTAACGCGACCATTACCGGGGACGGTGCAACTATACTTAAGGAAATGGAGGTGCAGCACCCAGCGGCGAAGATGCTTGTAGAGGTGGCCAAGGCGCAGGACGACGAAGTCGGTGACGGAACCACTACAGTGGTGGTTCTCGCCGGCAAGCTCCTAGAGTCCGCCGAGGAGCTACTAGACGGCGAGATACACCCCACGATAATAACTGAGGGATACGAGAAGGCGATGATAGAGGCTGTGAAGCACGTAGACTCTATTGCTGAGAAGGTCGATCCAACGGACAAGGAGGTGTTGGCGAAGATAGCTAAAACCGCGCTGAGCAGCAAGGTGGTCGCCGAGTTTAAGGAGCACCTCTCCAAGCTGATAGTCGACGCCGCGCTGCAGGTCATGGAGAAGAAGGATGGAAAGTATGAACTGGACCTCGACAACATAAAGATTGAGAAGAAGCGTGGGGAGAGCCTCGAGGAGTCCACCCTTGTAAAAGGGATAGTCCTCGACAAGGAGGTTGTGCACCCGGCTATGCCTAAGAGGGTTGAGAATGCTAAGATTGCTCTTATTGATGCGCCCCTCGAAGTCGAGAAGCCAGAGTGGACTGCGAAGATAAATGTGACCGACCCCGAACAGCTGAAGATGTTCCTCGACCAGGAGGCGGAGATTCTCAGGAAGAAAGTAGAGAGGATTCGTGAGAGTGGTGCTAATGTGGTGTTTTGTCAGAAGGGTATTGATGATCTTGCGCAGTATTATCTTGCGAAGGCTGGTATTCTTGCTGTTCGTAGGGTTAAGAAGAGTGATATGGAGAAGCTTGCGCGCGCCACTGGTGCCCGTATAGTTACGAGGGTGGAGGACATATCCCCAGACGCCCTGGGCAGCGCGGAGCTCGTCGAGGAGCGCAAGGTGGCGGACGAGAAGATGGTCTTCGTAGAAGGCTGCCCCAACCCCAAAGCAGTGACTATACTTCTACGCGGCGGCGCAGAGCACATAGTCGATGAGGCGGAGCGCGCCGTGCATGACGCGCTCAGCGTTGTGAGGAACGTTATTAGGGAGCCGAAGATAGTCGCTGGCGGCGGCGCGGTTGAAATAGAGCTTGCGTTAAAGCTCAGGGAGTTCTCGAAGACCCTTCCAAGCAAGGAGCAGCTTGCTGTGCAGAAGTATGCAGAGGCCCTTGAAAACATAGCTGCAATCTTGGCGCAGAACGCTGGTCTGGAGCCTGTAGACGTCATCGCGGAGCTGAAGAAGCTGCATGCCGAGGGCAAGAAGTGGGCTGGCGTGAACGCCTTTACTGGCAAGGTCGAGGACATGATGGAGGCCGGCGTGATAGAGCCTGCAAGCGTGAAAAAGCAGGTGCTGAAGTCCGCAACCGAGGCTGCCATAATGATACTTAGGATAGATGATATAATTGCCGCAGCGCCTCCGAAGGAAGAGAAGAAGGAGGGCAAAGAGGGCAAGGGGCCTAGTTTTTAAATAAAATAAAAAATTAAATTATAAAAAATATTTTATGCGGGGAGTTGGTGGCCAGCCCCTGCAATATATATAAGAAATATATAACGGGTATTCTTTTCCCACACGCTTATGTCGAGAAGTAGTGGTGGAGAAGATTTTAAGATAAAGGTGGGACCCCCCTGGCTGACAAAGTATGAGAAAGCCCGCATTATAGGGATACGTGCGCTCCAAGTGGCGTTAGGCGCACCGGTGCTCATACCCCTGGAGGAGGCAGGAGCCTTGGATCCAATAATTATCGCACAGAAGGAGCTCGAGAGAGGTCTGCTGCCGATACTAGTTGTGAGGTGGACGCCGGACGGTAAGGTTCAGGAAATACCCATTAAAAGGCTGGCGCAGAAACCGGGCTAGGTGGGCTTACTCATTTTCACCTCCTTGTTTTCAAAAGTAACCTCCATGTATTCGCCGATATTCGGCTTGTTAATTATCTTTTCCCACTCATCCTCTGTCAAGTATACCGTTAACCTAGGTACGCGGACCTTTCCCCCCGAAAAACCGGGCATACTGCGCAGTATCTGGCTAACCACAGGCATAACCTCGCGGGCGATCTCGCTTCCCGAGCCCATTATGACGGGCCCCGGGACTTCCCGTTCCTCGCTCAAATCTATTTTGACGAGTTTCTCCCCATTAGGGGCGTCTATCAGCGTTATGTTAGTTATCATAGCCTTAAAGGATACCTTCATCACAATCACACACAACCATCACGGAAATAAATCCGCCGGAGCCCCCATCCTTCTCTCCCAACCCCCTCTTCGCCGCCGATAAGACGTCATAAAAGGTGGCGCCGGGGCCGGGACTTGAACCCGGGACCACCCGGTTAACAGCCTCGCCCACGCCGTGCGTGTCGGGCGCTCCACCGGGCTGAGCTACCCCGGCTCTCAGCGGTATTTTTGCGGCGGGGCTAAAATACTTTATCTCGTCTTCTCCTGGAGGGCTGCCGTAGCCCGGGTTTTCGAGTGTAATACTCGCGTAGTTGTATGTTTTGACGGGGAGCGCGTGGAGGGCATCATTAACACCGCTTTGCTGGTGATAGTCTACCAGGTGTGCAGATGGAAAAGAAGGTGCTGATTATAGCAGCTGTGTTTGCGGCGCTTATACTAGTTGCGCCGCTCACTGTTGCCGCGCCTATACCTGACGCCAAGTATTACGGGAAAGTCGAGGTCATGGTTACGACCGTGGAGAGCACCGAGATAAACTTTGGCAGCAGCGAGCTCGTGGACGTTCTTTCCTCCGCGGAGCCGCCGGGCTTTCACCTCAAGGAGTTTAAAATAGTGTTTGAGGAGGGCCTGCCCGAGGGAGTGACGCCTGTACTCTACGACCAGAAGATAGTGTCCAACGGCGTGGTAAAGGCCCTAATCTCCAGGAAGGGCGAGATAAAGCTCGCGCCCAGCACGTTTAACGGCACCGTTAAGGCAAAACTGATCTCCGTGTTCGTGAAGGAGAGCTGGGTCGAGCTTTCGAGCAAGGTAAAGATAGATCTCTCCCAGCTGGCGGGCAGCGGCCTCGACAACGTCACTGTGCGCTTCACAATAGACAACTACGCTCCGTACGCTGTCAGGGGGCTCATCTCGCCGGATGGAGACGATATGCTTAAAATGCATGCACAGGAGAGCGCCGGGGCGGATGCCATAAAGTTCGACCCCAAACACGTGGAGTTCGCCGTGTCTTCCACGGGATTCGGGGTCTACACGGTTGAATTGGCGGAGGGCGAGGAGTACTCCCTGCCCAACGCGTTCATAGTAGCCGAGGGCCAATACATGAACCTCACGGTGCTCCCAGGCGCGACTAAGACTGTGATCGTGAAAAAGAAGAGCGGGTGGAGGGCGCTCGGCGCGATAGTCGTGCTCTACTCCGTTAACCCCGGGAAGCTCTCGTCCAGGGTGGCTGTGGAGGGCGGCCTGGTGGACCTCGCCTACTCGAAGGGTGAGGAGTTCGAAGTCGAGGGTGCATCGCTTATGGTGCCGCCGCTGCAGATGAGCTACTGGATCAAGGCGTACCTAGTCTATGGCGACACGATAAAGATAACCAACAATGGTGTCCATGAGGTAAACGGGATAATAGTCCCCATAAACATAAAGGCGGCGGGCACATGGACGGAGAAAGGCCTCATAGTGAATGTCGATAAGAAGACGCTTAGGGGGTCCACGAACGCCTACATAGTGGTGCAGCTCCCCGACGCGGCCTCCATAAACTCTATAATACTCCCGGACGGCAGTACGCTGAAGAAAATAGCTGATGGAGACCTCAGCCTAATGGGCATGGCGAGAAAGGTAGTAATCTCCCAACACGAGGCACTCGTACAGATCAAGAAGGGGGCGGAGGAGGCGGACGGCCAGTACATATTCGAGGTCGAGTGGAAGCCTATCACGGTCAAGCTCACAGACGCCGACGGAAACCCCATCTCGGGCGCCGTGGTGAAGGCTGAAGGCCCCGTTGAAGCCAGCGGCGTAACTGACGCTACAGGCACTGCGCGGCTGAAGGTCTACGCTCCAGGAGTATACCACGTTACGGCTGTGTTCAAGGGCGCTAAGGTGGCCGATGCCACGCTGGGCACGCTTAAGGGCGACGCCATCTCCGTCAAGTGCGCTGTGTACTCGCTCCAGGTGACCGTCACTACAAAGATAGGGTCCCCGATAGAGGGGGCAGTGGTGACGATAAGCAACAAGGGAGGCTTCACGACGAGCGCGGAGACCGACAGCGACGGTAAGGTGGTGTTCGCACAGATACCTGCGGGCGAGTATAAGGTCAAGGCGGAATACAAGGGTTCAAATGCTGAGAAGAGCATCACTGTAGACTCCAACGCGAAGGTCAACGTGGCCATGGATATAGTACTGGAGCTCCCCTTCATAGGGCCTATAAGTGTTACAGAGCTGGCGGCAGCCGGTACAGCGGGTGTGGCTACCGCGCTCGCCCTTGCTGGCAGGAAGCATTCAAAGAGGGATAAGGGAGAAATAGACAAGGAGGAAGCTGAAAAAAGCGAAGAACTCTACGACGACTCTTTCTAAAACTCTCAACTTTGTGTGTTTTAATAGTGTCAACCGTATTTTTAAAGTCACGTCTAGTTTTTATAACACCCGGATCCTGGTTGTCTAGAAGCCATGATGGCGCCTAGACGTCTAGCAGCTAGGTGGTGAAGCGCCGTGAAGAGCGTAACGCTGCCTCTACCGCCCACGCTCAACGGGGACTATGAAGCCTTCCTAGAGAAGAGTATACGCGCGTGGTCCTTAGAGAGAGGCTTCACAGTGGCGAAGGGCGTCTACAAGGGCAGACGGGGGCTCTCCATCCAGGGTGTTAAGGGGTGGGCCTGGGTCTACACGGAGAACTCCGCGGTGACTCTAGTAGGAGCGGACGGGATTGTAGAAGAATTAAGGAGCCATCTTAAGGAGAGGCTCCTCTCTCTGTACTACTATGAGGGTAAAGGGCACATATACCTTGTATATGCTGGAAGGGAAAGCGTTACACCTTCCCTGCGTGAGCCTTTCCTGAAAGTCTTGCTGCGCAGGCTCTTTGCGGAAAACATGGTTTACGCCTTCATCTTGGCGGCGCTCGTATCGATCCTGTTCTACGAGGCCCTAGGCCCCCTAGCGGCCCCGCTAGCGATAGGCTTTGTGTCCCTCTTCGCGGTTACTGCGTCTCCCCGCCTTGTCCCCAAAATTGTGGCGCACTGGAGTATAGAGGAAGGTGAGCCTGTGACGATAGTCGACATAGAGATTAGCGGGAGGGAGTATAGGAGGAAATACAGGTATCTCGTAGATAGGAGAATCCTTCTACGTCTCAAAAGAGAAGTCTGGCCGCTGCTTAGCAGCGGGTCGATAAGCGGGGAGCATGTTGTCGACATACTGTCGCGCTTAATGAACGGTGAGCCAATCCTCCGGGACGCCGTTAAGGTGCGTGTTAAAAGATACGAGCTGTCTAGGGCCGTTGAAGCCCTAGCTAAGAGGCTTGGAGGCGTAAAGCCCGGAAGCCTCTACCTGTACAACGTCTTGTACAGGAATGCTATGAGTGTCGGCGTGGGAAGGCATTCGGCCGTGATACTAACCTCGGGGCTCCTCATAGACATGGATGAAGGAGAAGTGGAGGCAGTGATAGGCCATGAGCTCAGCCACCTATACAGGGGGGATATAATACTATTTACGCTGGCCGCGGTGGCCGAGTACGCGGCTAGAATGTACTACTTCTTCGTATATAATCCCGTGCTGCTCACGTACCCTGCGCTCGTGGTGGGCTACCTGCTAGCCGCGATGACGGGTCTCTTCATGTACGCCAAGCTCCTCGAGATTCGCGCGGATATGGATGTGATATCTAAGGGCTATGGCAGGCAGCTGGCCTCCGCGCTCGTGAAGATAGGGTACCCCCTGCTCTTGGAGGAAAAAAGCGTGTTGTTGAGGGTGCTCGAATGGCTCTCCTGGAGGCCGCATCCACCCCTTAGGTATAGGATCCTCCTCGCCAAAAAATACGCTGAGGGTGGGCCGCGGAGTGTATGGCTCTCCTCGCTTGCAGCTCTGGTCCACGGCTTCCTCAGCGCCGCGTAGGATCAAGGTAATACGTATGTATGTGGGAGGTGTTCCCCTCTATTTCGGCGCGGTCTTCTAATTACTATTTTCACTATTAGCGTTATAAACAGGTGGCTATGAGGGTCGAGATAGTAAAAGCACTCCAGATATTAGAGGACATTCTTTCAAGCGAGGATCTACCCTACGAGTATAGGAAGCCTCTTTTCCAGGTTAAAAAGCTCCTTTTAGAAGCGCAAGACTCTATGGTGGTTGCCAAGAGCAAAACTAGGGACCTCGCATATACGCTGAGCGAGCTGGCAAAGGCGCTCGGCTTAGAGGTGAAGATAGGTGCGCCTCGTCTCTCCCTCGTTGACGACGAGGTGGCTGAAATGCTCAGGGAGAGCATGGTCACGGAGATCGATGTGGACGGCGAGGAGGCAATAATAGAGAAGGTGGTCGCGCCACCGTCGCAGTGAGGATAAAGAATCTATTTTTACGTCACATGGTGATAAATTAGCCATAGGTGAGCGTTAAAAATGGGCTCCCTTTTTGGTAAAAAGACTAAACGTAGGAGGCCCGTACGGCCAAGCCCGCCGGCTGCTGGAACAAGGATTAGAGCGCCGCCGCCCCAGCTACTTGAGGTGAAGAGGAGATTCTCGTCCATGAAAACCGCAGCGCTCATGTACGCGGTTATCGGGGCAGCCGTGGCGGGAATAGCCGCTGCGGCGGTTTCCTTCATGACTCCATCTATGCCAGGGCTCGCCCTTGCAGCGGCCGTGGCGACCGCCGTGGTTTTCATATACCTGTCAGTCGTACAGGCAGTTAACGCGTACAGCTACTATCTCTACATGAGGTTAAAGCTCGACCTAGCCGAGAAGGTGGAGGCGGCCGCTAGACAGCCGGGAGAGGTGCAGGCCATACCGGTACAGCAGCCTCCCCCTATGCCGGTTCAAGCCCCTCCAGTGACGCGGCCCGCTGTACCGCCGTCGCCCATAAAGCCCGTGGAGCAGCCCGTGGAGGTCGCTAAGCCTGTTATAGTGCAGAAACCCGCCCCCCAGCCCTCCCAGCCTGAGGAAGAAAAAGGCGTTGAGCCTGTGATAGAGATAAAAGAGGCGCCCCCCCAGCTTGAAAGAGTGGAGCCGGAAAAGCCGGCCTTTGTGAAACAGCAAGCCCCCCTCCAGCCAGCGAGGCCTCCCGCCGCCCCTATGGCGGCGCCGGCTGCTCCAGCGGTTCAGCCAACGGCTGCCACGGGGCAAAGCGGTGGAAAGAAGCGTTGCCCGTACTGTGGC
>JALSNQ010000008.1 GCA_026986905.1 Thermofilaceae archaeon
TAGGGCAGCTGGAACCCACACAGCTGAGACCTCTACTCGGCCCCCCGTTAACGAAAAAGAGCGGCGGCATCACCGATTTCTTTTATGAAAAGCGGTAGCACGCCGCGGAAAACCGTCGCAGATATTACGGTAAGCAAATCCATCATACATGGCTAATAATGAGGGAGGAGGCCCGCCGCTTATGGCTCCAGGCTAAAGAAGACCTTGTTACAGCAAATTGCTGGAGAACAAGAGGTACTATGCAAGCGTGTTCTTCGCACACCAAGCGGCGGAAAAAGCGCTAAAAGCACTCTACATCCATTTAAAAAGAGAGAGTCCGCCGAGAACTCACAACTTGTTAGATCTCTTAACCGGACTTGGAGTAACTGATGAAGAATTGATAGATGCCGCAATAGACCTTACGCCAGAATACGTTGTTGCTCGCTATCCGGATGCTGCAAACGGCGTCCCGGCTCTTTTATATAACGAGAAGATCGCGGAGGATCATCTCAGAAAGGCTGAGAAAATATTAAGCTTCTGCAAGAAGAATCTCGGGGAAGATGAGTGAGAATGAAATCGTGAAAATAGCTGAGATCATAAGAAAGCACATACCCGACGCCAAGATAATACTCTTTGGATCTCGTGCAAGGGGAACATATATCAAAACTTCCGATATAGACCTTATAGTTGTATCAAAAAAATTCGAAAAAATGCATTTTACACAAAGAACTGCATATTTATTAAAAATATTATATAGGGCGGGGGCGCTGCCAAAACAAGGATTAGATATATTATGCTATACTCCAGGAGAATTTGAAAAAAAGAAGAACGAGATAGGTATCGTAAAAGAGGCGGTATCCTATGGTAAAGAAATATAACATTAAATATAAAATATTAGGAGAAAATACTAGTCTAGAAATAAGAGAAAAATAAAATAGCTTAGAGGCCGACGAAGTCCTCTATCCTCGGCAGTCTCTTCGGCAGGCCCTTGCGCTCCCTGATCTCCATGATGACCTGCTCCAGCATCGAGCTCGGCACGGGAGCCCACCTCGAGAACTCATAGGCGAAGAACGCCTTGCCCTGTGTCGCCTCGCGCAGCTCGTCGGCCAGGTTAAAGCTCTCACTAACAGGGATCTCCCCGAACACGCGCATCATCATGCCCTTCTCCTCCATTCCAAGCACCTTGCCGCGGTGGCGGGTAATCACGTTCAACACGCCGCTGAGATGGGTTGCAGGCACCTTGACCTCGATCTTAAGAATGGGCTCCAGCAGCGTAGGCTTGGCGGAGAGGAAGCTCGCCATAATGCTGTTCTTCGTCGCAGGCATAATCTGAGCCGGGCCGCGGTGAGCTGGATCTTCGTGGAGCGTCGCGTCCTGCAGTACTACTTTCACGCCTCTTACAGGCTCCTGCGCGAGGGGGCCTGCCTGCATGGTCCAGCGGAAGCCCTGTATGATCGTGTCTTTGACCTCGCGGAGGTGCTGGACGCCGACCGTCTTGTTGACTATGATGTTGAGGTTCTCGTCTATGTCCCATATGTTGCGCGCCTCGTCGGTGTCCCACCCGGCCTCTTCGCGTAGGATCTTGGCGCGCTCGCGCCAGTCCTGGTCGGGGTATATCTTGCCTTCCTGCAGGAGCTTCAGCGTCTCCTCGTTTAGCGGCTCGACGTAGAAGTAGAGCTTGTTGTGCTTGTTGGGGGACTTGCCCTCGAAGACCTGGCCGCGCTGCCTCACAGTCTCCCTGTAGCGTACGATGGGTGGGCTCACCACTATGTCGAGGCCTGTGCGCTGTTTAAGCTCCCAGAGGGTTATTTCGAGGTGCAGTGTTCCCACACCGCTTAGCAGGTATTCGCCGGTCTCCTCGTTGATGTACACCTTCAAGGTGGGGTCTTCGATTGCGAGCTTCCTGAGCGCGTCTATGAGCTTGGGGAGGTCGCTGCTGTTCTTGGGCTCTATCGCGACGGTGACCACGGGCTCTGTGATGTAGCTTAGCCTCTCGAAGGGCACCATCTGGTCCTTATACTTGACGTCTACCGCCGTCTCGCCGGCGCGGGCCTTGTCGAGGCCTAGGAGCGCGACTATGTTGCCTGCGGTGACGTAGTCCACCTTCTCCCTGTAGGGGCCCATGTAGAGGCTGACCTGCAGTACGCGCTGCACGGATTTCGCGTTTAAGAGGTAGAGCTCCTCCCCGGACCTGACGGTGCCGCTGAAGACCCTGCCCGTGGCTACGTGGCCGGCGTGGGGGTCGATGTTTATCTTGCTGATGGCGACCACCGTTGGCCCCTCGGGGTCGGCCTCGAGCATGGCCTTCCCTATCTCACTGTTGAGGTCCCCGTGCCAGAGCTTGGGGATACGGTACCGCTGCGCCTCCTTGGGGTTGGGGATGTGCTCCACCACCATGTCCAGCAACGCCACATAGAGCGGGAACTCTTTTGCGAGCTCCTCGTGGTTTCCTCTCTGGTAGGCGTCTATTATATAGTCGAACTTGACGCCCTTCTCGGCGGCGATCGGGATGGTCATGCCCCATCGGTGAAGCGCGCTCCCGAAGGCCACCTGGCCCTTCCTGAAGTCGACTTTCCACTTGTCCTTAAACTCCTTGTCCGCGTAAAGCTCGATTAAACCGTTAAACTCCTTCACTATCTCCACGAAGCGCTGCTGTATCTCGCGGGGCTCGAGCCTAAGCTCCTTGATAAGCCTGTCGACCTTGTTTATGTAGAGCAGCGGCCGCACATACTCCTGTAGTGCCTGCCTCACCACGGTCTCCGTCTGCGTCATAATGCCCTCGACGGCGTCCACCACCACTATGCCTCCATCCATCATTCTAAGGCTCCTAGTCACGTGCCCGGTAAAGTCGACGTGGCCTGGAGTGTCGACGAGGTTTATCACGTAGGGCTTGCCGCGCCACTCGTGGTAGAGGGAGACGTTGGCCGCCTTGACGGTCATCTGGCGCAGCTGCTCGATCTCCACGTAGTCTAGCGCTAGCGCCTTCCCGGCCACTTTGGGGGACAGCATACCAGCGCCCATCAGCAGGGAGTCCGAAGTGGTTGTCTTCCCGTGATCTACGTGGGCGAGGGTTCCTATGTTGCGTACCTGCTCAGGATTTTTCATTATTTTCATTATTTCGGCTACTTGCTTGAAGCGTACCATTTCCGGCACCTAGCGGGTTCTCGGCTAATGAAGTAGTCGGGTTTATATAGGTTTTCTGTGCGGACAATCACCAGCCAGAATCAGCGTAACACCGTGTAGGCAAGTCAATATATCCATCCTTTAATAAATACACCCTCAGGCCTAATCCCGTAGGTCTCTAATGGCTTGGTTAGATGCCTGTAGGCCCGTGGGCTCGACACGTAGAGTCCGGGCTCAACTATCCTCGGCTTTTCAGTCACGATTTTCGCGGCCCTCTTGTCACGGTAGCCGCACTTTGGGCACTTATACCCCTTCCCCCTGCCGGCGGACTTCAT
>JALSNQ010000009.1 GCA_026986905.1 Thermofilaceae archaeon
CTAGTCGTATATTCTTCAGGAAAGCAATCTCGCGCATGCAATAGAGGAGGCCAAGAAGAAGGCGAAAAAGAGGAGGTTCCGCCAGAGCGTGGAGATGATAGTAGTCTTGAAGGACGTGGACGTGAAGCAGCCCCAGAACAGGCTTAACGTTGCCGTCCCTCTTCCGCACCCGCCGCCCGGAAAGGAGGCTAAGGTGGCGGTATTCGCCACAGGGGACTTGGCTCTCAGGGCCAAGGAGGCGGGCGCTGACGCGGTTCTAGGGAGGGAGGACGTAGAGAAACTTGGTGGAGACAAAAAAGCTGCAAAGAAGCTGGCGAAGGGCTATGACTTCTTCCTAGCCGGAACCGACTTGATGCCTCTGATAGGCCGTTACCTTGGAAGGTACCTTGGGCCTAGGGGTAAGATGCCTCAGCCAGTGCCCCCCAACGCGCCGATCGAGGCGTTCCTGCAGAGGTTCCGCCGTTCTGTTAGGATTAGGGTGAGAAACGAGCCCCAGATAATGGTTAGGATCGGAACCGAGGATCAGCCCACCGAAGAGCTTGTTGAAAACGCTAAGGCTGTGCTGAAGGAGATCCTCAGGAAGTTTCAGCCGTCGCAGATTGCTCGGATATACTTTAAGCTTACAATGGGGCCTGCTGTACCCGTGGAGAAGAAGGGTGGTAAGTGATGCAGGTGTTCCAGAGGGAGTTTAAGAGGCACAAGCCCATACCGGAGAGGAAGATCCGTGCCGTCCAGGAGCTTAAAGAGTATATCTCCTCCCACAAGTACTTCATGGTTGCGAGCATATATGGTATAACGGCTCCTGTTCTCCACGAGACGCGTGCACTGCTAAGGGAACGTGGTACCCTGCTGAAGGTTGTTAAAAACAGGCTCTTCCATAGAGCTGTACAGGAGCTAGGTAAAGATGTGCCTGGCTTAGAGGAGGTTCTTACAGGGCAGAACGCCGTGATATTCACCGATGAAAACCCCTTCGAAGTCGTGATATATCTAGACAAACAGAAAATCTATAGGGAGGCAAAAGCCGGCGACGTCGCTACGAGCGAGATAGTTGTTCCATCGGGGAATACCGGTATACCCCCCGGCCCCACGATCAGCCTATTCAACAAGTTGAAGATCCCCATGAGGATACAGGAGGGAAGCATATGGGTGACTAAGGACACTGTTGTCGCGAAGCCCGGCGACGTGATCTCCCAGGAACTGGCCGAGCTATTGGCTAAGCTCGGGATTAAGCCTATTGAGAGCAAACTCAGCATAAAGGCGATCTACCTCGACGGGAGGCTCGTGAAACCCGAGGAAGTAGAGTTTGGCCACGACCTGTTCAGCCAGAGGGTCGCGGAGGCGTACAGGGAGGCGTTCAACCTTGCCGTGAACGCGGCGTTGCCCATACCAGAAGCACTAGAGATGGCGGTGCGGAAGGCCCACATGGAGGCGTTGTCGCTGGCCGTAAACGCGGGCATCCTAGCTAAGGAGACTGTGGGCATGGTGCTGGCGAAGGCTGAGGCGGAGGCTCAGGCCCTCTACAGGATCCTTAAGGAGAAGGTTCCTGAACTCGGCGAGTAATCGTCTCTATTTTTTTGGCTCCGCTACTAGTAAAACATAATTTTGTTCCCCGTGTCTACTGCAGCGAGTAGCTATGCAGGAGGAATTCATTGATCTACCTTTCTTTAAGGAAGGCGGGTGGATAAAGAGGAAATGCCCCGTCTGCGGCCGGGTCTTCTGGACGCTAAACCCCGAGAGGAAGGTCTGCGGAGATCAGCCGTGCGAGGAGTATGGATTTATAGGGAAGCGGCTTGGACGCGGCGTGGAGAGCCTAGGCGAGGTCAGGAGGCGTTTTATAGAGTTTTTTGAGAAGAACGGGCATACTCCTATACGCAGGTACCCCGTCGTGGCTAGGTGGCGCGACGACGTGTACCTCGTCGGCGCGTCTATATACGATTTTCAACCCTGGGTTACCGAAGGCCTCGTCGAGCCGCCGGCTAACCCCCTCGTGATTTCTCAGCCTAGTATACGTTTAACGGATGTAGACAACGTGGGTAGGACAGGGCGCCACCTTACCGGCTTCGAGATGATGGCGCATCACGCGTTCAACGTGAGGGGTCAAAGGGTCTACTGGGCGAACGAAACAGTAGAGTATGCTTACAGGCTTTTCACAGAGGTCTACGGCATCCCGCCTGAGGAGATAACGTTCGTGTTTGACATGTGGAGCGGCGGGGGGAACGCGGGCGAAGACTATGAGGTTCTTGTGAGGGGGCTGGAGCTTGCAACGCTAGTTTTCATGCACTACAAGACTGTGGAGGGTCGCCTCGTGCCTATCGAGAACAAAATCGTTGACACGGGGTATGGGTTGGAGAGGATATACTGGTTCCTACAGGGGTCGACAAGCGTCTATGAGGCGGTTTTTCCCGGTATAATTGAGTGGCTGCGCCGCGAAGCTGGCCTGGAGCCCCTGCCCGCTGATTTAAGAGTCGCCCTGGCGAAGCGTAGCGGGAGGCTTGACTTTAAAAAGCCTCTTGAGGCGATGAAGGTATTCGAAGAGATTTCGTCTGAGGTCGGGATGGATGTGGATGAGGTTTCGAGGCTTCTAAGGCCTTTTGAGTCTATCTATGCGCTGGCCGACCATAGCAGAACTATAATGTGGATGATAGGCGACGGCGTCGTGCCTTCAAATACCGGGTCCGGCTATCTCGCAAGGCTGCTAATTAGGAGGAGTATGCGGCACCTGCGCCGGCTAGGCTTGGAGATAGGGCTTGTGGATGTAGTTTCTAGGCAGCTGGAAGAGTGGAGGAGTGATTTCCCGGAGTATTGGGAGATCCGCGACGAGATACTTGACATAGTCGCGTATGAGGAGGAGAAGTATAGGGAGACTCTCTCCAGGGGCTCGAAGATTGTGGACAACCTGTTATCTAGGTATAAGAGGAGGGGGGAGATACCTGGCGAGGAGCTCGTCAAGCTCTATGAGAGTCACGGTGTTCCGCCGGACCTGGTCGAGGAGAAGGCGTCTTCCCTGGGGGTACGCGTAGACACGACGGGGTTCTACTCAAAGCTGGCTGAGCTGAAAGAGAAAAGCGGTAGAGAGGCCATAAAGCCCGAGGAGTGGAAGCTACCCCCCGAGTACGCCTCCCGGTTCCCGGAGACGAGGAAGCTCTACTATGAGAACGAGAAACTTTTCAGGTTCAAGGCGCGGGTAATCGGGGTCGTAGAGGGAAAATATGTGGTCTTGGATGCTACAGCCTTCTACCCCGAGGGGGGAGGCCAGCTGTCAGACAAGGGCTTAATCAGACATGGCGGCGGCGAGTGCGAGGTTTCCTATGTGTTCAGGGTGGGGGGCGTCGTCTTCCACGAGTGTAGAGGCCCGCTCCCCAGCCAGGGAGAAGAGGTTGAGGGTCTCGTAGACTCCGAGAGAAGGCTTACTCTGATGAGGCATCATACCTCGACGCACGTAGTGCTGGGCGCTTTGCGCAGGGTTCTGGGTAGGCATGTGTGGCAGGCTGGTGCCCAGAAGACCCTTGACTACGTGAGGTTCGACTTTACGCACCACAGGCCCATCACGGAGGAGCAGGCGCGTAAGATAGAGGAGCTGGCCAACAGGGTTGTCATGGAGAATAGGCGGGTAAAAAAGGCGTTTATGAGTAGAACGGAGGCGGAGAAGCGTTACGGATTCTCCCTCTACCAGGGCGGCGTGGTTCCGGAGAAAATACTCCGTGTGGTCGAGATTGAGGGGTGGGATGCAGAGGCGTGCGGCGGTACGCACTGCGACTATACCGGGGAAATAGGCGTTATAAAGATCGTCGGCTTTGACAAGATCCAGGACGGCGTGTTTAGGGTTATCTTTAAAGCGGGGGTTCCGGCTGTCAGGTATATCCAGGAGATCGATTCTAGGCTCAAGCGCGTGGCGAGGCTTCTCGACGCCCCATTGGAGGAGGTCGACCTCCGCGTAGCCAAGGAGCTTGAGGAGAAGAAGAGGCTTCAGGACGAGCTTAAACGTCTCGAGAATATAAGGCTTTTGGGAGAGGCCGAGAGGCTTGCCGCAAAGGCTGTGGAGGTCTCAGGGGTCAAGCTCGTGGCCGGGGTAGTTGATGAAGAGAAGCTTCGCGACCTAGCCTTAGAGACAGCTAGGAGGATCGGCGACGGGGTTGTTGTGCTGGCGAACCCTAAGGGGAGAATAGTGGTGAAAGTCTCCGGCGGGGCGCTCAAGAAGATCGACGCCAGAGAGCTGGGACGGCGTATTACCGAGAAGCTTGGAGGGAGGGGCGGAGGTGTAAGCGACCTCTTTCAGGGGAAGATAGCTAGCGTGGAGGGAGTCGCGGAAGCCGCCGGGGAGGTGCTTGGTAGGCTTGCTGAGAAGGATAAGGGTCGAGCCTAGAAGGGAGCTCTACGAGGCTGCGCGGGATTTTTTCTACCTCCTGGAGAGGGGGTATGGTAGGAAGACGTCGCTAGACATGGTTTCTTCCCGCTGGCTTCTCTCGAGGTATGAGCGTCTCCTTCTCTACAGGTCCCTTTACCCTACAAGCGTCTCCGGGGCGCGGATTAGGAAGAGGCTTTCGCCGTCGGCCCTAAAGGGCAGGGTCGTTGTGGTTGACGGCTTCAACGTGGTAAGCACCGTGGCCTCTGCGATGATAGGCGACACCCTTGTCGAGGGCAACGATGGCTTTATACGGGACCTGGCGGCTACGGTCAGAAAGGTGAAGGCGGCGCCCCCCTACTTTTCCTCTCTAGCAGTGGCTGCCTCTCTTTTATCCCGGTTGGGGCCCAGCAGGCAAATCTGGGTGTTCGACTCCCAGATAAGTAGAAGCGCGGAGTTCTTGTCCGCCGCCAGGCTGTACGGAGAGGCTATTCTTTCGAAAAACGCCGATAAGGAGGTGGCCACCCTTTCCCGCACCCTGAAGGGGGTGGCGGCGTCCAGCGACTCCGTGATAATAGACATGGTTGAAGAATGCTTTGATCTCGGCGGCGAGGCCGCCAGAGCCGTTGCGCCCGAGAACATCGTCACGCTGAGATCCGTGCTGGAGAATATTTTTGGATGCCTTTCCCGCATATAGGCTGGTGGAGACTTGTGCGGAGGATGGGGAGTAGAGATCTGCGCCGTCTAACGAAGAGAATGGGACTTAATATAAACGAGCTACAGGGAGTGGAGGAGGTGGTCATACGCTTCCCGGACAAGGAGATAGTCATTAAGAACCCCTCTGTGTCGGTCATAGAGGTGCGTGGAGGCGGGAGGATGTACAACATAGCGGGCGAGGAGGAGGAGAGGCCTCGCACGGCGGAAGAAGAGGAGACAAAGGTGGAGATAAGCGAGGAGGACGTACAGCTGGTTGCAGCCCAGGCGGGCGTTACGCCCGAAGAGGCCCGTAGGGCACTTGAAGAAGCTGGCGGTGACCTCGCAAAGGCTATAATGCTCTTGTCGACGAGGTAAGGGGCGGGGTCTTGCTGGGCAAATACAAGAAGGCATTGGAGCGCCGCTTCCTAGGGGTGGCGCGGGCCGCTGCAGCCACACGGCTAAGCCCCAACGTGATAACGTTTTCCGGCCTGGTTTTCGGCGTGGCCGGGCTCTACATGCTAGCCGCATACTCCTCGCTGACTCTTTTTCTGCTAGGGTGCGCTGCTATGGGGTTGATGGACATGCTGGACGGCCTCGTGGCCCGCTATACGGGTAGTGCGTCGAGGTTTGGGGCGTTCCTGGACTCGACCGTTGATAGGGCCGAGGACGCTCTGATATCGGCGGGCTTCATGTACGCTGGGCTACTTTCTCCCGGAGAAGTGCTCCTCCTACTCACCGGGATGTTCCTTATAAGCTACACAAGGGCTAGGGCGGAGTCCCTCGGCGTGTCCATGTCGGGAGTCGGGTTTGCAGAGCGGCCGGAGCGTATACTTCTGGCCCTGCTTTCACTTATACTCGCCTTCGTGAGTTTAGGGGCGGCGAGAGCCGTGGCGTGGCTCCTCATCGTGGTAGTGTATCTCACGGTTGCCCAGCGTATACACTATGCCGCTAAGATGCTGAGGTGAAGTGCATGGTAGTCGAGATAGATGGCTCGATGGGTGAGGGGGGAGGCCAGCTGCTCAGGTACAGCGCAGCCATTTCCGCCATAACCGGCGTCCCAGTGAGGATCTACAATATAAGGGCTAAGAGAGCAAACCCCGGGCTCAGGCCCCAGCACTACGCGGCGTTGAGTTTCCTGGCACGCCTAGTCGACGCCGAGACTAGGGGGCTTAGGGTCGGCTCCACGGAGGTCTACTTTAGGCCGAGAAGAAGACCCCAAAGTGGGGTTTTTACCGTCGATATAGGTACGGCTGGCAGCGTCACGCTCTTCCTGCAAGCGGTGACGCCTGTTCTGCTCGCCGCGTCCGGCCCCGTCACTCTAAGGGTGAGCGGTGGGACAAGCGTTAAGTGGAGCCCGCCCTTCCCCTACTTCGAGGAGGTGCTGGTTCCCCTCTTCAGGCTGTGGGGAGCTAGGGTGAAGGCTAGACTCGTAAGGAGGGGTTTCTACCCCGTGGGAGGAGGGCTTGTGGAGGTGTCTGCAGAGCCTTCTTTTCCACTTTCCCCGTTTAGGCTGGAGACGAGGGTTGTTTACCAGGCGGTCGGCGGCGTCAGCTACGTAGGTAACCTGCCGTGCAGCATAGCTGAGAGGCAGAAGAGGGCTGCCGAGGGCTTCCTGAGGGAAAAGGGGCTGAGAAATATAGATATCCGAGTTGACTGCCGCACGCCGGCCCGTGGGAGGGGAACGGGCATAGTGCTCTGGGCTAGGAAGGGCGAAGCCGTGATAGGCGGTGACTCCCTCGGTGAGCGGGGAAAGCCTGCCGAAAAGGTCGGCGGGGAAGCTGCCGTAAAGCTGTACGGGCCTCTCAGACGCGGCGTGCCGGTCGACCCCCACGCGTCCGATAACCTTGTAATATACATGGCGCTGGCGGGAGGTGTGTCTAGAATACTTACTTCCGAGCTCACTTCCCACGCTGAGACCGCGTTAAGGCTTTGCTCGATGATCGCCGGCGCCAAGTATAGGGTGGACAGGAGCGAGAAGGGCGATGCCGTGCTGATAGAGGTTGAGGGCGCCGGTCTACGGCCTAGATAATCTTAGCTTCACGCCGGGGCGTAGACCGTAACGTTTAGCCGCGCTGCCCCTATTCACGGCTATCTCTAGTTTGCGGCAGCTATTGAATAAAAGCAGTGTATCTCCTGCCTCTATGTATGCGAAGCTTTGCCTAACAGGCGCGGTGAAGGTGGTTCCGCGGCCCGTAGCGGGGTCGCTTATTTCGATCCTCAGCTCGCCGTAGTCCTCTAGGCCTGCCTCGGCTAAATGACGCCTCTCGATACTGGTGGCAGCGTTCCCGAAGCGGTCCACGTGTACTATAGAACCGTATACGTAGCCGTCGCCTGTGCTCGGCGGTTCCACGCCGGTCTCTACGAGCCTCTCCACGGGGGGCCCGGAAGCGGCCGGAGAAGCGCCGCAGGCTATGCGTGCAGCAGCCGGTGCGAACACGTCGCGTCCATGGAATGTGCCGCTACTCTTCCACCATTTAAACTCCTCCCTCTCTATGCTCCATGCGTGGAAGGGGGCGTCACGGCGAAGAGCGGGTACAAGTACCCCGTTGTCTGGCCCCACGAAGAGATACCTCTTGCCTCTGGCGACTACAGCTTTTCTCTCAGTGCCGACACCGGGATCCACGACAACCAGGAAGACTGTTCCTCTGGGGAACTCCTCGAGGCAGCATTCGAGGATATATGAGGCTTCGAGTATAGACCACGGCGGAACGTCGTGCGTGATGTCTATAATCTCAGCGCTGGGACAAAGAGTCTTGATGACCCCCTTCATGGCTCCAACATAGTAGTCGCTGTATCCGAAATCTGTTATAACGGCTATCAGCGGGCGACTATACATCACCAGGCTTATGAGCGGGGAGATATTTTTCATCACCGGAGCCATGCCGCCCATAAGGTTCACGCTGATGCTCTACAGTAGAACGGTGAGTGTAGCGGCTGCCGGGCTAGAGGGCGCCAGCTATGAGGAGGCAGTGGAGGCGGCCAAAAATTTTAGGGATAGTGATTCGTGGATGACGATAACTGGATCCAGCGAGTTAGTTTCGGATCAAAGGCATCTCGCCACCGCGGTTCTCTACGCCGCGTCTGCGGCTATAACCGGCAAAATGGTTTCACGCTACCCGGAAATAGAGCTACTGCTCTACCTGTTTGGGACGAGAAATATCGGAGAGGCGCTCGACGAGGCGAGGAGGAGGGGCGAAAAGGTGGGGGCAGTCGCGGTGTCTATAGGGGGAGACGCCGAGGCCGTTCTTAGGCGCGTCGCGGGGCGCCTAGGCGCTAGGCTTACCGCCCCGGAAATAGGTGGCTGGATGGAAGCCTATAGGAGGTATCTGGCCGCCTTGTACCCGGATTTTCCCGGCCAGCTATCCGCTGAGACTATTCTCAAGCTGCTTAGAGCCCGCGCCGCTCTTGTGAGGCTCTCCGTCTAGCTATGCGTCTCAGTTTCTCGACAGATACTATGAGGCTTGGAGGTATAACTGAGAGCCCGGCCCTTTCTCCAATTATCTCCACAACTATCACTTTATCAGGCTCACCCAGGTTTACCTTGTTGCTAAGCCTGGAGGCTATCGCATCTATCACCTCGTCGCGCTGCAGCGTGCTAAGCCGTATCCTGGCTTCAACCTTGTAGGTGTCCTCGGGCCTCATTTTTTCGCCTGCCAGTCTTACAGCTGCTTCCGCTATTTCCCCGAGCTCGGCGTTAACTACCGTGTGGATCGGCACTAGTTTCAGCAGGTAGCGGAACGTCCACGGGTTCTTGAGTATGGCTTCACGCGCATTCGCCGCGAATTCTTCAGGGTCTATGCTTGTCCTAGCGACTATTAGGGATGGAAGACCTGTCTTGCTTGCCTCGAGCCTGCGGTCACCTATTTCCTTCGCGAAGAACCAGAGTTCCGATATGCAGTCGTTTTCTCTTTTCCGGTAAGTCGCTGCTACGAGGTTGAACTCCTTTAACAAGCATAACCCCCGCAATAGGTGCTCTACGGGGTTTTAGGTGTTTCTCAACAGGCGGTTTTTCTAGGCCTATTCGGGGAAAATTATATATGCTGGTTTCTCTCACAAAAAGAGACCCTTGAAGGGTGAACAACATGAAGTTTTGTCCTAAATGCGGGGGCGTTATGATTCCTAAACGCGAAAAGAACGGCCTATATCTTGTATGCACAAATTGTGGGTACAAGGTCAAGGTGAAGAAGGAGGAGGGGTATAAGGAGAAGGAGCACATATCGGAGGACGTTAGAAGCAGGGTGGCCGTGGTGGATCTCGGTGGACGCAGAGGGCTCACCGAGGAGGAGAGAGCTCAGCTAAAAGAAGAGTTCTACGAGGTTTTTCTCGAGACGATGGCTGGAGAAGAGGAGTCCGGGGAAGAGTAGCCCGGGTAACCTCTATATTTCTCCCCCTCCCCTCCAGAGGGGGATTTAATGCGAGTAGCGGTAGTCGACCAGTCCCTGTGTAGGCCCTCTAAATGCGGGCACGAGTGTATACGCTTCTGCCCTATAAACAGGGGTGGGGCTAAATGCGTATGGCTCGACGAGGAGACAGGCAAGGCGAGGATCTCCGAGCAGCTATGCGTGGGGTGCGGCATATGCGTGAAGAAGTGCCCCTTCCACGCGATAAGCATAGTAAATCTCCCAGAGAAGCTTAAGAAGGATCTCGTACACAGGTACGGGCCAAACGCCTTTGAACTCTTTAAGCTACCCATCCCCAAGGAGGGTAAAGTCCTCGGCATAATAGGGGGCAACGGTATTGGAAAATCGACCTCGCTCAGGATACTTTCGGGGAAGCTTAAACCAAATCTTGGACGCTACGACAACCCCCCGGACTGGGATGAGATAATAAGGTTCTTCAGGGGGTCGGAGCTCCAACCCTATTTCGAGAAAATAAGCAGGGGGGAGATGAGGGCTTTTCTCAAGCCGCAGGCCGTAGACAAGCTGCCCCGGGTCCTCAAAGGAGAAGTGGGCGCCCTGTTATCGCGTATCGACGAGCGCGGAGTGCTCGACGAGGTGAGAGAGAAGCTGGCGCTGGGTAATATCTGGGGCCGCGATGTAAGGAAGCTTAGTGGAGGCGAGCTTCAGAAGGTTGCAATAGCGGCCGTGATGCTGCGTGACGCTGATGTCTACCTTTTCGACGAGCCGGCAAGCTACCTCGACATACGTGAAAGGCTTAGGGCCGCAAAGGCTATAAGAAGCCTGGCGGGGCCCGGGCGATACGTGGTAGTTGTTGAGCACGACTTGGCTGTGCTGGATTACGTCTCGGATCTGGTCTCTATACTCTACGGAGAGCCGGGGGTATACGGTATTTCCAGCCTTCCACGGGGCGTCAGGGCTGGAATAAACGCGTACATCGAGGGCTATCTTAGGGAGGAGAACGTCAGGATCAGGGATTACAGGATAGAGTTCTATGCGAGGCCGCCCCCGCACGAGTGGAGGCCGGAGAGCGTGATGTTTAGATGGAGTGACCTGAGGAAAAGGCTTGGCTCCTTTTCGCTTACCGTTGAGGGGGGCGAGATACATAGGGGCGAGGTAATAGGCATACTTGGGCCTAACGGCATAGGAAAGACGACCTTTGTCAAAATGCTTGCGGGGGTGCTTGAACCCGATGAGGGCTGGGTTGAAGGGCTTGGAGAGGTGGAGCTGAGCTATAAGCCGCAGTTCCTCGGAGACATAGACTTCCAGGGCACGGTTGCAGACCTCTTTGATACCCTCCAGGTAGACACGTCGTCAAGCTTCGTCCAAGCCGAGCTCTTCAGGCCTCTCAGGATAGAGCCCCTCATGAACCGTTATGTCTCCGAGCTCAGCGGCGGCGAGATGCAGCGGGTAGTGGTGGCTGCTGCGCTGGGTAGGGATGCTGACCTCTACCTTCTCGACGAGCCCATGGCGTACCTCGACGTTGAGCAGCGCTATGCTGTTGCACGTGTAATTAAGAGGCTTACCTCTGAGAGAAACGTGGCGACGTTTGTCGTCGAGCACGACATAGTGGCCATGGATTTCCTGGCGACCACGTTAATGGTCTTCAGGGGGGAGCCCGGCGTTAGGGGTGAGGGAAGCAGCCCGGTCGACATGAGGAGCGGGATGAACGAGTTTCTACGCGAGCTCGGTGTCACGTTCAGGCGCGACCCACATACCAAGAGGCCGCGTATAAACAAGGAGGGCAGCTGGCTCGACAGGTATCAGAAGGAGGTTTTAAAGGAGTACTACTACGTCGTGGAGGAGAAGGGCGAAGAGGAGGAGTAAGGCGCCCCTTCTACGCGTAAAACTTTTTTGTATCCGATATTCTTCAATAGTGCACCCCCAGAGCTACATGGAGGTGTGCTGAAATGTCAGAGGAGGTAGGTGTCATCTACGTTGGGAACAAGCCAGTGAGCAGCTACGTGCTAGCGGCAGTGACCCAGTTCACCGCTGGCGCCAAGAAGGTGGTACTCAAGGCGAGGGGAAGGGCTATTTCCCGCGCCGTCGACGCGGCTGAGCTTGTAAGGCGCTTCCTAGGCGACAAGGTCAAGTATGAGAAAATAGAGATCGGCAGCGAGAAGGTCGGAGAACCCGGCAAGGAGAGGACGGTCTCTACAATAGAGATAGTGCTCGCTAAGGCGGAATAAGCGCTATAGGTGCAGGGTTTTTTATACGTCCAAGGTTTTTCTAGCCGTCACCGATATCAGGGGGGCAGCCCCCACACATTTCTTAGCAGTGGTTTAACATGAGGATCGAGCCTAGAGTTGACGACGTTATATTACTGGAGGGGCGGAAGTATACCTTCTCGTTCAAGCTAGTAAATGATTCAAGGGAGACACTGCGCGGTGTGCCCTCCCTAAGCGTCATAGTCGAGGAGAAGCCGAGGGTTTACGTGGTGTTCGAGGAAGTTGAACTGGGGCCTGGTGCCGAAAAACTGCTTTCAGCCACCACTAGAATACCGCCCGGCACGGGGGAGGGGGTCATTGAGATAATCTTCGAGGAGGAAGGCAAAGTTTTGGCAAAGGAACAGTTGCCGATACTTGTCGTGAGTGACGGCGAAGAGATATACGTCTCCTTTGTATGGCACCACCACCAGGCGCCGCAGTACTATCCTAGCGGCGAATACAAGGATCCCTGGCCGTTTCTCCACGTGTACAGGGGAAGCTTCTACGCGTTCGAAGGGGGCCCCTACAGGGTACACCTAGCCATACATGATAAGCACCCTGCCTTCCGGGATACAGACCACCTTTCACCGTCTCTCTTGGAGCAGTGGGAGAAGGCGGTTGCAGAGGGCTACACCTACAACGGCGAGAGGGTCGAGCCGAGCGACCAGCGCGTAAAGTCTGTCGCCGAGACCCTCGAGGGATACAGGAGGCTTGTCTCGGAGGGTAGGATAGAGCCCCTAGGCAGCTTGTATGCGCACACCATCCAGGGCTTTCTACTGAGAAGATCCAGGGAACTCGGCATGGAGCGCCTTGTGAAGAGCCTCCTATTATGGGAGCTCAAGCTGGGTCTCAGAACCGTGGAGCGCGTGCTGGGTAGGAGGCCATGGGGGGTGTGGACGCCCGAGATGTTCTGGGACATGGATCTCGTAAACCTCTACGCCGAGGCGGGTGCGAGGTACACTGTTCTGTGCCAGCAACACTTCGAAAGGGCTGGCGGGGAAAAGGGGACCATTTATGAGCCCTACTACGTTGAGGACGTCTTTACGGGGAACAAGGTGGTGGTGTTTTTCAGGGATATACGGCTTAGCGACTGGCTGAGTTTTGAGGTGAATTTTCCCGACGAGAAGGAAGCCGACCTCGCGGCGCGTCGATTTGTAATAGAGCTTGCTAAGCGGAGGCATGTAAGGCCGGGGGGAATAGTCGTCGTAGCGTTGGACGGGGAGAACTGGATGATAATCCCCCAGTATAAGAGGTATGCTCCCTACTTTCTCTACCGGATTATAACCTTTATTGAAAGAAGCAGTATAATAAAATCGACAACCCTTGGAAGCTACCTCTCTTCTAGGAAGCCGCAGGCTACACTATACTTTGTCCCCTATGGATCCTGGATAGGGTTGTCGGATAAGCAGTGGACCGGCGGGGTGAAAGACGAGACCTGGAATTACGTGTTGGAGAAGTTAAAGTGGGTTGAAGGGCTCTACGACGCGCTAGAAGAGGTTGTAGACGAGCTACTGGAAAAAGAGGAAAGCCCACTCTACATGGCTTTTAAAGCTGCAGCGATATCGCTTGACAGCGACTTCTACTGGTATGGGGAGGATGAACGGGAGCGCGACTTCGTGAAGAAGTGGGCCGATGAGGCCGAGAGAATAGCTCGCCGCATACTAGAGATGATCTCTATAGAGCCCGTCGGCGAGAGCGACGACCACGTGCTGCTGCGGATAAAAAACGGCACAGAATACCGTATAAAGCTCCGGTTGGAGGTTAGGGACAAGGACTATTCTAGCAGGCACATCGTCAGAATCGACCCAGGCGCGGTGAGGGAGATAAGCGTCTATGCCCCGGAGAAGGGTTCCTCGATCGTCGTCGGCGCCGGCAAGATAGTCCTGTTTTCAAAGGAGAGGTGAGGCCTAGTCGCCTTTTTTAGAGATCCCCGTTTCTAATATGGTGATGGACGAGCTAACCGAGAATGCACGGATGACCGCGCTGACGCTGGTGCTCGAAGGTATACGTGCCGCCGACCCCTACAAGGCGGTTCTCAGCTCCCTTAAGGGGGGTAACGGCGTAATCGTGGTGGGGAACCACAGGATAGAGTATAAGGGCTCAGTGTACGTTGTGGGCGCAGGCAAGGCTACGGGGGGAATGGCGAAGGCCGCCGAGGAGGTTCTTGGAGACGCTATTGCGGGCGGCGTTATCTCCGTTCCCGAGGAGCTCGCCGGATCAGTGTCCCATGAACTTAAAAAGATAGAGGTTGTGGGCGCCACTCACCCCAGGGCTTCCGAAAAAAGCGTGGAAGCCGGTAAAAGGATAGTGGAGGTGGCTAGGAGAGCCAGCGAAGGGGACGTGGTATTGGCGTTGATTTCCGGGGGAGGAAGCGCTTTAATGGAGTACCCCGCCGAGGGGGTCGGTATCGACGATATAGGAAGCATAAGCATAGAGCTCATGAAAGCCGGGGCCGATATATTCGAGCTGAACACCGTTAGAAAACACCTTTCCAAGATAAAGGGAGGCTGGCTTGCAAAACACGCCTATCCGGCGCATGTAGTCGCCCTCATGATCTCCGACGTTGTGGGGGACCGTATGGATACGATAGCCTCCGGCCCCACAGTGCCCGACCCCACGACATTTGCCGATGCAAAAAAGATTTTAGAGAAGAGAGGGCTGTGGGCCTCTTCCCCCGAGGCAGTGAGGAGTTACATTGAGAGGGGGGTGAGGGGGGAAGCACCTGAAACCCCAAAGCCGGGCGACCCGGTCTTCGAAAGGGTCTTCAACAAAATAGTTGCAAGCAACATTATCTCGCTGAGATCCATGGCGGAGAAGGCTGCCGGGCTCGGGTATAGGACAATAATATTGACCTCCATGCTGGAGGGCGAGGCAAGAGAGGTGGGTAAGGTAGCGGCATCTATAGCACGCGAAGCCATAAGAAGCGGCTTGCCCGCGCAGCCGCCCCTCGTGGTCCTAGCCGGCGGAGAGACCACGGTGACTGTAAGGGGCAACGGTGTAGGGGGCAGGAACCAGGAGTTAGCTCTCTCCGCGGCCATCAAGATAAAGGGGCTAAAAGGGGTCGCTATAGCCTCCGTTGGAAGCGACGGCCGGGACGGCCCCACCGACGCAGCTGGGGCCGTCGTCGATGGCTACACTTGCGCTAAGGCTGAGGAAAAAGGCCTCGACCCCCTCTCGTTCCTCGAAAACAATGATAGCTACACGTTCTTCTCCAAGGTGGGCGGGCACGTGAAGACGGGGTACACGGGCACCAACGTGAACGATTTCCTGATTATAGTTGTCGAGGGAGAAGCGGGGAACAAAAATAGGGAAAAATAAATACCTGTTTTTCTGCTAAGCGGGGCACGTTGCCCCCGGTTTTAATAGAATCTTCTCCTGCGGGGACGCCAGGAGGATTCGACCTGCTTCTCCGAGATGTTGTTTTCCGTGTTTACATCCTGTATTTCCTCGTTAGCGGGCTCTATGGAGCCGTAGCGGCCCGTGCTCAGCCTCATACTGCCTCTGTAGACGCTTACGTAGCCGTTTTTGAGGGTAACTGTCTCACCTTCGTGCTCCTTCATTTTCTCGATATTGTCGTCCCATGCCGAGAATATCATGGTCCCAGTCTCGTCTCCAACTAGTACGTCGGCTACGCGGTGCTCTGAGCTGTCTTTCCTAGAGATCACGCTCCTCTCCTCACCAACGTTGAGAACCTTAAACGTGACTTCGAAGCGCCTTGTAGAAGGCGTTATATCTGCTATCTTAACCTTTTTTAGTTCTCTCTCACTCATCCAGTTCGCTTCACACCATCTACTAGGTGCTTGTGATAGACCAAGTTCACCGTTTAAATACTTAGCGCTCGCCGGCATAACGCTCTAATACTCCCCGCGGTAGGATAGCCGGGTTATGCGTGGAGGCCCTATACGTTTCGCTGAGAAGGAGTATACCAAGGAGGACGTGCTACGCGTACTGGACCCCCTGGTAGCCGAGTGGTTCTCCTCAAAGTTTAGGGATCTTACGCCTCCTCAGAGGCTCGCGCTGATACCTATACATGAGGGGCGCAATGTACTCGTGTCAAGCCCAACTGGGACCGGTAAGACTCTCACAGCCTTCCTCATAATCCTAAGCGAGCTCTTCGCCATGGCCAGGAGGGGGGAGCTGGAAGACACCGTATACGCGGTTTACGTGTCGCCCCTCAGGGCCCTCAACAACGACATATACAGGAACCTCGAGGAGCCCCTAAGGGAAATCTACGAGCTGGCCGAGAAGAAGGGTGTCGAGGCTCCAAGGATAAGGCACGCCGTGCGTACCGGCGATACGCCTCAGAGCGCTAGGCAGAGGATGCTGCGTAAACCGCCTCACATCCTTATTACGACTCCGGAGACGTTGGCCATAATCCTGGTTGCCCCGAAGTTTAGGGAGAAGCTGAGGAGTGTGCGATGGGTGATAGTAGATGAGATACACAGCCTGGCCGAGAATAAACGTGGAGTCCACCTAACCCTCTCACTTGAACGACTGAGGGAACTCGTTGGGAGAGACTTCGTCAGGATAGGCCTATCCGCGACCATTAACCCGCTGGAGGAGGTCGCCAAGTTTCTCGTAGGCTTCGACGATGAGGGGAAGCCTAGGGAGTGCGCCGTGGTCGATGCAAGGTACGCTAAAAAGAAGAGGCTACGGGTGGTCTCACCGGTAGAAGATTTGATACATACACCTGCGCAGGAGGTCACGAGAAGGATGTACGAGCTGATCTACGATATAGTCGTCAAGAACAGGACTACGTTGATCTTCACGAATACTAGGAGCGGTACAGAGAGGGTCGTGTTCCACCTTAAGACGCTGGCCAGGGAGCGGGGAGACCTGAGGGAAGACCAGATAGCAGCCCACCACAGCAGCCTTTCGAGGGGGGTTAGGCTTGACGTTGAAGAGAAGTTGAAGAGGGGCGAGCTCCGGGCTATCGTGAGCAGCACAAGCTTGGAGCTGGGCATAGACATAGGCTACATCGACGTAGTGGTTCAGCTCGGGTCGCCCAAGTCCGTTACACGCTGCCTTCAGAGGGTGGGGAGGAGCGGACACAGGCTTCACGAGGTAAGCAAGGGGATCATGGTGTGCGCCGACAGGGACGACCTAGTGGAGGTAGCGGTGATGATAAGGGAAGCCTACAGGCACCACCTAGACAGGGTGCATATACCCCGCAACGCCCTGGACGTGTTGGCCCAGCACATAGTCGGCATGAGCATAGAGAGCAAGTGGAAGGCGAGGGACGCCTATAGGGTTGTCAGAAGGAGCTACTGTTACCGCGAGCTCCCGTGGGAGGACTTCCACAATCTCCTCGTGTACCTCAGCGGGGGCTATAAGGAGCTTGAAGGCCACAAGGTTTACGGTAAAATATGGTACGACCCCGAGGAGGGTGTATTCGGGAGAAGAGGGAAGTACGCCAGGGTTATCTACTCGCTTAACATAGGCACTATTCCCGACGAGGTTAGCGTGAAGGTGTTCACGGTAGAGGGAAAATACGTGGGAAACATCGAGGAGGAGTTCTTGGAGCGTCTAGCTCCGGGCGACCGCTTCGTACTTGGGGGGAAGGTGTACGAGTTTGTAAAATCCAAGGGCATGAAGGCGTATGTGAAGCCAGCCTTTGAGCAGCGCCCCACTATCCCCAGCTGGTTCAGTGAGATGCTCCCGCTGAGCTACGACCTAGCGGTAAAGATAGGAGGTTTCAGGCGAATGGCGGCTGAGTGGATAGCCAGGGGGGAGTCCGAGAGGCTTGAACGCTATATCTCGAGGGAGTGTAGGGCTGACGAGCGCTCCTCAAAGGCTATAAGAGGCTACCTAGAGGAAGAGTACTATTTCCTTAAGAGCCTGGGCGTCGACGAGTATCCGAGCGACCGTGTTATACTAGTCGAATACTACGTCGACGAGGCCGGGCGTACACACCAAGTTTTCCACACCCTGTTTGGTAGGAGGACGAATGACGCCCTCTCGAGGGCTCTCGGCTACCTAGCCTCGAAGGCCTCTATGAGCAACATAGGAGTAGCTGTCCACGACAACGGCTTCGCTCTCATATATCCACCCGGGGTTAAGCCGTCGGTGAAACTGGAGGATCTCAGGTCTGGAGAGCTGAGGGACGTGCTGAAGAGGGCTATCATAAACACGGAGCTCATGAAGAGGAGGTTCAGGCATGTAGCGGTTAGGAGCCTCATGATCCTGCGGAACTATAAGGGGCACGAGATAAGCGTTGGCAGACAGCAGACAAGCGCGGCTACCCTGCTAAGGGTCGTTAAGAGGTGGGAGGACTTCCCGGTTTTAAAGGAAACATTCAGGGAGATACTTGAAGACTACATGGACGTGGAGCACGCAGAGGAGGTTCTAAGGAGGATCGAGGAAGGCAGGATAAGGGTTGTTGAACTGGAGCCTCAGCGTGTACCGAGCCCGTTTGCCTACAACATCGTACTGGAGGGACTAAGCGACATAGTACTCATGGAGGACAGGCGGGCTTTGATACAGAGATTCCACGACATGGTTATGGCCAGGATAAAGAAGATGGGGATTAGCGGTCTCCCCGAAGCCTCTCCAGGAAGAGCTGCTTAAACTCCTCCCCTCTCACGCCCGACGCCACTTTTATCCCCCTCTTTTTTATCCATGGCCGCCTCTCGACCAGCGTCGTCCCGCGAGCCTTACCGCACAGCGCCACTTCGACGCCGTGTTCTTCGAACCCGAAGAGCTCCTCGGAGACGGCGGCCGCTACCGCCAGAGGGTCGTGGAGCCTCATGAGGGGGTCGCCGACTCTCTCCACGTAGAACTTGGAAACATGGTATGCGAGCGTGCAGGCTGGGCTCCCGCAGGATTTAAGGGCCTCAATGTCCTCAAGGCTGAGCCCCGTGGAGGGATCCATCGTCACGTCAAGGCCTATAGCGTAGGTGTTGAGGCCGCTTTCAAACACTATCTCAGCCGCCTCTGGGTCTTGCCACACGTTAAACTCCGCGGTGGGCGAAGCGTTCCCAAAGCCGTACCTCGTCAGTCCGTACGCGCCGCCCATCATGTAGTGCTTCTCGACGTAGTCTACAAGGTCCGGGTACGTGCTTACCGCTAACGCGAGGTTCGTCAGGGGGCCTGTAGTGACGACCACGATGCTCCCATGCTCTTTAGCCAACCTATACATCATGTGGGCGGCGGATTCGCGCTCAACCCTGCCGCCCGAGAGGCCGAGGCCGGCAAGCCCGTCTTCACCGTGGACCCACTCGGCTGTTCTAAGCTTTCCAATGAGGGGCTTCCGGGCACCCGGATATACGGGTACGTCGTCTCTACCCGCTATGTGCAGCACTGCTGCGCTGTTCCTAGCTGTTTTCTCCAGGTGCACGTTTCCCGCTACAGCCGTGACCGCTAGAAGCTCCAATTCTGGCGAATAGGCGGCTAGGAGTATTGCAAGCGCGTCGTCGATGCCCGTGTCCACGTCGAGTATCGTGGGCTTACCCATGGGCTCTCACCAGGCTCTCCACCTCACTCCTATACGGGAGGCCGCTTATAGCCCCCTTCCTGGTAACCTTCACGGCAGCCGCGGCGGCCGCAAAGACGAGCCGTTCCTCCAACCCCATGCCCTCAACTAGGCCTACCGTGTAAGCCGCAGAAAAGGCGTCGCCAGCAGCCACGGCGTCGACTGCCTCCACGTGAAACGCCTCTACCCACACAGGCCCCTCGCCGCTACTGCAAGCGGCCGCCCCCATGTCGCCCATAGTTACAACGGCCTCTCCAAACCTGCGGGCCGCGGCGCACGCCGCCTCCTCCGCGCTACGCCTATCCTCAACTACGAGCCCGAGAAGGCTGGACGCCTCTACCCTATTCATTATGGCGACGTCTACAAGGGAGTCGAACTTCCCGGGAAGAGGCCTGTACGGCGCAGTGTTGAGAATCCTCTTTAACCCCCTTCTCCCAGCCAGCTCGAAGGCGTAGGCAACAGTCTCTACCGGTATTTCAAGCTGCGATAGCACCGCGCCGTAGTCCTCAAGTCTCCCTGCAGCCCTAGAGAAGTCCTCCTTGGATACACGCGCGTCAGTACCCGGATACACAGCTATAACGTTTTCACCCTCCCCAGCCACCATGATGAGCGCGATACCCGTAGACTCCTCCTCGTCCACCACGACACCGCTCACGTCTACACCATTGCCCCTAAGGGTCTCCAATAAGCGGCGACCGTTGTCGTCGGCGCCAACCCTAGATATGAAGAGCGTAGGCGCCCCGAGCCTAGCCGCAGCGACGGCCTGGTTGGCGCCCTTCCCCCCGGGGCTTATCTTCAGGCCCTTTCCCATCAACGTTTCTCCGGGGCTAGGGAGCCTGTCCAGGTAGATAGTGTAGTCCACGTGTGCGCTCCCCAAGACAACTACTCCGGCGCCCATAGTGTTTACAGAAACACCCTGTTTACGCTAGGCCATGAATTTAACTCAGCCTCCCCAGACGGTTTTCAACCTCCACGGCTATCCACCTTGCCACGCTTATCGTCAGCACGGCGTGTACGATGTTGAACACCGCCGTGAGGATGAAGAGGGCCGCCACGCCGCCCATCCACGACACCATGCGCGCAGCGTATGAGAGGAATTGTGGAAACAGCACGTAGAGGTAAACATAGTTGGCCACGGTCATGGCCGCAGCTCTAGCCAGAGAGCCCCAGGCCACCTGCCCGGCAAGGCTTTTAGCGAGCAACATGCCGGCAAACATTGACAACACCGCCGCTAGCTTCATAGACGCGGAGAAGGGGTCGCTGCCCCTTATCACTAGGCCGGCGAAATGTATAAGAGCGGCCCATGCGCCGTAGCGCGGCCCACAGAGGTAAAACGCCACGGTGTCGGTGACCTCCGCGGCGTCAAACTTCAGGTACGGTAGAGGAGGAAAGGGGGCCTCGGCGTGCACCACGCTCAACACGATGGAAGCGCCTCCTAGGAGAGATGCCAGTATACCCCTCCAATACTCCCGTTTCACGTACACAGGGAAATCAAGCCTGGGACGAACTTAACCGTTACCGCTTCTCCATAACTGCCGTGAAGAAGCCTATCGTCCCGTGAAGGTGGGGATACAGCCTCTGCCCCTCCACGCCTATAGCCGGAACCCCTATAAACGGCTCGGGCGTAATCGCTGAGAGGCCGAGCTCCTCCACGGCTCTTCTCACGTTTTCCTCATTTTCTTCAACGGTCAGCGTACACGTAGAGTATATAACCCTACCTCCTCGACGGAGTATCCTGTAAGCAGACGCGAGCAGCTCCCATTGGAGCCTACTATACTTTTCCACATAGCCTGGCGTAACCCAAAGCCTCATTTCCGGGCTAACGCCCAGCCTGCCGAGACTGCTGCAATCAGGGTCCAATATCACCCCATCGACCTCCCTTAGAGGCGGAAGCCTCGAATCCGAAGAGACGAAGTCCACGGCAACCCGGATCCTTTTAGCCAGGTTGCGCGCCGCCAGCAGCCTCCTATACTTTATGTCTACGCCGACTCCGTACCCGCTACGGGAAGCTACATGGGAAATCTTTACGCCCGGCGCAGCCGTCAAGTCGATGTATACGCCCTTGAACCCTGTTAGATGGGGAACGAGACTGCTTGCCTTCTCCTGGATTACGAACAACCCCCTCCTGTACTCTGGGGTCCTTGCAAGCCCCCTTCCAGCGTCGACCCTTACAACGTCGTCCAAGTCTCTGTCCGGCGACGCCGAGAATCCCCTCTTCCTAAGGGCGCTCACCACCTCCTCTCTAAGGGAGGCGTCGACCACCCTTATCCACGAGGGTTGACGCCTATTAAATGCCTTAAAAAGCCTATACGCCTCCCTGCCGAGGAGTTTTAGGAGGTACCCAGCAACCCATGTAGGCAAGCTGTACTCGACAGCCACCCTTTCGACGCCGCTATATTGTCTGAGTATACTCTTTACAGGCACCGCCTTTACGGAGACGATGTCACTCCACTCTATCCTTACACCGAGCCTCTTAGCCGCCTTGATAACGGCCAGGAGCCTGTCCTTACCCACGTCTCTGAACTTCGCCTCGTATATTATGCTCCTCAATAGGGCCCTCCTCCAATAGCTCATAGTGGTTACGTCTACGTCGAATACATGGAGCGCGTACGAGTCGATTATACGGTACCTTCTAAGTAGACCGAGAAGGTATGCTCTCACAAGCCCCCTTATCGGTTCAAGCTCGGGGTGGGAGGAAAAATACTCTTCCATGACGTGCCTCAACGATAGACGCGACTCTTCGACCCTTGAAAGCACCTCGGCCGCCACTATCTCTACGAGTTTCCCGTTCATCTACCACTACACCCACACTTATAGAGCAGGTAGGCGAGGCTTGCAGCGGAGGCGAATATAAACGCCTGGACGGAGGAAAAATCCGCCACGTAGAGCAGCGCGACTACGTTAAACACTGAGTGCACGATATAGGCTTGGAGAAGCCCCCGCCTCTTATAGACTTCGTAGAAGAAACACCCGAGCATGAAGTAGGCCGGCACGAAGAGCATCGAAGACACGAGATAGACAGGGCTTCTAAAAGATATGTGGAAGAGCGAGAAGAGCAGCGCTGTTACCGGCTCCCCGTATTCGTCCATAACGAACCTGAAGAACGACTCCTCCACCAGCGCGGCGGCTATAGCGGCTATGTAGGGCACGGGCTGGGGCGCCGGGGCTAGGGTGGCCGTGAAGGCAAGGAAAGCGTGAGGGATGAGCGCGAACATAGCGTCACCGACTACTTCTCGCAGGCTTGCAGCGGGCCACTTGTAGGCGGCGAGCTTCGGCGTCGAAGACACCGCGAGAAGCGCGTAAGCCGCCGGGGGGTTACCTGAGCCCGCTAGGATGAAGGCGGCCACATACGAGGCCAAGACGTAGTAGTTTTTCCCGGTTCTCCCAGCCTCTAACAGGTTTACAGTCCCGTCGAAAAGGCTGCTATTTTTCTTCATCAATGTTCCTAGATACACTCGACTTTTCTACACAATTAATGTGTCGGGCCATGTTGTATTTTTAGCGCCTAGGCAGCTCTACATGGATATCTTTATGCGCAAGGTATTTGTAGGGTTATAAAGGCTGCAATCCTGCAGATGATGAGTCCCATAGAGCCCCCACCCTATGTCCCCTTCAAAGTGGTTGCCCATAGGGGGAGGGGCGGAAGGTATCCGGGCAACACGCTGAAAGCCATAGAGGAGGCTATAGGGCTGGGCGTCGACTTCGTCGAGGTCGACGTACGGCGGTCGCGGGACGGGAAACTCGTTCTATGGCACGACGACACGCTAGAGAAGCTCATCCGCAAGCCGCTAGACGTGAGCCAGGAGGAGTACTCTGTGCTCAAGAGGTACGATGTAGGCATGGGGGAGCATATACCTCTCTTCGAGGAAGCGTTGGACCTTATGAAGGGCAAGGTGGGCGTGCTCGTCGACGTCAAAAAGCCCGGCTACGAGGAGGAGATCTACGACGTTATGAGGAAGAAGGGCATGGCCGAGGACGCGATCTTCTCGGGAGACAACAGGGCGCTTGTTAAGCTAAAGGAGATAGACCCCAAGTTGGCGATAGCTTATACCCTCTACGCAGCGGATCCGCGCAGCCTCTTCGAAGCGAAAAAGCTTGGCGCCATGTTCGTCAACTTTAAGTTCCCTACAGTGACCCTCGACATAGTCGCCAAAGCCCACGAGATGGGGCTCGGCGTAATAGTATGGGTGGTGAATTCCCCCGGAGACTTGGTTAAATACGCCAGGTACCAGGTGGACGTCATAACCACAGATACCCCTAGGGAGGCATTGGAGCTGCGGAAGAAGCTCACGGAGCAGCCGCTGTCCCCCGGCACAACTACAAGTTTCCCCTCACGGGCCTTTAGGCCTATGAGGAGGAGAAGGCTTGCCTCATAAAAATATCCCTTAGATTAGCGGTTTTTTACGCTGATTTGTCGGCTTCCCCCTCACGGGAAAGCTTCTCGACGAGCTCCTTAGCGTAGTTGAACTTTATTTTCCCCTCCCTAATCATTATCTCCGCGACCTTATCCACAAGCTCACCCGTGGCTCCAGCCATCACAGCTATGTTCCTCGCGTGGAGCTTCATGTGCCCCTTCTGGATGCCCTCAGTCGCCAACGCCCGTAGAGCCGCAAAGTTCTGGGCCAGGCCTACAGCCCCCATAACTTCGGCTAGCTCCTGCGCGGTCTTCACGCCGAGGATCTTCAACGCTATCTTAGCTATCGGGTGAACCTTTGTTGCCCCGCCGATTATACCCACGGCCATAGGCATCTCGAGGCTGCCCACCAAGTTTCCATCCTCGTCTTTCTCCCACGTCGAGAGTGGCAGGTAACGCCCGGTTCTAGCCGCGTACGCGTGTGCGCCGGCTTCGATGGCTCTATGATCCTGTGCGGTGGCTAGGGCCACCGCTATGACGCCGTTCATAATGCCCTTGTTGTGCGTGGCGGCCCTGTATGGATCCGCGGCCGCAAACGCCCACGCGTTAACTATGCCGTCGACAACCTCTTCGCCGCCTATGTCCTCCTTGTAGACTTTGACCCAGGATCTCACCAGCCGCTTATCGGCTAGGTTCGATATTATTCTGAGGAGGGTCTTGCCGCCAGTGATCTTCTCTATTAGTGGGGAGACGGCTTCAGCCATGGTGTTTACCGCGTTAGCGCCCATGGCGTCCTTCACGTCGACTATGAGGTGGACTATTATCATGGGCCCCTTCGGGCTTTCCACGACCCTCGCCTCCACATCCTTGGCGCCGCCGCCCAGCTTCACGAGTACGGGATCCTGCTCGTTTGCCTGCGCGAGTATTTCGTCCTTCGCGTCCAGTATGAGCATCCTCTTGTACCAGGGGTCTTTGACGCCGAGAACCTGTATCTGGCCTATCATGTACGGCCCAGTCGTCTTAGACTTTATCCCGCCGTCTCTCCTCATAACCTTGGCCGCGTTGCTGGCGGCCGCGACGACGCTAGACTCCTCTATAACCATGGGGACGAGGTAGTCTTTGCCGTTTATCAGGAAGTTAGCCGCTACCGCGAAGGGGTAGGCCATTGTCCCGATAACGTTCTCTATCATTATGTCGGCCGTCTTGAGGTCGAGGTTCCCCTCCTTGAGTAGAAGGCTCTTCTCCTCCTCGGTTAAACCGGCGAACTCCGCGACCTTCTCCAGCCGCGTCTTTATGTCTAGCTTGTAGAAGCCTGGTATCCTACTTGTCTTCTCCGACATCACACCTCTAATCCTGCAACTGGTTAATAACATTGCCTCGAGGCACAGCAGAATTAGCCTGGCGTCGAAACACTCTGGACTCCGCGGCCCCCATAGATATAGATAAAATCACAGCCGACGATTAGACACTGTGGGTAGTCATAAAAGAATAGGCCGTTTCGAGACAATGGCCCTTCTCCAGGCCGCGAGATATTATGTATTAACCGGTGACCTAGAGAAAGCCCTGTCCTTCGGCCTCAACAGGGCAATATTCTATGCGTGGGCGAAAAAGTACGGCCACGCAGTAGCGGCCTCCAGGGGCAGGCGCGGCGGCGTAGAGAAGGTGGAGGAAGAGGGGAGGCCCGTCGTGTACGTGGGGGACGAGAAGGCTTTCCTGGGCCCCTCCGGCTACTTCCTCATCGGCGGCAAGGAGCAGACGCCCCGGGACTTTGAACGAACCGTGGCGTCCAAGATAAACGCCGTCGTCCCCTTCGAGAAGGCGTGGAGGGCTGCTGTAGAGTACGTAAAGAGGTTTAGCCGGGAAAAACTGCTCAGCCAGCAGGCCTTCTACGAGGAGGTCTACAAGCCTGTGAGAGATAGCTTTATCGAAGCAGTAGTCGAGGGTAAGAGGGGAACCTTGGAGCGCTTCCTCAACATGCAGGAAAAGGAGAGGTCGAACGATGCAGGCTGAGGGCGTTGCTCTTATACACGGCTTAGGGCCCCTAATACACCTCGCATTAGCCACCATACTCGCCCTAGTCTACATCAGGTACAAGGCGGTAGCGATCCTGCCGGCGATAATGATAAGTTCCCTCATAGGCGTGTTCCTCGGCTTAGAGATACACCCATTTATAGCCGGCATATCGGGCTTCGCCGCCGCCCTCATAGTCTTCATCGCCGGGCTCGAACTGAAGCCCGAGTTTATAAGGAGAAACAAGGAGCGCGTGCTCATAATGTTCTTCTTCGAGGCCACAATGTTCCTTACAACGTTCTACCTGCTCACATTCTTTCTGCCCTTCCAGCTGGCCGTGACGATAGCCGCTATAATGGTTGCTTCAAACGAGGCCTTCGTCATAGACATTGGGCGCTACGGCGACCGGGAACTCGCGCAGTACGGCATAACAATCTCCGTGCTGGAGGACGCGATGGCGGTGTTTCTACTCTCAATAGGCTTCTTCGCGTCGCCCGGCGTGGGGGTTAAGGAGACCGACATCGCGTTGATATTCTCCGTCATAGTGTTGCTGATTCCCCTGCTCTACCTGCTCAGCGGCCCCTTCGACCGCTTCATAGACAGGATCGAGAGGCTCGACGCGAAGGTTCTGCTATCCATACTCTACCTCTCGATACTTATAGCGATAGCCGAGATACTGAAGATACCGGAGGCAATTACGGTGTTTATCGGGGCGGTGAGCCTCTCTCTCAGGGAGTACGATCCAGACGCGTTTAAGGCGATGGAGAGCTACTTCGTCCTAGCGCTCGTGGGCTTCGTCGCCTCCCTCCCCTATACTCTTAAGGGCTCCGTTGCGGAGCTCGCAGAGCCCTTCACGCTCCTCGTCATAGTCTTAACGGGGGTCGCCTTAGCCGTCATAGCCTTCATCCTCCGCTTCGTGATGCTGCTCTTCTCCTCCACCCTAGCCGGGCTGAGAATAGGTAGAGCGGCGGAGCTCGCGGTGAGTCTGGCCAACACCGGGGAGTTCGGCCTAATAGTCCTTGCCGCCCTAATAGGTGGGAGGGGCGTGATACCGCCCTGGCTGGCGCTGGCGGCGATGGTCGCGTACAGCGTAAACTTGACAATGGTAAGCTACCTGGTAAAGAACATCGAGAGGGCCACGGGCTTCCTGCTTTCACGGTGGAGGTTTTTCTGGAACTTCATGGCTAGGATAAGTGAAGGCGCGGACGAGTTCGTCCACTACGCTTCACGCGACGTGACGCTTAAGAGGGATATCCTCGGCCTCAGTGCGATGCTGGTGGTCGACTATATCTCGCTTTTCATCCAGAGGGTTCTCACGAACGAGTTTGTAACATACATTATGAGCATAGTAGTTGTATCCTCGTTTGTCGTTGCAATACAGAAGTTCTACCACGGCTTCAGCCACGGCTTAGAGAGCTACCAGAAGCACAGCAAGAGATACATTTCAGCCTTCATGATGCTGATACGCTTCCTGATACTCTACGTAATAGTAGCCCCCATGATAAGCTTCCTCTCCGTAGAGCTTCAGGCCTATAAGCTAGCGTTAAAGCTGGATCACCCGTTGAGCATCTACCTAATCCTATTATCCATCTACGGCCTCTCCTACCTAACCGACAAGATCGGCGAACTCTTCATCAAGGAGCCGGGGCGGAGGCTTCGCGTAGAAGAAGCCGGGGAGGGCAAAAAAGCGGAGATATCCCTGCCCGCACAGGAGCCCTAGAAGTTCATCATCCCCTCCACTTTCCCGAGCACCTCAAGCAGCCTCTCAACCTCCTCCACGGTGTTATAGAGGTAAAAGCTGGCCCGGACAGCCCCGCTCTCACCGCCAAGTTTCTTCATGAGCGGCGCCGCACAGAAGAGGCCGCTACGCACCGCTATGGCCTCATCGCTGAGAAGAGCCGCGAGGTCGTGAGGGGCCATGCCCCTCAGGTTGAACGTCACGATGCCGCTCCGTTCATCGGGGTCTTCCGGGCCATAGATAACCGCGTTCAGATCCCTCAAGCCCTCCAGGAGCGCCTCAACGAGCTTCTTCTCGTGGGCCTCCACGTTCCCGGGACCCACCCTGGAGAGATAGCGCACCGCCTCTGCTAGCCCCACGGCGCCGGCCACGTTGGGCGTGCCGGCCTCGAACCTGTGGGGAGGCTTAGTCCACAGCGGCTCTACGTCTCCGTTGATCTCCACGTCCCTGACAGTGCCTCCGCCGACGAAGGGTGGGGCAAGCTTCTCTAGCACATCGCTCCTGACGTAGAGCCCCCCTATACCCATGGGCCCCATCATCTTGTGGCCCGAGAAGGCTAGGAAGTCCGCGCCTATTTCGCCGACTCTTACAGGGAGGTGCGGGACAGACTGCGCCCCGTCTACGAGGCAGAGCGCTCCCTTCTCGTGGGCCACCCTGCATATCTCGGCTACCGGGTTCACCACGCCGGTAACGTTAGACACGTGGGATACAGCTACTACCGCGGTGTTCTCGTCAACCATTTTTTCTAGCTCGTCCATAAGCAGTCTCCCTTTGCCGTCTACGCCCGCGAGCCTCAGCTCCGCCCCCGAGGCGGCCGCTACCCGGTACCAGGGCAGTAGGTTGCTGTGGTGCTCCATGAGGCTTGTAACTATGTTCTTGCCTCTATCGAGGAGGCCTGAGGCCAGCAGCGAGTAGGCCGCGAGGTTTATCGAGTTTGTAGTGTTTGAGGTGAAAATGAGCTCCTCGGGGCGTGCTCCTATGAAGCCGGCTACTACGCGCCGCGCCTCCTCGTAGGCGTTCGTTGCAGCCAGGGCTAGATCGTATATGCCGCGTCCCACGTTTGCGTATTTTTTCTCGTAGAACTCTTTGACTGCCCGTATCACGGGGTAGGGCTTCTGGGTTGTAGCCGCGTTGTCAAGGTATACGAGGCTCTTGCCGTGGAAGGTGAGCGATAAGGCTGGAAAATCCCCTCTAAGCTTGCCTGGATCCAGCATTTTCTATCAGCATATAGGCTGGGCGCGTGGCTTAACCATTTATCGCCTATGGATAGCCTTTATTTTCATCGCCGGCGTGGTGAATCGATATTAAGGCGTGGTGTCATGGGTATGGATGGTGGAGGGGGAAATGGAGCGCCAATTTTAGAAACCGTGTATCTCCCGCCGCGGCAGAAGCGTATAGTGGACCTTGTACTGGGCGGCGTACACGATGTCGACGCTATCGCCGACTCCTTGGGTGTTAAGCGCGAAGACCTCATGAGGGATATCGAGGAGCTCAGGGCTAGGGGGCTTCTAGTAGTTGAGAGGAGGAAGCACGCGGTGCTCTCCCCCACAGAGGAGGGTAGACGTTACCTGGAGGAGGGGCTGCCGGAGGAACGCGTGTTAAAGGTGCTCTCGGAGAAGAATAGCGTTGAGAGGAGCCGCCTGCCCGAAGAGGCGGCGAGGATAGGCGTGAAGATTTCTCCCCGGGAGGCGGGTATAGGTCTTGCCCAGCTGGCTAGGGCTGGGGCCGTCAGGTTTGAGGGGGACAAGGCCGTACTCGTGGATAGTAGCGCTGGAGAGGAGGCGGTGGGGAAGGTGCGTGAGGCACTCTCCAGGATAGCCGCGGGTGAGACTATAGGAGAAGACGAGGCGCGCGTACTCAGGCGTAGAAAACTAGCCGCGAAGCGCGAGTATACCAGGATAGAGGTGAGGCCCACCGAGCTGCTCGGCTTCCTGCAGGAACGCGGCTTGCTGCGCGAGGGGAAGGTCATAACGATTCTGACTCCCGAGGACATTGAGAGCGGCGCTTGGAGGGAGGCATATTTTAAGCCCTTCGACCTCTCAGTGGAGCCCCCCAGGGCTGGATACGGGAGAAAGCACCCCTACCTCGAGTTTCTAGACTGGATTAGGGAGATCCTCGTAGCTATGGGGTTTGAGGAGATGAAAGGCCCCCACGTGGAACTCGAGCTCTGGAACTTCGACGCACTCTTCCAGGCCCAGGATCATCCTGCCCGCGAGATACACGACACTTATTTCGTCAAGGGGAGGCCTAAGGGCCGCTTCGACGACCACGAGTACATGGAGAGGGTGTCTAGGACTCACATGGACGGGTGGGAGACGGGGTCTAGGGGCTGGGGCTACCGCTGGGACCCTGAGAGGGCCCTGCGCCTCGTCCTAAGGACGCAGACCACGGCAGTGTCCATGCGTACGATATACGAGAGGGGGCCAGGCGAGTACATGTGCTTCTCCCTCGATAGGGTTTTCCGGCCGGAAAACCTTGACGCTAAGCACAGCATGGAGTTCTACCAGCTCGAAGGCATAATTGTAGGCAGGAGAGTCACGTTTAGGCACCTACTAGGCTTCTTCGAAGAGATGGCGAGGAGGCTTGGGCTAGGGGAAGTCAAGGTTAAGCCGGCCTACTTCCCCTTCACAGAGCCCAGCGTGGAGGGCTTCATAAGGCACCCCCACCTGGGCTGGATAGAGGTTTTCCCCGGGGGCATGTTCAGGCCGGAGGTGATCGAGCCCCTAGGCCTGAAGGGCTACAACGTCGCAGCCTGGGGTATAGGGGTGGATAGGATCGCGATGACGGTCTTGGGGATAGACGATATCAGGCTGCTCTTCACCCAGGACGTGGAGTGGATAAGGAGGCAGCCGCGCCCCCTCATCAAGGAGATGCTGAGGTGATGGGAGATGCCGGTTATAAGCGTGAAGTGGTGGGATCTAGAGAGGCTCATGGGACGCGAGCTGACGAGGGGGGAGATAGAGGACTCCCTCCCCCGCGTTAAGTGTGAACTAGAGGAGATAGAGGGGGACGAGATATGGTACGAGGCGACGCACGACAGGCCTGACCTATACTCCGCCGAGGGCCTCTCGATAGCGTTAAAGGGCCTCCTGGGGGTGGAGGAGGGCCTCCCCACATATAGGGTCTCCGGCCGCGTCGTGGAGGCGTTCGCCGAGGGGCCGGCTTACAGGCCCTACGCCTTATTCGCGGTAGTCCGGGGGGTAGACCTGGACGACGAGGCGATAAGGCAGCTCATGCAGCTCCAGGAGAAGATCCACGTCACCTATGGTAGGGATAGGCGGAAGGTGTCTATAGGCCTCTACGACATGAGGGGGATAAAGTTCCCAGTGAGGTATACGCGCGTCTCCCCCGACTCTGTCCGCTTCAAGCCCCTGGACATGGACGAGGAGATGACGCCCAGCGAGGTCTTGGAGAGGCACCCCACGGGCGTGAAGTACAGGCACCTCGTGGAGGGGAGAGCCGAGGTGCCCCTGATCGTCGACGCCGAGGGCAAAGTGGTAAGTTTCCCACCTATAATAAACAGCGAGGAGTTCCGCGTAACAGAGTCCACCACTGATATCTTGATAGACGTGACCTCAACGGATCTGGAGGCGGCGCGCCGCGTACTCGCGATCGTTGCGACGGCGACGTACGTTAGGGGAAAGGAGATAGGAAGGGTTCTCGTGCATGGGCCGTGGGGGGAGGAGGAGAGCCCCCGCCTAGAGCCGGACGCTATACTCTACGACCCCTCTCTCTCCAGCAGGATCCTGGGCGTAGACCTCGGGCTAGAGGAGACTGCGAGGCTCCTATCCAGGATGAGGATGGAGGCCGTCCCCCGCGGATCCCTACTGGAGGTGCGTTTCCCCTACTATAGGACGGACATACTCCACCCCGTCGATATCGTGGAGGAGGTTGCCATGGCCTACGGCTATGACCGGCTTTCCCCACTCATCATGAGGCCGCTGCATCCGGGCAGGGAGGCGGGCATAGAGGTCTTCACCAGGAGTCTAAGGGAGACCCTCGTGGGGATGGGCTTCATAGAGGTCAACAACTACATGTTCACAAACACTAACACGCTCTTTACGAAGATGGGCCTACACGGTAAGGCTATAGAGGTGGAAAACCCCAAGCACGAGGCGTACCACGCGCTGAGAACATGGATAACACCACAGCTCCTAGAAACCCTGGCCAGGAGCAAGCACGCCGGCTATCCCTTGAAAATATTCGAGGCCGGGGACGTCGTACTACCGGACGACCGCGAGGCCAACCTCGCGAGGGAGGAGCGCCACCTAGCCTACGCGGTAGCCGGCAGGGGGGTTACGCTGACAGACGCGCTGGCGCACCTGAGATCCCTCGTGGAGCTCTACGGTCTAAAAATGAGCCTTGAACCGCTAGAGCATCCAAGCCTTATACCCGGCAGGGCGGCCAGGATAATCATCGCCGGCGAGGAGGCAGGCTTCGTGGGGGAGATCCACCCGAGGGTTCTGACGGAGTTCAGCCTCACGATCCCCGTCGTGGTGGCGGAGATAAACGTTGATGTACTCAGGAGAGCCTTCCTATCCCGGGGTTCGAGGTGAAGCTACTACTAGTCGACCTCTGGGGGACGGTTTTTTACCCAAACATCTCCATGGAGGAATTCTGGAGGCAGAGGGCGGGCGTGCTTCAACGGGAACTATCCCGGCTAGGCTACGCGTACAGTCTAGGCGACGTCTACTCTGCCTGCAAACGCGGCAGGAGCCTTGTCGACAGGATACGGCGGGCCACGCTGCGCGAGGTGACTGTGGAGGGGGAGGTGGCCGCTATACTCCACCTGCTGGGCGTGGAGGAGGGGCCTACGAGAACGATGGTTGAGGGCTACCTCGCGCCATACGTTGACTACGCGGTAAAGGCTCCGCACGTGGAGCAGCTCTTGCAGGGCGCGAGAGATAACGGTTACACTGTCTCGGTGGCGAGCAACACTATGAGCTGGAGGCACGCCGTTAGAGTGTTAAAGCGGCTAGGCCTGCTGGGCCTCTTCGACGCGCATTTCTACTCAGACGTGGTGGGGTGGAGGAAGCCCAGCACCTCCTTCTACAGGCACGTGCTCGCTACGCTCCGGGCGGAGCCCGAGGAGACTGTTATCATAGGCGATGAGGAAGCCGACATAGCTGCCGGAAAGCTCGGCGTAAAGACTATACTCTACGAGGGGTTCCACAGCTACGAGGGGTCGCTGAAGCCCTCTGCCAGGGTGAAGGACCACCTAGAGGCACTCCGCTTCCTCGAGGGGCTGCGCCTATGAGCGTCCTCCTGAGAGCCTTCTACTCACTTATACCCCACAGCTACTACGACTGGCCGCTCTCCCACCTTCCAGGGGGAGAGGTCGTCGTCGACATGGGGGCAGGGCCCGGCATACTTGCCTCGCGGCTCCAGGCTCTCTACAGCTACGTGGTCGCAGTGGATATCGACGAGGGGCTCATAAGGATGCATAGTATCCCTGGGGGAGACAGGGTTATAGGCTCGGCGTGCATGCCGCCGCTACGCGGGAGCTCTGCGGACGCGGTGGTGTTCCACGACGCGCTCCACCACCTAGAGGAGCCGGAAAGAGGAATAGAGGAGGCCTGCTCCCTATTGAAGCCAGGAGGCCTGCTAGCCGTGTTCGACTTCGACCTCTCCAAGCTGTCGGTAAAAGCGCTTAGACTGATGGAAAGGCTCCTAGGGTTTCCAGCAAACTTTCTCGACCGCCACACGCTTGTGAGGCTTGTAGAAAGGTGCGGTAGACGGGTGGATGTCCGCGAGGGGCCTTTCGGCTCCCTGGCAGTTCTCGCCGCTAAGGATTAGCGTGTGGTATTGCAATAATTACGTGGTGAGGCTCTATTTTTGGTTTTCATCATGGTGTGGGCGGGGCTCATGTAAAACCGGAAGTATCGTATAAGATATCTATGTTTGAAAGAGCATTGAATTTTTATACAGAACATTGTTAAAATACCATTATATATATTAATTTAATGTGAAGTATTCCTAAATGAAATGTGCCTAATAATTGTTAATTCGGGAAAGACGATAGTCAATATTACAAAATTTCGTGGATATGCCCCTCATAGCATACGTCACGGCCCCACCGGCCAAGATAATGCAGGTGCAGGAGGGTCAACATGAGGGCGAACATTATTAGGTACCCTATAATCGCCTCGGCCGTCCTCATAGCGGTACTGGCGATACTCTCCCTGGTTACGAGAACAAACACGGGCAGTGCCCCTCCAGGAAACCTGCCAAGCACGGCGAGCGCCCCCATGGGGCAAACGGTCAAGGGGGGCTCGATGTACCTAGAGTTCCTAGAGAAGTGCAACAGGCACGGCGCTATACGCGTTAAGACGCTTACGCTCAAGTACAGATTCGGGCCGGCGCACAGTCCGCTCATCTTCGAGTATAATGGCCGCGACTACGTGGGCGACACCGACAAAGCCTCACTGCTGGTCAAGGTGCAGAAGCGTGGCGGCGAGTACCTGGTAGACTTCGAATACGTGTACGAGGGGGAGGCCCAGCAGCCCACGGGCAACGCCACAAACAAGTGGGTAAGCGTAAAACTAAGCGTCCACAGGATGCTCCACACAGTTTACAGGCCTGGCGAAGGATTCTTCCTGCCGAACGGCACCAGGCTGGGCGCCCTCTTCCCCCTATTCGTTGCCGGTGACCGCGTACCTCTAAGCGTGGTCTGGGCTAAGCCGGGAGGAGACTATAAGCTGTCTAACGTGAAGGAAGCCGCGGCGAGGAGGATCTCGGTGACGGTCTTCGACTTGGACAGGAAGCTCGCCGTAGAGATCAACGGGAGCAGGGTCGCAAGGATGGCGTCACTGGAGACGCTCCGCAACACGAGCGCGGTCTACGAGTACGCGAGGCTAACTAGGAGGCTGAGGGAGCTGAGTGGCTGCAGGATAGCGGCTATAGCCCACTACGACGCGGAGGGGCCGGAGAGGCTGTACGTGGACGTTGACTACCCGACGGGGCTGCCGGTCTTCTTGATAATGGATGGCGCGGCCAGGTATAGGCCTGGCGGAGAATACTATCGGAACGGGGTAAAAATGAGCAGCATGCCCGCTTCTGAGCTGGCCGTCCTATTTAAGCTACGCTCCGTAGAGATAGCGCTTCAGCTAGAGGAAGTGGCTTATACGAGGGGTTAACCGTTTCTAATATTTTTCATCATCAATTTTTCTTTTCGATTCCCGCTGCATAGCGAGGTAGTCGGTTATACGTTTCTGCCCCCTGAGCAGGGCGTAGACGCGGCTCCCCCTCAGCAGCTCCTCGGCGGGTAGAATCGTGAGCTCATCCAGTATTTTGACGGCCTCCTCGATGCTCCGCGGCTTCAAGGGTTTCCGCCGCAGCGCGTTGCGTATACTCTCCCTTATCTGCCAGGAGCCGACGGGGGCATAGTAGCTGGGGGTAACCTCCCTTACAACTATCGCGGCCGCCTGTCTGCGCCGCTCCTCTAAAGCTTCGAGGAGTGGTAGCCTTATGGCGTAGTAGCCCCCGTCCATGTCGTTAGCCTTCCCGTCCCAGTACTCGTAGACCCTGTATATGTAGGGCTTCTCGCCCCTCATCCATACGCTGTGGGGGAGCCACACCTCTACCATCTCGAGGCTCCACTGGGCGGGGGCTAGGAGTATAGTATACCTGTTCCCCAGGTATTCCACGTGGTACACCTCGTATCCCGGGATCTCGGGGTAGCCCCTAACCCTCCGCAAGAGCGTGTCCGAGACCGTCTTGTCCACAGCCGTTATCGCCCACCTGGTAGGCACTAGACGGGGGCTTCGGCCCAGAAGCGCCGCTGAGAGAACCCTCTGGAGATAGTAGACGTCGTAGCCGTGGAGATAGAGCTCCACGACGGCGGCCCTAGCCGGCACCTTCTCCTCGATAACCGCGTCCACCCTACGCGGTATAGCGGGGTTCTCGGAGATCCTTATCTCCTCCACCTCCCCCCTCAGGCCTATAGGCTTCAGCATGGGGTCGAGCAGGGGGCTAGGACGGGGAGGCTTCCTAAACCTAACCTCACTGTAGACAGGCTTCGAGGACAGGGCGGCTTCACGTATCGCCTCGGCGATCCTGCCAGAGGGCCTCCTCGCGTCCATGCGGGCCGCTGAGTGTACAAGCGAGGTGCGCAGGCGTATAATATCCTCCAGCGTTAGCCTCCCCCACCACTCACGGGGGTTTTCGTAGCGTTCAGGGGCCTCTGCGCCCGGGGCTATATTCGGCCCGGCGCTAACACTAGGATACCCGCGTTCCCCTACCAGTATGGAGGGCGGCGTCGGCGAGTAGATCTCCCTTCTACCGGCGATCTCGGCAGAGACCCTCAACTGCTGCGCTGCCCTTAGGAGCAGCGGGCACCGGGGGAGGCCGCATAGCCTCCTTACCCCCTTGCACCGGGCGCAGAGGCTGGGAGTGATGCGTGTAAGGGGCGTGGCCTGCACCAATATTTAACGCCGGCGGCTGCGCTTATATAGGCGTGGCTCCCCCCGCCGCGAAGCCGATATATAGGTGCAGGGTGTGCGGCCGCTACATCGAGGAGCCAGTGCACTGCGGTAAGCCGGCAGAGCTCATCCTGGATCCGGCCAGGAGGGTCAGGCTGAGCAGGCTCATGAGCGGCCTGCTGCGCCACTTTCCCTGGGAGGCCGGCCTAAGCCTCGACGAGGAGGGCTTCGTAGAGGTTGGAGAACTATACAGGGCTATCAGGTACAGGTGGCCCCGGGGAGGATACGGGTGGCTTAGGCCCGAACACGTGCTCGCGGTAGCACTGCTGGACCCAAAGGGGCGCTTCGAGCTGAAAGGAGACCTTATCAGGGCCAGGTATGGCCACAGCGTCGAAGTAAGACCACAGTACCAGCGCGTAGTAGTCGACGGCACGCTCTACCATGGGACATGGGAGGGCGCCGTGCCGGCCATACTCAGGGAGGGGCTTAAACCAATGAAGAGGCTATACGTGCACCTCACCTCCTCTCTACGAGACGCCTGGCGGAGAGGGGCCTCCAGGGGCCGCCCGGTAGTACTCGTAGTGGACGCGGCGGCGCTATCAAGGGAAAAAGAGGTCTACAGGGCCGGGCCCACCGTATACCTCGTGGACGAGGTTCCGCCACGCTTCATACTAAAGGTGCTGCGGAGACGCGGCCGTGAAGGCTAGAGGTATGCGGAGTAGTGCTTGGATATAAGCTCCCAGTCCTCCCTAGAGAGGCGCCACCCCATAGCGCCCACGTTCTCCTCCACGTGCTCTATCCTCGAGGCCTTGGGTATAGTGACCACGGGGTCGATGCATATCTGCCAGTTCAACGCCACCTGGGCAGCGGTCTTGCCGTATTTCTCCCCCACCTCCGCCAGGAAGGGCTCCCTCGCCAGCCTGCCCTTCTCCAGCGGCGTGTACGCCATGTACATCATGCCGTTACGCGCGGCATAGGGTATCACGGTGCGCTCGTCGCGCCTATACATCAGGCTGTGCCTGTTCTGTATGGCCGCTATGTCCGTCTTGCTGAGGCACGAGCGCGCCTCCTCTATAGCCTCGACCCCGAAGTTGCTCAGGCCTATAAAGCGGACAATACCCATGTCTATTAGCTTCTCCATGGCCCTCATGGTCTCGCATATAGGCACGTCGGCGGGCGCGTGGAGAAGGTAGAGGTCTATGTAAGTCCCCAGCCTGTTGGCGCTCGCCCTAGCAGCCTTCTCGACCTCGTCGGCCGCCGCATGTGTAGGCCACAGCTTCGTCACTATGAATAGCTCGTCCCTCGGAAACCCCTCTATGGCCCTGGCTACAAGCTCCTCCGCGTGCCCGGCACCGTACATCTCGGCGGTATCTATCAGCGTCGCGCCAAGCTCTATCCCCCTACGCAGGGCGGCGACCGCCTCTTCGTCACGGCTAGTGTCACGCGTCCAGAAGCCTCCGCCCATACCCCACGTGCCGAGGCCCAGTGAAGACACTTTTTCTCCCATAACCGGGAAATACTTCTTGTCCTCCGGCATTCCAGGTATTTTACCCGTAGGGGGGTTATTATACTAAGAGTGTACGGGCTCGGGGTCAGCATTTCTCCAATACTTTTCCGAGACACTAGGCTATACGGGTCTCATGCCTCTAAAAAAGGACATAGCGACGCTCAACCCCCACAGCAACATCGCAGTAGCCACGCTGTGGACGATGAAAGACGTGGTGGTCAAGCGTCTAGGCGGCGCCGCCGGCAAGGTGAACACTGTAGGCACGCTCTACACTAGGCGCGGCATAAACTACCTCCTACAGACACTGGGAGAGCACACAGAGATAGACACACTCATAGTCTTCGGCTCAGACCTCTCCGGCAGCGGGGAGGCACTGGTAAGGCTCTTCACCAGGGGCGAGGCCGACGGGTTCAGGCTCGCATGGCCCATCGAGACTATAAGGCCTATACTGGAGAGGGTCAGGCTCATAGACCTCAGGGACGCGTTCAAGGCAGGCGACTGGGACGCCCTGCGCAGGGCCGTGGAGGAGAACTACCGCCCAGCCGGCCCCCGGGACGCCCCACTCCACCTGGAGATCGTGGAGCCCGAGGGCGTCGAGAGCTGGCCCATACAGCTCTCTGGCCACCTGGTCTTCGAGTACAGCCTCTTCAGGGCGTGGGTCAAGGTCGTGGACGCGGCGATGCGGCTCGGGTACGTGAAGGAGACAGAGTACGGCGAGCGGCAGAAACAGCTCCTCAACGTAGTCGTGACCCTCAAGACGCCCCGGGAGCCCTCGCTGGAGAGGAGGTTTACCCGCTACATCCCAGCCGACGAGTTCAAGAGACACGTGGACAGCCTCCTCACCCCCGAGAGGCCCCGGGGGACGTCCTACACCTACGGTGAGAGGCTCAGGGCGCACCCAGCCGCCGGCGACCAGCTACAACTCCTCATAGACAAGCTGGCCTCCTCCCCCTCCACCAGGAGGGCCGTGGCCGTGACCTGGCTCCACGGCGTAGACGGCAGCTCGGAGAACCCGCCCTGCCTCCTGCTCATACAAGGGGACGTCACAGGGGGCCGCTACAACCACACAGCCTACTTCAGGAGCCACGACCTCTACAGGGGGTGGCCCCTAAACGCCTACGGCCAGCTAGTCCTAGCCCACCGCATAGCCGCCGCGCTCAGGGACAAGGGCCTAGACGTGGAGCCGGGCTTCATAACGATAATAAGCGGGGCCGCCCACGTCTACGAGCACGACTGGGGGGATGCGGCCCGCCTCCTGGAAGAAGAGGCCCGCGCGGCGCACGCAGCCTTCGTGCCAGACCCCCGCGGCAACTTCCACGTATACGTCGAGGGAGGCGGAGTAGTGGTGGAGCACAGAGACCCGCTCGACAGGCTCGCGGCGAGATACGTGGTGAGGGATCCGAGGAGGCTCGCGGAGAGGCTGGGGCTCGACAGCCTCCTCTCTATGCCGAGCCACGCGGCCTATCTCGCTAGAGAGGTGACAAGGGCCTGGATGAGCCTCCGCATCGGGAAGGAATATGTACAGGACAAGGTATAATGTTCCGCTTCATCTAAAAGGCGGCCTATGCTGCACCCAGTTTTTACACTACTTTTTTGAATGAATATAGGGAGTTTTGCTGTGTATGGGGCTTTATGTCCACGCAGTCCCTACTCTATAAGTAATTTTTCATTACATCTGTTTTATTAATGATATCAATAGAATAGTATTGAATAATTACTAAATAAAAGTATAGTTTTTAGTAAAAGAAAGAAATAAAAAGCACTAAACAGGTTATCTACCTGGACTCGAACGTAGTAGTCAAAAACGCGAATCTAGAAAAACCACGTAAAAAATAAAACGAAGGGCCGGTAGCTCAGGCTGGGAGAGCGTCCGGTTGGCATCCGGGAGGTCGGGGGTTCAAGTCCCCCCCGGTCCACCATTTTGTGGTTTTGGGCGAAGTTTGCGGATGCTTCAACAAATGCGTTTTTGTAACTAAGGTCTGTGGAATGTCCCGCTGAGGCGAGTTAATGTTGCCGGCGCCCGGTGTATCGTTTGTCTTGTTATTTTGGCGTGTGGAGGTTTTTGAGGCTGTTTCTAGATGGCTCGTGTGATGCGAATTTTAGGGCTTTTTTCCTCAGTTTATCGGCGATGGCTAGGTATTCTTTTTCAGTAATTTCACGATATATAGGTTTGTTTTCTCTCTTTAGGCCGATTTTTACGTATATTTTTCCCTTCTTTTCGGCGAACATTGTACAATAATGGAGCATGCAGTTGACGGGTTTCATGTACCCTTTTTCCTGTAGGGCGCATTTGGCCGTCTCTGTATCTAGGAAGACGCATCTCCCAGCTGTGTCTGTGTCGAGGAGCAGGATCTCCAATTCGCCGTAGCGTTTTGTGGGTATACTCTTTCGGGGTAGCTTGTCCCTGTAATAGGGTGGCAGTTCGTGGGGGAAGGCGAATGCGGCGCTGTTCCTGGCGCAGCAGAGTCCGCAGGCGGGGCATAGCATGCGGAAGCTTTCTTCTAGTACCGCTCCCTGTATCTCTTGGAAGGCCCAGGAGTGGCGGGGGCTCGGCGCTGGCATATTGAATACTGGGAGTAGCCTGCCGGTTCCCGGGTGGTAGTATACGCCTATAAAGTTTTTCTTGTAGTGGCTTGCGGCGTATAGTGCCGCGTAGGCTTGGGAGGCCTTTTTGGCGTTTTTTAGTGCGTATAGGTGAGGCATTTTTATCATCGGCGGCTATTTTCTGTCCGTCAAAGATTCTGTTTTATGTTACTGGGGGTTGGGGCGGGGAATGTTAATATCGGTTTTCCCTAGACTCTATATGAGTCTTACATGCGTGTGGACCTTATTGTGGTCGCGCGTATACTTGACGCTCTCCACGAGGAGGGGCGGATGAAGAAAACTAGGCTGCAGCTATATAGTAGGCTAAATTATCCTGCTTTTAAGAGGTATCTTGAATGGCTTGTTGAAAGAGGCCTTGTGAGGGTTGCTAGGGAGAAGGACGGCGAGTACGTGGAGCTTACGGAGAGGGGTAGGAGTAGCTATGAGACGCTAGTCGTGTGGGTCAAGCGTTACGTTGGAGAAAAGCTCTAGGCCTTTTCCTACTCCGGGGACGCTGTTTCGTGCTTCCCGGTGTAGCGTTTCTGGTGGTTCGCCTAGTGCCCGGTGTAGTTGATAGGTTCCCCGTGTCTAATATATGTAAGATATAATTTATATATGGGTTGTGTGATTATCACTTGATGGCTGAATGGGAGCTAGAGATGAGCTCAAAAAGCTTGCAGAGGTGTTGCAGGTGCTCGCGAACCCCGTGAGGCTTGAGATATTGGCGCTGCTCTCCGTAAGGCCCCGCTACGCCTACGAGCTTTCAAAGAAGCTTAAACTCTCGTATCCCCTGGTACATCTCCACCTGAGGGTTCTAGAGAAGGCGGGGCTCGTGGAGAGTACCTACGTTCCAGGGCCCAGGACTAAGAGGGTGTATAGGGTGAAGAACTTTGTAGTCGAGATATCGCCTGAGAGGATGCGTGAGCTGGGTGAAGGCCTTGAAGGCGAGTAGCGTTGTGATTGGGATCATAGGGATCGCCGCAGGCCTCGCATTGATGGTGTATCTCCCATACCAGGTTATCGAGAAGGTCTCGGCGAAGCAGCTGGATCCCGTCTTTGGCGCAGTGGTCATTCTCTTGCTGCTATTAGCTGGCGGTGTTTTGAGCTTCTTCACGCTTGTCCTTCCTATACTGGAGTTTATGGGTGAGGAGGAGGGAGGCGAGGAGGAGGTGGAGGAGAAGCTTACAATGTACCGGGCGAGGCAGAGGGCTATGCTGGAGGAGCTTGATGAGATAGAGAGGACGCTGGAGGAGATACGGGACATATTGAAGAAGGGGATGGGGGAATGAGCGGGGAACTCAAGTACGCGGACTTGTCTGATGAAGAGGTTGAAGAGCTTATACTCAAGAGGCTCCGGGAAATAAAGGAGCTTCTCAGGGAGATAAGGGACATCTTCAAGGAGGTGGAGTCTTGATGGCCGACAAGTTCGACAAGTACATGAAGGCTTTGAAGGGCGGGGCCTCCCCGGTAGAGGGGGATGAGGTCTCTATTGCCGGGGCCGGCGTAATCCAGGGAGGCACGTACAAGGTCGTGAAGGCCAGTGGCAGCCTGAAGGTGCAGGGGCCTATGAGGGCCCGGGAGTTTAGGGTGGCAGGCAGTGCAAGGGTTGAGGGAGACCTTACGGCCGACCTAGTCAAGGTGAGCGGGGCCATAAGGGTTGAGGGGTCGCTTAGGGGGGACACGGTGAAGATTTCTGGCTCCGCTAAGGTTTCCGGCGTGGTGGCCGGCGGCCTTGTCTCCGTGGCGGGTGGTTTGAAATCGGGCGGCGTTGAGGCC